>JAKQHE010000026.1 GCA_029573155.1 bacterium
GTTTCGACACCCGCGGTGTGGCCGAACTCGGGATGGCCCGGCGTGAGCGAGCCGAGTTGCCGGAAGTTCTTGAGATCGTCCATCGTGAGCGAGAACCCGGCGAGGTGGAGCAGGGCGTACTGTAGCATGCTGCCGTGTCCCGCCGAGAGGACGAAACGGTCACGATCGGGCCATGACGGATCGACCGGGTCGACCATGAGGTGCCGGTGCCAGAGCGTGTAGCCCATCGGCGCGGCCCCCATCGGGAGGCCGGGGTGTCCCGACCGTGCCTTTTCTATTGCGTCGATGGCGAGCACGCGTATCGTGTCTATCGCCTTTTTCTCGATGGCTGAACCCATGATATCCTCCCGGAGTATGTCCGACGCACTATAAGCACGGGAGAGAGTGACGGTCAAGTTATCTCCTCAAACAGCGGTATTCGGTGAGCGGAAGTTATGTCCGGGGCCTTTTTGGTTCGATAAGGTTGAAAAAACTTTTCCGTGGTAGTATACTGGGCCCGTACGAGGTGCTGTTGCGAGCAAGGAGGTGTGCCGTGAATGCGAGTAACGTCTTGAGATCAGTGGTCGTTCTGATAGTCGTCGGTGCCGGTTCGATGCTGTCTGCGGCCGATTGCGAACTCTGCAACGCGGTGGAGATGGGCGATGACGACTCCGCCAAGACGCTCGTCGCGCAGGGAGCCGCGGTGAACACGATCAACGACAACAAAGATACGCCGCTCATCCTCGCCGCCGAGAAAGGACGGCCGGAACTGGTCGACCTGCTCCTGCAGAAAAAAGCCGACATCAACCTCTGCGACGGCGAGGGCGAGTCGCCGCTCATGCGTGCCATCGCGATGGGCAACTGGGAGATCGCCAAGATACTCATCCGAAAGGGCGCCAACGTCAATGTCGCCGATAAACTCAAGCGTACGGCGCTCCACTATGCCGCGCGCAAGGAGAATTTCGAGGTGTTCCAGATGCTTCTCGACAAGAAGGCCGAGGTGAACGCGAAGGACGACGAGGGCAACACCGCGCTCCTGTACGCGGTCGATCAGGGCAACGAGAAGATGATGCAGGCGCTGCTCAAGAAAAAGGCCGATGTCAATGTGCCCGGCACGAAGGGGAAGACGCCGCTCATGGCGGCGGCATCGAGTTCCATGCCCGGTATCGTCAAGGTGCTCCTGAAGGCGAAGGCCGATCCGAACCCGCAGGATGCCTATGGCATGACGGCGCTCATGGGGGCCGCGAGTCTCGACGATGTCGCATCGGTGAAGGAACTGCTCGCCAGCAAGGCCGATGTGTCGAAAAAGAACGCCAAGGGGCGCACCGCGCTCATGATAGCGGCCGAGATGGGGGCGACCGAGGTGGTGAAGATGCTTCTCGCAAAGGGGGCGACCGCCGACGACAAGGACGAAAAAGGGAAGACGGCGCTCGACTACGCGACCGACGAAGGGCACCAGAAGGTCATGGATATCCTCTCGAAGATCCCTGCCAAGTGACCGTTCCGGTATATCTCACATAACAAGGATACACCCGCACCCGTCGTTCTTCGTCGGGCCGGTGTCAGCGGCGAGGGCATCGTCGTCAGGATGCGTGTCGTCGGGCGCCTCGACCCCGGCGATGGTAAGATGCACCGCGCGGGTGTCCCGTGCCTCCAGCGTCGTGTCGATCTGCGCGCTTTTTCCTTCGTAGGTCGCGGTGATGCGGTAGCCGCCCGCGAAGGCGGCGACGGTCGCCTGTCCCGCGTCGTCGGTCGTCAGGGTCGTTTCGGTGCGCCACTGCGCGAGCAGCGACCGGAGCCGTTCGTAAGCCGGTTTCGGCGTGAGGTCATCGTGGAACAGTCCGCCGCCGTTCACGAACGAACCGTTGTCGAGGAGATCCCAGTACGTGATCGATATGAGCGGTTCGAACCCGAAGACGAGCGTGTAGAACGCCTCGAGATAGTCGGCCTGCACCGTTTCATCCCACGGGGCGCGCCAGTAACCCATCCCGGCGCAGGCGGCCGGCATCGCCGACGGCACGCTGACCTCCGAGAGGTGCATCGGCAGTCCGAGTTCGGCGAGCGACGAGAGTTGCCGCCGCAGTTCGGCGAGATCGTAGACCGGCATGACCCCGACATCCCCCATGCCATTATCGGCGAAGAGCGTTACGCAGCCGCCGTTGTACATCTGCTGACCGATCCGGTCGAACGGGACGTTTTGGTATAGTTCCTCGAAATAGCGTTTCGGCGGAAGGGTGAAGAACCCTTCCCGTTCGGGGAGCAGGAGTTCGGTGACGACGCTCTGACCGAACCAGTCGGGGGCGGCGTTCACCATCGTCGGGACGCCCGGTGCCGTTTCGCGGACGGTGTCGTAGGCCGTTCTGGTGACGGCGGTGATATCTTCCCGCGAAAGGCCGCGTGATGCCTGATAGGTGTGCGCCTCGTTGATGAGTATCCATTCATCCATCACCGGCTGGTAGTGGCCGACCACCATGGCGGTGTGCTCCTCGACCTCCGCGAGCAGATCGTCGCCACCGAGCGTCATCAGATATTCGGGCATGATGCGGTCGAGGAAGTAGACGAGCGAGTGGCCGGTGAGGGTGAACCCCATGTCGTCGAGCAGCGGGACGCCGAACCACGAGTCGGGGGCGTACCACGAATAGTCGTCGTCGGTCGGCTCGATGTCCTTCCACAGGACGCCGGCGGTCGCGAAGGTGATGCCGTCATCGTAGAGCATCCGCATGAACTCCTCGCCGCCGTGCGGTATGTTCGGAAGTGCGCCGAAAAGGAAATCGCGCGATGTCTGCGCGATGTCGACCGTCGCGCCGGGGATCGGGCGACCGTCCGCGTCGGTGACCGTCACGGTGATCGTGCCCTTGCGCGCCTCGTCGATGGCCCTGCGCGACAGTTCGACGGCGAGATCCTCCGCCGCTACTATCGCCGTGCCCGCCGACTCGTCGTACTGTTCGCCGTCGAAAAGCGCCTGTGCCGCCGCGAGCGCCTCGGCCGCGTCGGGGTAGCGCGCCACCTCCGTCCCGATCATCCGCCGGAGCCGTTCGAGGGCCGAGAAGGCCATCTCCCGGTTGAGGTCGAGTATCACGCCCCCCTGCTCTTCGAGCGGGTAGCCGTCGCCGCCGTTGTCGATGCGCACCATGATGCGTCCCGCCTCGGGCAGTTCCCATTCGACGAAGAAGGATACGAAGCCGCCGAGCGCGATGTTGTAGGAGGGGACCTGACCGGTCCCGCCGCTCTTTTCGGCGCCGATGCTGAAGGTGGGTATGGCGCGGTCGTCGCCGTCGAAGGGGAAGGCGTTGGTGAAGGACCCGGTGTTCACGGGCACCCCGTCCATTTTCGCCTCGAATATGAAATGGCGCGCCGGAGCGGTCGAGAGGTCGGCCGTCACCGTGCCCGATACCGCCGGTATGAGTTTCACGGCGGGGGTGTATTCGTGGAGCGTGTAGCCTTCCAAGGTCTTGCCTCGCGAGGCGAACCCGATGAGCATGACGGTGGTGTCATCGGCGATGTCGAACGAGTAGGCGCCCGTCGCGTCGGTCGTCATGTCGCCGAGTTGCGAGGAATCGGCGGCGTCGAACGCCATGACGAGCCGTATGGCGGGCGTGCCGCCGTCGGTCGCCGTGAAGTGGCCCTGCACCGTGGCGGCCGAAAGGAAGGGAGCGATGGCGAGGATGACCGAAAAAAGCAGGGCGCGCATGGGGACCTCCCGTATCAGCGACGACAGATGAACGAAGGGTCGACGAACCGGCCCTTGCGAACGATACTGACGATGACGGTGCCGGGGCGTATCGGATTGCCGGTCGCCTTTTCAGCGACGGTGGTGTAGGGAGGGACGATCTCGCCCTCGAAAAAGACGGGGTCGCCGGTGTAGGCGTACTGCAGGATGGCGTCCCGGAACTTCAGTGATACGAACACGGAGCCCCGTTCGCGGTACACGGTCGTCGCCTCGACGGGGAAGGGGAGGTCCAGCGGCTGATCGCCGCTCACGAACACGCCCCGGAGCGGGTTCCATCCCTCCACATTCACGCAGCGGTACAGTCCGCGCAGTTCGGGTATCTCGTATCCCTCCGGTGCTCCCGGATCGGGGATCGGCAGGTCGGTCTGGGTGAGATAGCGGTACCGTTCCTCCAGCGCCGCATGATCCTCGGCGGCGGCGATGGCCTCTTCGCGGTCGGCGGCCATCCGCTCCTGCAGGAGAGCGATCTCGTTGTCGAGATAGACGATGGTCATGCCGTAGAGGTGTCGGCACTCCCCGTCGAACCAGAAGCACCGTTCACGGAGCCGGGCGGACGAACGGCGGAGCAGTTGCAGTTTCTTGTGCGCCGCGAGATTGGTCAGGTACTTCCGCGCCGCCGCCTCATGTCGGCTCCCGGCGGGGGCGAGCCGGCGTTCGACCTGAGCCACTTCGGCCTGAAGACGGGCCGAAAGTATCTTGTGGCGGTTGTCGGCGGCGCGGTCGGGGGCCTGCGCCGACCGCAGGACGAAGAACAGAAAAAGGATGGCGGCGGGGAGAAGCCGCCTAGAGTATCTCTTCATAGACAAAAACGAGATCCCCCATGAACCGCAGGTAATGGAAATCGCCCTTGTAGGGCGGCACCCAGGCCGAGAATTCCGGTCTTTTCCCGCTTCCGTTCCGGTCTATCCGGTAGAGGTACGCTTTCCAGATGTCGCCGTCCTTCGGCGGGTTGTTGACCGCATCGGCGATGCTTTTCCACGGGATGGCGATCTCGGCGGTCCAGCCCTTGTCGGCGTCGTCGGGCTTGTTGAGCGTTCCGTTGACCTGCACCGCGTACTTGATGCCCGAATCCCACGCGACATCCATGTTCTTGCGCGGGCCGCCTTTGAACGATGCGTCGAACTTGACGCCGGCGGCGCTGACCTGCATCTCCCAGTAATCCTTCCGGTCGCCGTTCGCGTCTATGAATATCTCGACCACATCGTCGTGATCGTATATCTTGTCGTCGTTGTCCTTGAGCGTCGCATGGACATCGTCATCCTCGCAGTCGAAGGCGAAATAGAGGTATTTCTCGTCCATCGTGGTCAGGACATTGGTCTGCTTCTGCGCGGTGTTCTCGCCGCTCGTGAGCCAGAACTTGCCGCCCGTCTGGGCGTTCTGCCAGTAACTCTCCTTCAGTTTGCCGTCTATCTTTATCTGTTTACGCGATTCGCCCGCCACCGCGAAGACCTTCAACTGCTTCTTCACCAGTTTCGGCTTGGATATCTCTATCTCGGGCAGTTTCAGCCGGTTCTTGCCGTCGTTGAACTTCGGGTCGGGGATAAGCCGGGCATCATCTTTGAAGAACCCGGCGCGGAGCGCGATGCGGTCGCTGTCGAACCAGACCGGCAGTTCCTTGATCGATGCGTCGTCACGTATGAGCCCCTTGAGCGGCAGTTCCTTGAACCGGCCGTCGGCCAGCGGGTGGTCGTAGACGAATATCTGTTCGCCGCTCGGATCCTCGAAGTGGAAGAAGAGTTTATAGCCCTCGGGGAGCTGTTCCTTGAAGCGCCAGAACGAGACCACCTTGAAACTCTGGCCGTGCTGGGGCTTGAGCGGCTCGGTGTAGAAGGCGTACAGTTCGATCTTGCCGTCGTCGAGGAGCGCGCTCACCTTCTGGGCGTACGGCGGTATCTCGTTCTCGCCGACCACCCCGGCCGGTTTCGAGCAGGAGACGGCGGCGGCAAGGAGGCCGCACAGGATAATGGACCCGACGATGTTTTTCATGTTCCCTCCGTGTTCTTGACAAGACCTCGGGACCACTCTAGTCGCTCCTGCGCCGTTTCTCAAGAAAAAAAGAGAGGGGAATATTTCTCAAGCGGCCGCTGTTCCGGTATAGTGCGAGCCGATATGACGGTACGGAAACGGAGGGTCTGACTTGGCGCGGCGGACGACCGATATCGCGAAACTGCTCACCGACCATCTCGACACGATGTTCGGGTACGCCCTGTTCATCACCGGCGACCGCGAACGGGCGATGGATCTCCTGCAGGACACGGCGGTCGGTCTGATCGCCAAAAAAGACCTGCCCTACGAGGAGCGCGACGCCTTCCGCGCATGGCTGTTCCGCGTCCTCAAGAACAACTGGCTCAACCGGGTGTCGCGGGACTCAGCGCGGCGCGAGATACCCGACAGCGACCTGCGGCGCACCGACGAGGACGAAGGATTCATCCCGTCGGCGGTCGGCGAGGAGGGGATAGCGGGCGATCCGATCCTGCGCGACCGGGTCACCGCCGCCTTTTCGCAGTTGCCCGAAGAGTTCCGGGAGGTCTGCTATCTGGTCGATGTCGAGGGGTACGCGTACGACGAAACGGCCCGACTGCTGAACATACCCATCGGGACGGTCATGTCGCGCCTGCACCGCAGCCGGGAGGCGCTCAAGGCGAAACTCCTGCGCGAGGCGGGCGAATTGCGCATCGTGCCGTTCCGGAAGGAGGAGAAGGATGGAAGGATCGCAGCACTGTGAGATGAACCGGCTCTTTGTCGAGCAATTCGCCGACGGCGAACTGCCTTTCAAGGAAAGCGCCGAGATGTCGGCCCATATCGCCTCGTGCGACGAGTGCCGCGCCCATTTCGATGCGACGCGACGGCTCAGGAAGATCCTGCGGGCGACGGCCGCCGCCGGGCGGCTGACCGCGATAGAGCGCGGCGGTCTCGAAAAACTCATCGCCGACACCGCCGCCCGCCACCGGACGCTCCGCGAGCGGATAGCCGACCTGTTCGCTTCGCCGTACCCGCTGGTCGCCCTGTCGGCGTCGGTAGCGCTCGTGGCGGTCATCGGGGTGTTCCTGCACCAGTTGCTGACCGTCGAACGCTCCGCCGACCTTATCGTGCGCGAGATACTGCATATCCACGAGGCCACGCTGCCCGACGAGTTCTCCACGGCGGGCGATATCGAAACGGTGGTGAAACGCGGCCTTGATCTGCCCGCGGCGCGGGTCGGCCGTCTTGTCGCGAACAACGCGGTGACCAAGGCGCGGTTCGGCACCATCGGGACCCGTCCCATGGCGTCGCTCCATGTGGCCGGTCCGGCCGGCAACGGCACCCTGCTCGTCGCGCGGCACAACGACGCCCTGCGCAAGATATTCGCCGATTCCGACTGCCTCGGCGCCGACCGCTGTCATGCCCGCAAGCGGACGATGGGCGACACCGACCTGCTGTTCTGGGAAGAGGGGGAAGGCGATTACCTGTTCGTTTCCAAGGACCGTGGCATGATGAACGGCATGGTCCAACTCGTCAGCGCGGACCGCTGACCACCATCAGAACATAAGCGAACAACTGCAGCCTTCGTTGATCGGCTTGGCGGGATCGGTGTCCGTGAGAAGTGAGTCGTGAGTCGTGATGGGTGAGTCGGTGTCGGTGGTTGGTTCGTCGTCGGCCGACTCGTCGACCGTTTCATCAGTTGTCTCGTCGGGTTGCACAATATCGGCGTCTGATTCGTCGATGTCGAGTTGCGCAGTATCGGCGTCCGATTCGTCGGTGTCGGGAACGGCAGTGTCGTTATCGATCACCGTGCCATCGTCCACCGGATCGGCCTCGGCGGTGTCGTCATCGGGTACGACGATATCCACATCTCCCGTAAGATATTTCGCCACATAGGGGCTGGTTTTTCCCCCCGCCGTCTTGAACAACCCGCCGGCGTAGAGCGCATCCTCCTTCGGGTCGAACGCAAGGGCGTAGAGCAGTCCGTTCGTGCCGCTTCCCAGCGGCCGCCACACCGCGCCGTCCCACCGGGAGATATGGTTCACGGTCACTCCGTTACTCCGCAGGAACATGCCGCCGGCATAGAGAGATCCGTTCCCGTCGACGGTAAGGGCTCGTAAAAAGACGGGGATATCGCCTACAAAACCGTTCCCCAGTAAAGACCACGCCGCGCCGTTCCACTTGGCGACATAGATATTCCCGTCCCACTCATTGAAGGGATAGACCTTCCCCGCTATGTAGAGGTTGCCGTTCCCGTCGACAGCGACGGCATACACAGCGCCGTCCACGAAGGTGTCCGCGTCGCCGACGGCATTCCATGCGGCGCCATCCCACCGGGCGATGCTATCGGCCGGGAAAAGGTCGTTACCTTGCTCGTCTAAAGTATGATAGAATTCGCCGCCTGCGTACAAGTCGACGCCGTGCAAAGCCAGCGCATGTACGACCGAGGTCGTTCCGGTATCAAGCGCACTCCACGCAACACCATCCCACTTGGCGACACGGCCGACCGTGAGATCTCCCGCCTTCATAAAACTGCCTCCGGCGTAAAGATCCCCGCCGGCATCCACCGCAAGCGCCAACACCGGAGCGTTCACGCCATCGTCCAAAGCGCTCCACGAACTGCCGTCCCACCGGGCGATATGGTTCACCGTGATCCCGTCGGCCGTGATGAAATCGCCCCCCGCATACAGGGTGCCCGCCCCATCGACCGCAAGCGCGAAGATAGTATCGTCCACCCCGTCACCGAGCGGGCTCCACTGGGTACCGTCCCATTGCGCGATACGGTTCGCAAGCGAATTCGCCGTCGTCGAGAATCGTCCTCCGGCATAGACCGTACCGTCGGGCGCGACGGCAATGGCATGAACCCAATTGTTTATGCCGGAACCGATCGCACTCCATACGCCGCCGTCCCATTTTGCGATATGCTCCGCGATGACGCCCCCCGCGAAATGAAATTCACCGAAGGCATAGACCGACCCGTCCGGAACGACCACCAGATCGCGGATGAACTCGTCGGCCATCCCCGTATCCAAAGCGTTCCACGATGTACCGTTCCAGCGGGCGACCCGGTTGACCGTGACGCCGCCCGCCTCCGTGAATTCGCCGCCGACAAAGAGATCGCCGTTCGTTGCGGTCTTTACGGAATAGATCACGGCGTTCGTCCCCATACCAAGCGGACTCCATGTCGCGCCATCCCATTTCGCGATATGGTTGACGGTCACTCCCGCCGCTTTCGAAAAACTCCCTCCGACATACAGTGCGCCCTGCGCATCGATCGCCAGCCCGTACACATACCCGTCGTCAATGCCGCCGCCGAGCGGCGCCCATGCACCGTTCTGCCACTTCGCGACATATCTCGCCGTGATGCCGCCCGCCTTGCCGAACAATCCGCCGGCATAGAGCGTGCCATCCGCGTCGACCGTCAGTTCGTTGACGATATTGTCCGTGCCCCCCGCCATCGCGTGCCACGCCGTGCCGTCCCATCGGGCGATATTGTTCACTTTCAGGCCATCGTAGGTCGCCGAAAAGATGCCCCCGGCGTAGAGCGTACCGTCGGGAGCGACCGCAAGCGCACGGACCGGATCGGATAGCCCGTTGCCGAGCGCGTGCCACGCGGTGCCGTCCCATCTGGCGACATGATGCACCGTGATGCCGTCGGCTTGATAGAACCTGCCGCCTGCGTACAGCGTGCCGTCGGGACCGACCGCAAGCGCGTCGACGCCGTCGCTCATGCCGCCGGCGAGCGGATACCATTTTCCCGTCGAGAGATCGAGCCGCGCGATCTTCTCCGCCGCCGTATCCCCGACAAAAGTGAACATGCCGCCGATATAGATCTGATCGCCGTACCGGACCGCGGCGCTCACCCCGTCACTGCTCCCCGGAAGGCCGGGGTTCATCGACACCCACCGCTCATCGCCATCGGCCGCCGACGAAGCACCGGTACAGAGAATAATAGCCAACGCAGCCGTCGCAAGAAGCATGTTCCGCATGGCCCTGCCCCCGGTTCAATGAAAGATATTCTGCGGGATCTAATCAGAAATCGGGAGGATTGTCAAAGGGATCTTTCGCTTCAGAACATAAGCGAACAACTGCACCCGGTCGAAATGGCCCGTTTGCCGCTGTCGGGGACGACAACGGTGTCCTCGTCGGCGGTGACCGTACCGTCGGTCGCTATCTCATCGCTCCCGGCGAAGTCGAAGTCGCTCGGCACATCGGGTTCGAGGTCGGACTGATCGTCGATATCCGAAGGACCGTCGGGGAAGGCATCGTCGGGGTAAGCGTCGTCGGGCATGGTATCGTCGGGGAAGGTCTCGTCGGGGATGTCGCCTTCGGTCGCGTCGTCGGGCTGGGGGGTGTCGTCGGGGGTGTCGCTCTCGCAATCCGACTCATCCCACGCGCCGCAACTGGGTAGGCAGGTCGCCGTGCCTTGGATGTAGTCCTTCCCGGCGATGGCGGTGCAGTCGATGGTGCCGCCGTCGCAGAGCTCGCCGCTGTCGATCGTGCCGTTGCCGCAGGTCACCAGCGCCACGCACTGCGACACATCGAATTGGCAGTTCTCGTCGCAGAAGATGTCGCCCGACTCGTAGCCGAGGTCGGTACAGTCGGTCACGCCGCCCCAGTAGAGTGGTTCGCACTCCTCGCCGTCGCCGATGACGCCGTCGCCGCAGGCCTTGTACTGCTTGACCGGTATCTGCATGGTGGTGCAGTGGATGGAGCCGCCCTGCGGGATGATCTCGTTGGAGGTGATGCCGACGATGGTGTGGTGCGGCATCAGGTCGCGGTATATCTGGAGCGCCTCCTCATCGGTGCCGCGCCCGTAGATCGGGACGAGCACATGGTCGTTGACGATGAGAGAGTTGGTGTGGGTGTAGTAGGTGGTCGAAAAGAACGAACCGCCGAAGGTCATCGGGATGCGGACGACCGTGAACTTCCCGCCGCCCGGCTTCGGGGTGTTCGCGTACAGTTCGGCCGCCGCGTCGAGTTGGGCGAGTTCGTCCGCGTCGGCGCCCCAATCGGAGGTCGAATAGGAAACGATGATGGTGTCCTGATCGAGTATCTTCGAGTACATGTCGATGTGGGTGGTGCCCTCGCCCGGTATCGACACGGGGAAATGGACCGAATCGCAGCCGACATATTCCTTGAACAGTTGAGCGACGGTCGCGCGATTGGTGGGGTTGTCGGCGAGGTTGTTCTTGTCGAACACGCCGGTGGACATCCAGCAGGTGCCGCGACCGTCGGTCATGAAGTTGCCCCCTTCGGTGTAGAACCCGCTTACGAACACCTCGTCGCCCCAGAGCGCGCCGAGTTTCGGCGGTATCGCGTCGTCGTTCGGGCGGCCGTCGTAGTATTCGTGGTCGACCAGCGCGCGGGTCCCCTTGTCCGGGTAGATATGCCACGGGCCGTAGTCGCGGGTCCAGTTCGCGTCATAGGGGTAGGTGAGAAAGGTGACATCGCTCTCCGCGATGCCGTAGGCGTTGAGCACCTGCGAGACGACATTGTTCCTCTCGGTGGTGTTCTCGACGATGATGTAGGGGATCGCCTGAGCCGCGACGATGCCGTTGATCATGTCGCCGTAGTATTTCCGGATGGCGGTGTTGTAGGTCTGTACTTGAATGAGTGCCCCCTCCATCGCGGCGAACTCGGCTGGACCGTAGGGGACATTCTGCGGCGGGATGCGCAGTCGCAGGTCGAACGGGACGCGGGTCTCCTTCGCCGCCTTTTCGGCGTCGGTCTCCCACGCCGGGAGCGGCTGTTTCGACGCGCCCCAGAGAGCGGCGGTGCCGATGAGCAGGACAAAAAGGAAGGAGAGCGGGCGTTTCATGATGCACCTCTTTTATGTGTTTCTCAACGGTAGGACCGACATGCTCTTTTTTCAGCAAAACGGGGTCCTGCCATTTTAAGCCATGTGATAACGGGATGTTGCGTCTTACTTCTCCAGTTTTCGCGCCAGAACAAGCAGCAGGAGGGCGAAAGAGATACCCACCGCGAGCGTCAGCAGATAGGTCGGCAGGAACAGCGGCGGCACCGCGAAGGCGACGCCGAACGAAAGAAGACCGAAAAGCCCCCAGCCCGTGGCGGCGGCGGAAAGATCGAGTCTGCGGAACGGCGACCGGCGCGGAAAGGCGAAGGGGAAGGTCAGGACGGCGGTCACGACGCCCGTCACGAAGGCGATGATCATGATCTTGAGCCGCCCGGCGAGATACAGGTCGGCGACCCGCTTGAGGAACGGGTTCATCTCGGCGATGGCGTCGGGGGTTCCCTGGATCTCCTCCCATGCCGCATAGTCGGTCTCGATCGCGACGAAGAATATATCGCGCACCGGCGGCAGGTCGATGTCGTTGAAGATGGGGCTCTCTATCATGAATTTCTCCACCTCGACGGTCGCCCGGCAGTTGTTCGCGCGCCCGGCCATCGACTCGGCGATGCCGTGGTCCGAGGTGATCACGGTGACCGGGAAACAGGTGACGGTCCGCTCCAGAAGCCCCACGAGCGACCCGATGGACAGGAGGAGCGCGAAGAAGGGGACGAAGGCGAACGGCCGCGCGAAGGCGGCGACTATCTCGCGGATGGTCGGTCTCATCGGTATCCGTCGTTCTGACCGGGGGCATCGTAGCATAACTTTCCGGTTTTTCAAAAAATTAACGCGAAAAGGAGGGGCGGGCGTCTTGACTTGTCGGTCCGCGCCGGGTACAAAGGGTGGTCCATCATCCGGAGAGGAGCCGCATGGCCGGTACGCAGACCCCGAACGGCGACGACATCATCGCCGCCATCAATGTGACGCCGCTCGTCGATATCATGCTCGTCCTGCTCATCATCTTCATGCTCGTCTCGACCTTCATGCTCAAAGAGGCGATAGAGGTCGAACTGCCGCACGCCGCGACCGGCAAGGAGGTGAACAAGCGGACCGTCTCCATCATCGTTACCAAGGAGGGCGACTACTTCGTCGGCGACCGCGCGGTCACCGGGCTCGCGGGGCTCCGCGACCGGATGGCGGAGGAAAAGCGCGACAACGCCGAGGTGCAGGTCATCATATCGGCCGACCGGCAGGTCATGCACGGCGCGGTGGTCGAGGTGATCGACCTCATCCGGCGGCTCGAGATATACAATTTCGCCATCAATGTCGAATATCAGGCCGAAACGCCCTGACCGATGAAACGGCCCAACCTCCTGCTCATCGCCGGCATCGCCATCTCCGCGGTGGTCCACGGCGCCTTCATCGAGACGCTCGTCGTGCTGAACAGTTCCGAGACGGCGCGCCGCCTCTTTAAGCAGAGCACCTTCGTCCCGATAGAGGTGAAACGGCCCGAACCGCCGCCGCCCCCGCCGCCGAAGCCGAAACCCCGACCGCAGCCCAAGCCGGTGACCCCGCCGCCCAACACCGAGAAGCCCTCCCCGCCGCCCGAGGAGGAGGTGAA
>JAKQHE010000028.1 GCA_029573155.1 bacterium
AAACCGCCGACACGCCCGCACTTTGACGATGTCGCGCGCGAGGAAGCCTCGCTCGATCGCCTCATCCCCGACAATCCCAACAAGCCCTACGACATGAAAGAGTTGGTCGAGAAGGTCGCCGACGAAGGCGATTTTTTCGAGATCGGATCGGAGTTCGGCAAAAACATCCTGACCGGCTTCGTGCGTCTCGATGGCTCAACCGTCGGCATCGTCGCCAACCAGCCGATGGTGCTCGCCGGCGTGTTGGACATCGACGCCTCGCGCAAGGCCGCGCGCTTCGTGCGCTTCTGCGACGCCTTCAATATCCCGATCGTTACGTTCGTGGATGTGCCTGGCTTTCTGCCGGGCACGCGCCAGGAACTGGGCGGGCTCATTAAGCACGGCGCCAAACTCTTGTTCGCCTATGGCGAGGCGACGGTGCCGAAAGTCACATTGATCACGCGCAAAGCTTATGGCGGCGCGTATGACGTCATGAGTTCGAAGCACCTGCGCGGCGACATGAATTATGCGTGGCCGACGGCGCAGATCGCCGTCATGGGCGCAAAAGGGGCGGTCGAGATACTCAAGCGCAAGGAACTCGACGCGGCCGCCGACAAGGCGAAGTTCATCGCCGAACAGGAGGCCGAATACGCCGAGAAGATCGAGAATCCCTACATCGCCGCCCAGCACGGCTTCATCGACGACATATTCGAACCGAAGACGACCCGCGCGCGGCTCGCCAAGGCGCTCGAGATGATGAGCACCAAACGGGACGATCTGCCGCCGAAGAAACACGGCAACATCCCGTTATAGGAGGCCGCGATGACAGTATCACCCACACTCATCGGCGTTGTCGCCGCTGTCGGGCAGTTCTCACCGAAGGAACTGGTCACGATAGAGATACTGCCGCTCATCGGCATCGGCGTGGTCATTTCCGGTCTTGCGATACTCGCGATCATACTGACACAGTTCGACCGGCTGAACGGCCCGCGGAAAAAGACGGCGAAGACCCTCGCCGCGTCGGGCTCCGAGAAGTCTTCGCCGGGACAGGTCGCGGCGCCAAGCCCGGTGACCAGCGCCGACGAGGATGAGTCGGCGGCGGTCGCCACGGCGATAGCGCTCTATCTCCAGCAGAGCGCTGAGCCGGTCATGATCACCGAGATACCGCAGGATCATCATTCGACCCCGTGGATCGATTTCGGCAAACAGTATCAGCAATACCGCTTTCACAGATGGCAATCTTCCACCAGAACGAGGTAAGGCGATGAAAAAGTATGATCTGAAGATAAACGGCAAGGACTACAAGGTCGAGGTGAAGGAATTCGGCGCGAAGAGCGCGAAGGTCGAAGTGAACGGCAAACCCTTCAGCGTCGATATCTCCTATCCGGCCGGTGAGACGGCTCCGGCCATCCCGCGCCCCGTCGCGCCGAGAGCGGCGGCGGTCGCTCCGGTCGTGCAGGCGGCGCCGGCTCCGGCGGCGGCCGCGGGCAACAGTGTCAACGCTCCGATGCCGGGACTTATCCTCAAACTCCTCGTCAAGGTGGGCGACAGGGTCGCGGTCGGCCAGAAGGTCGCCGTGATGGAGGCGATGAAGATGGAGAACGACATCAATACCACCTTCGCCGGGACCGTTGCCGAGATACGGGTGGTCGAGGGGGCCAATGTCAAGGAGCATGATCCGCTTATCGTCATTGCGTAGGAGTCCGTCATGAGATCGATCCAGATACCGCTCTTTGTGCTCCTGATCCTTTCGTCGGTGTTGCTGGCGGCGCAGGAGACGCAGTTCACCGGCACAGCCGTAAACGGTTCGCTGGTGAAACTGGACATCCGTTACCAGACGCTCGGCAGTGATGGGCAGCCCGCGTGGGTCGAACGGCGCGAGAACGGCGCCATCGTCGCACGGGACGATACGAAGAAGGAATATCTCATGGTCACCTCGCAGCGAGCGGTCGTTCCCGAAGAGGACCACATCGATATCTTCATGCCCGACGGGAAGAACTATCGGATGACGCTGACCTTCCCCGACGGAGCGACGCTCGAACTGGACCACACCGCTCTGATCGTCGCCGACAACGGCGTCGCCTTCGTGAGCTTCAAGGGAGAGCCGGGGCGTTATCCCCTCGCGATACCGGGTGAGCAGGTAGGCAATGTCCAGTTGGAGAACTCGCTCTACATCACCAATTTCAAGAGCCGGTACAACATCACCCCGCTGTTCATCGACTTCTCGCTCCGTTCGTCGGGCACGCTCGAATACTATATAGAAAAGAACCGCTCTTTCCTTTCGAAATTCTTCAACACCACCGCGCTCGCCCACTTTACGCTCGGCAATATCGTGATGATGATCATCGCCTTCTTCTTTCTCTGGTTCGCGATAGGAAAGGGTTACGAGCCGCTCCTGCTGTTGCCCATCGGCTTCGGCATCCTGCTCGGCAATATACCCTCGGCGGCCGGCGTCCAGATAGGCGTCTATGATCCCGGTTCGGTGCTCAATTATCTCTATTTCGGCGTCTTGAAAGGCATCTATCCGCCGCTCATTTTCCTTGGCATCGGTGCGATGACCGATTTCTCCTACATGATATCGAACCCGAAACTTATCCTACTCGGCGGCGGCGCGCAACTCGGCATATTCATGGCCTTCCTTATCGCGATATTCCTCGGATTCAACCTGCAGGAAGCGGCATCCATCGGCATCATCGGCGGCGCCGACGGCCCGACGGCGATATTCGTCACCGGCCTCATGGCACCCTATCTGCTCGGCGCGGTCGCGATAGCGGCCTACTCCTACATGGCGCTTGTTCCGGTCATCCAGCCGCCGGTGGTCAACCTGCTGACGACAAAGAAAGAACGGCTCATCCGGATGAAGCCGCCACGCACCGTCTCGAAACGAGAGAAGATAATCTTCCCGATCGTCGCGGTGATCATCTGTGCCATCATCGCCCCCGGCGGCCTGCCGCTCATAGGCCTGCTTCTGCTCGGCAACATCCTGAAAGAATCGGGCGTCACCGATCGCCTTGCCAAGACGGCGGGTAGCGCGCTCATCGATATCGTGACGATACTCATCGGACTCACGGTCGGTGCCTCGACCTCGGCGCAGACCTTCCTGACCGGCAAATCGGTCATGATATTCGCGCTCGGCGCCCTCTCTTTTATGTTCTCTACGGCGGGTGGCGTGCTCATCGCGAAGTTCATCAATCTTTTCCTGAAAGAGGGGAATAAGATCAACCCGATCATCGGGTGCGCCGGTGTCTCGGCGGTCCCCGACAGCGCGCGGGTCGCCCAGCACATGGGGCGTCACGAGGATCCGGAGAATCACCTGCTCATGCACGCCATGGCGCCCAATGTGGCCGGCGTTATCGGGTCGGCCATCGCGGCGGGTATCCTTCTCGGGCTTATTCCGCACTAAGAACCGCTTCGTTCTCCTTCAAATCTCTGCGTTGACTTCGCACACCATCTAGGCCCCCTGATGCAGGGGGCAACGGGGGTGTTGCGTTAAAGACACCCTCCGGCCTGCGGCCACCTCCCTGCGACAGGGAGGCAGAAAAAGGCTATTTAAGTAGTTCGTCGAAGATCGTCTGTCGGAAAGCGCGGAGCCGTTCCTTCATGTCGGGTTTGTCGGCGGCGGGGTGGGTGCGGTTGGTGAGGAGCACGATGACCCGGCCGCGTTTGAGATCGATCAAGAAGGCGGTGCCGGTGTAGCCGAGATGACCGCGCATGTCGGTGGTGGCGACGGTGCCGAAATTCGAGTCGGGGGGTTCGGGGCGGTCGAAGCCGGTACCCTCTTCGATGAAGGAGCGATACCACGGTATCTTGAGTAGGTGACTGAGCAACTGCCCGACCGCCTCGGCGGTGCCGAAAAGTCCCGCGTGACCGCAGACGCCGCCGATGAGTTGACAGTTCTCATCCTCGACATTTCCGTGATTCAGGATGCCCGTCTGCGGCGATATGCTCGTCGCGGCGACCGCTGACAGGTCGATGCCGTCGGTGAGGTAGATCGGCGGTAGGCCGCGATAACCGATCTTCGCGAGCGTGTCGGCATAGAAACGGTCAAGCGTCGTGCCGGTCATCTGCTCAATGAGGAACCCGAGCAGGAGATAGTTGAGGTCGCTGTATTGTGGCGGTCGCTCCTTGGGGAACTCGGCGGCGTACCTCACGATGGCTCGCTTGCGCTCCTCTATCGTCTGGATATCGCGATATTTGAAGTACCACGCGTCGTAAGCGGGAAGCCCCGAGTTGTGTGAGAGCAGGTCGATGATCCGTATCGGTTTCAGCAGTTCGGGCAGTATCGCGGTCGCCCTATCCTCGGGGTCGAGTCTTTTTTGTGCGATGAGTTCGCCACACATGACCAGAGTCCCGAGCGGTTTGGTGAGCGAAGCGAGATCGAACAGTGTATAGCGGGTCACCTCGTCCTTCGGCTCGAAGGAGGTGAACCCGTCGTGAATTTCGACGGTCATCTTCCCTTTGTCGAAGACCGCGATCTGGACCGCCGAGAAGAGGCCTTCTTCGCGGTTCTTCGTTATCGTTTCAGCGAGTGTCGGCGGGACGGGCGGTTCCTGACCGGCGGCGCAGAGGGAGAAAAGAAGGATC
>JAKQHE010000037.1 GCA_029573155.1 bacterium
GCGTCGGGGTGGCTGATGATAGCGAAGGTCTTTCTCTTCGCGATCTCTTCGTGGAGCGTCGTCATGCGCGGTGCCGCCGTCAAAAGTCGGGGGCATCATAAGTGCGCGGGGGCGACGGTCAAGTTATTTGGCGTGCTTCACGCCAAAATTATTGGAAAAAATATCGGAAATGGGTACAACAGCGGCGGGAGGTGGCGCTGATGTCACTGCTTACGGTCGAACAGTTGACGGTCGGATACGGCGAGACGGTCATCCTGCAGGATGTCTCCTTCTCGGTCGGGGCGGGGGAGCGATTCGTCGTGCTCGGCACCTCCGGGTGCGGTAAATCGACACTCCTCAAGGCGATCGTCGGGCTCAATCCGCCGGTGAAGGGGCGCATCTTCTTCTCCGGTGAGGAGATCGTCCACCCGCTTCCCGAGGAGACCCCGTTCTATCGTCGCATCGGCATCCTGTATCAGAGCGCCGCGCTCCTCAATTCCATGACGCTCGAAGAGAATGTGATGCTGCCGCTCAAGATGCATTTCCCGCGGCTTGCCGACGCGGCGGCCCGCGACATGGCGGGGGAGAAACTCTCCATGGTGAATCTGTACGAGCACCGCCGGAAACTGCCGTCGGAACTTTCGGGCGGCATGAAGAAACGGGGAGCACTCGCCCGGGCGATGGTGCTCGACCCCGAGATCATCTTCTTCGACGAGCCGCAGGCGGGGCTCGACCCGGTGACGACCCGCGAACTCGACCTGCTCTTCATACGACTCAACGAGCGGATGGGCATCACCTTCTTCACTGTGACGCACGAACTGCTTTCGATACGGCGTAGCGCACAGAAGGTGCTGATGCTCGCGGATGGCGGGGTGGCGTTCCTCGGATCGCTCGATGAGGCGATGATGACCGACGAGTTCCGGGTCCGGCGGTTCTTTGATGTGGGATCGGAAAAGAGTATGTAACGGGTGAGGGGAGGGGTCATGGGTGCCATGGATATCGTCCGCTATCTGTATTTCATCCCGCCGGTCATCGTGCTGTTCCTTGCCTTCTACGCGTGGCCGAAACGGAGAGTGCCGACGGTGCAACCCTTCATCGGGCTGATGATGGGCCTGTTCTTCTACACCTTCGCCTTCGCGATGGGTCATTTCGTTTCCACCGTCGCTACGCTGCGGCTCTGGGACCGCGTGATGTACGTCGGACTCGCCACCGTCCCGTCGTTCGCACTCGTCCTCGCGCTCGTATTCAGCAATCGCGAGTACTGGTCGCACCGGCTGGTCCGTACGGTGCTCGTCGCGATCCCGTTCCTGACGCTCGTGCTCAACTACAGCACCGAACTCCACGGCCTTTATTACGCTTCTCTGGGTCTGGCGCCGGAAGGGAGCGCATCCCGTCTCCTTTTCTCTCCGGGCCCGTGGTATCATGTCCACATGGGGTACATCAATATGGCGGCGGTCGTCGGGTTCCTGTTCTACGCCGAGATGCTCCTGAACGCCGCCGCGACCCGTTACCGCAACCGTTCCCTGCTGATGATGGGCGGCGTGCTCCTGCCGTGGGGCGCCTATCTCATCTCGCAGAGCGGATGGGCGCCGACCGGGCTGGACATCGTGCCCTACGCCTCGGCCCTGGCGGGGCTTCTGTATGCCGCCGGACTGTTCGGTTTCGGCACGCTCGACCTCATCCCGATAGCGCGGGAACGGGTGTTCGACGCGATCGCGGAGGGGGTCATCGTATTCGACACGCGTCACCGATTGCTCGATTTCAACGCGGCGGCGCGCAGCATACTGCCGGCGCTCGACAAGGCGCCGATCGGCGCCTCCATGTCGGAGGTGCTCACGGTGTTCCCGACGCTCGCGACGCAGATCATCGACGGGGTGCCGGGGGTCGACATTGAACTGCAGAGCGGTGGGCGGACCCGCTATTTCTACGCCTACTATGCGCCGATAACCAACCGCTTCGGTACGCGGATCGGCGGCACGCTGATGCTCGCCGACATCACCGACAGGGAACTGCTGATGCGCAGTCTGGAGCAGATATCGGTAGTCGACGCCCTCACCGGGCTCAGCAACCGTCGCTCGCTCATGGTCCATATAGACCGGGAGATCAGTCGTGCGAAACGGCACAAACGACCGCTGTCCCTCATCATGCTGGATATCGATCACTTCAAGCAGGTGAACGACCGCTGGGGCCACCTGGCGGGCGACGAAGTGCTACGCGCCGTGAGCGACGCGTGCCGCGACGCGGTGCGCGAGCACGATCTGGTCGGAAGGTACGGCGGCGAGGAGATCGTGGTGGTGCTTCCGGAGGCGCAAATAGATGACGCGATGGTCATCGCCGAGCGTATCCGTCAGAAGATAGCCGAGGTCGCGGTCCGTTACGGTGACGACCGCATATCGATCACGGCGAGTTCCGGAGCCGCATCGCTGGACATGTTGCCCGAAGAGAAACGGACGACCGATCGCTTCATCGAGGTCACCGACCGGGCGATGTACCGCGCGAAGGCCGAAGGGCGCAACTGCGTGCGCCGGGCGGGGTGAGTGGCGGGGTTCAGGCGCCGATCTGATTGAGGAGGTGATCGGCGATCTCGGGAGGGAAGCGCATCAGTCTACCTTCCGCCGATATCGGGTACATCTCGATATGCGCGATGAATATCGTTTTCCCCGTTCTCCGGGCCTTCCCGGTGTAGGTGAAGTGGACCGCATGGTCCATGGCCTTATCGAGTGTCGGGGTCACGATGACCTCGTCGCGTTCGAAACAGGCCTCGAGGTTATGCAGGTCAAGATTGACCGTCACCATGTCGATCCCCTTGCTGGCAAGCAGGTCGTCCCCCGCGCCTAGTTCCTGCATGAAAGCGGCGCGCGTCTCGTGTACCCAGTCGAGATAGCGACGATAGCGGACCAGTCCGAAACGGTCGCAGTCGCCCTTTCCGACCACGAAGATCCTTTCCATGGGAAACCCTCCTGTTATTGATCGTCCCGCAGGAACAGTTCGAAGAGCAACTGTTCGCGATTGTCCTTGGCGTAACGCGGCGGATTCTTGCCTCCCGCCGATTCCACGATGGTCGCCTGCAGGTCCTGCGGGGCGATGTCCCGTGCCCCGGCGAACCTTTTTTCAAAGGCGCAGAGCATCCTGTTGCCCGCCTTGCAGCCGTTCCGAAGCGTCTCCTCGGCGCTCTGCGGTTTCAGCAGTTCGGTCTCTTTTTTAGTCCAGAGCCGCCACATGAGATAGCAGCCGAACGCCGATCGTTTGGCGCAGGCGAGGCGACCGTAGATGAAGGCGTTGGCGGGGTTCCGTGCTTTTTCCCCGATGTTCCCGGTCACCTCCGAAAGCCCCCGGTATTCGAGGAACGCGAGCTCGGCGCAGGCGACGCCGTTGCCGCCGCGGCAGGCGGGGGCGAGGGTGTCACGGGTGCGCGGGCCGGTCACATCGGGCGCGGGCGGTTCGTAGAAGATGTAGGCGGTCAGAGCCATCAGAACGAGGAAGAGGATCGCAAATACGACAAGAGATCGACGCTTCATGATGGCCGGTC
>JAKQHE010000091.1 GCA_029573155.1 bacterium
CGTTCGAGGACAAGGCCGAGGCGCTCTACTACTTCCCGATGTTCCGCACATGGTTCGGCCTGTGCGGCTTCTGCAAACTGCCGTGGAACGACGTCGAGCCGGAGAACAACCGTGAAAAGTACCCGCCGAAAGAGGCGGCAAAGGTCCCCGAGCATGTCGACAACTACCTGACGGTCTTCAAGGCGGTCACCGGCCGCGACCTCGACCGCGACGGCCTGATACGCATGTCGGCCCGCGTCTACAATTTCCAGCGCATATTCAACATCCGTCGCGGATACGGCCTGCGCGCGAACGACGCGCAGCCCTATCGCGCCTGCGGCCCGGTCACCAAACGCGAATACGAGTCGCGCCAGGAACGCTACGATAAACAGCTCGTCGACTGGATGGGGATGGCCCCCGAGGCGGTCGCGAAGATGACCGCCGAGGAGAAGATGGCGGCCCACCGTAAATACCGCACCGACCGCTACGAGAAACTGCTCGACGCCGTCTACAAGCGGCGCGGCTGGACCAAGAACGGTGTCCCGACCATCGCGTGGCTCAAGGAGCTCGGCATGGACCTGCCCGAACTTCTCGAGGTCATCACGCCGTTACAGTAAGGGTCTCATGAAAGGCAAGATAACGGTCAACGATCAGGTCATCGATTGGCGCGACGGGATGACCGTCTCCGACGTGCTCAAAGTGATGAACTATACCTTCAAACTGCTCGTCATCCAGATAGACGGGCAGAACGTCAAGCGGGATGACTGGTCCACCGCGACGGTGCCGGAGGGGGCCGATGTCAAGGTGATCCATCTGATGAGCGGCGGCTAGCCGGAAAAAGATCCGTCAGGTCTGTGCGCTAAACGGGCAGGGAACTTCAGGATGATCTTGCAAGAAGACGGTCAAGCCCCGCGGCGAAACGCTGTTTATCCTTCACGGAGTAGGGAGCCGGGCCGCCGGTGTCGATGCCCGCTCCGCGCATCTCATCCATCGCATTGCGGATAGAGAGCCGCTCGCCGATGTTCGACGCGGTCAACAGGTGTCCTTTCGGCGTGATAACGAGTGCTCCCTTCGCGATGGAGCGGTCGGCGAGCGGGATGTCGGCGGTGACGACGATGTCCCCCGGCGCGGACATCTCGACGATGCGGTCATCGGCGACATCGGGTCCCTGGGGAACGACGACGGCGGAAATAAATTCGCTTTTGGGCGGTTCGGGCCAGCGGTTCGCGACGAGCACGACGACGATGCCCCGCCGCGCCGAGGTGCGGAAGAGTATCTCGCGGACCGGGCCGGGGCAGGCATCTGCGTCGACGATGATGCGCCCGGGAGTGGTCATTGAAAAGGCATCCGAAGCACGCGGGTATTATTCCGTCGTGATGCCGACGAAGCGTGTGAGCGGTCCCCGGTCGGCCGGTTCGGTGAAGGTGCCCGAAACTTCTTTGAATATCGCGCCGCTGCCGCGCAGGGTGGTGCCGGTGCCTGTGTAGAGGCGCGGCGTGAGGCCGAACCCGGCCCCTTCGAAGCCGAACGGTCCGGTCTCTTCATTCAGCAACAGCGCGATATGCCAGTTGATGAGGAAGTCGCTCATCGTGAGCCCCGGCGCGATATATTTCTTTATCGCCTCTTCGACACAGAGGTAATTGTTGTTCTGGCTCTCTATGATCTCGCGGAACATCGCATTGTCCCCGCCGCCCTGCGTGTGGAGGTATTGGAAGAAGAGGTAGGCGAGCGCGTAGTTGCCGTAGACCTTGACGCTGTCGTTGTATTCCCAGTAGGTGAGCGATTGGCCATCGGCTATCGCGGCGACCTGATTGTATGCCGCTATCCAGTTGTTCTGAACGCCGTTGTAGAGATGCATGGCGGTCATGGAGAGTCCCTCGTTCATCCAGAGGTTCCCCATGTCGTTGGCGCCCTGCATGTCGCCTTCCTCCAGCACATTGCGGTTGTTGTTGACAAGATGCTGGAACTCGTGGGTGATGGCGGCGTAGGCTTCCGGGTTGCCCGGGGAATATTGGGTAGTGACGAATATCATGTCGCGCTCGTTCGATGAGGGATACTGCTCTTGGGAATAGAGATCGCCGGGGCTGAAGTAACCCGCCATGAGCGACCCCAGATCAGTGAATAGGAGGGTGATGGTCCCGTCCTCGTTCACATCGCTCGGTTCATAGAAATTCTCAGTGACGATAGGGTATATGACCGTATCGAACTCGCCGGCTATCGCGGTTATCTCCTCCTCGGTCGCCCATTCCGGCTCGCTCGTCCATATCTGGACATGTTCGCCTATCTTCATGAGGGTCGCGGTGACCTGCGTCATCTGGCCCGAATCGTTCGCGACGTAGAACGACTGGGTGTCGCCCTCGGTCGGCGCGAGCGGTAGTACCGGCTGAAAGAGGTCTGCGTTGGTCAGCCCCTCGGGTATGCCGAAATGCGGGTTGATGAAGAGGTCGAGCCCGGTGCCCGATGTCGCCGGCATGGCCGAGCGGAGTGCCAGCATGGTCGGCAGGGTACCGGTCGCCGACATCGTATCCCCGTTCGGGGAGACATTGATGGCCATCACGATATCACCTTCGTAGTCCGGTCCGGTGAAGTCGAACCGGTCACCGTATTCGATAAGGCAGGTGTCCGAACAGCCGTCGCCGTTGATCGTGTTGCCGTCATCGCATTTTTCGGGACTTTCAAGGGTGCCGTTAGGGCAGGTCCCCGGTGTTTCAGCGGCGCACTCGGGCGAACAGCCGTCGCCCGCCGACAGGTTGCCGTCGTCACAGCCCTCGCCCGGCTCGGTGATGCCGTTGCCGCAGACGATGCCCTCGTCATTCCGACAGGCCTGATAGAGCGGGCGGCAGAAGATATTGACGCATTGGCTCAGTTGGGTGGCCGCAACGCCGGCGCAGTTCTGCTCGATGCATTCCTGCAACGGGTCGAACAGCGTCTGCGAGTTGGGCCCGCCGGCCTCCACGCACGTCTCTATGCAGGTCCCGTCGCCTTCGCAGGTCCGGTAGCACTGGAATATCTCGTTGCAGGTGATGTATTCGCCCAGTTCGCGGCATTCGGTCGAACCGTAGGTGCTGAAGCACAGGAGATCTCCGTCGGCGCAGTCCTCTATCTCCGACCATTCGTTGTCATAACACTCTTCGATGAGGTTGGCGTTGCAGCGCAGTTGGCCGTTCTCGCAGGAGCGGACGCAATCGGTGGTGTTGTAGCGCGCACAATCCTCGATGCATTCGGCCGTGCCGCTGATATAACGTTCCGGGTCTATCACGCTGCATTCGGCGGGCCCGTCACAGGTCTCACCTTCCTCGATGACGCCGTTGCCGCACCCG
>JAKQHE010000097.1 GCA_029573155.1 bacterium
GGTGGTCGACGCGGTGGTGCGGCTCATCCCCGGAGTGCTCGGCAACGAGGGATCGATCGAACAGGAGTCGTTCTCGCTCCCGCTCCTCGAACACGACCACTACACCATGCCGCGCGAGTTCCGCGGGCTCAAGGTGCCCAAGGTGCTCTTCTCGGGCGACCATGCGAAGATAGAGGCGTGGCGGAAAAAGAACGCGCTCATGCGGACGCTCCGCAACCGTCCAGAACTGCTGGCGCTCCTGCCCGAGAACTTCTTCGACGACGACAAGTGACCAATGGAACGGGTCTCGCTCGCGCTTCTGCACTACCCGGTCCGGCAGGGGGGGCGCACCATCACGAGTTCGGTCACCAACTTCGATATCCATGACCTTGCGCGGCTCGCGGCGACCTACGGGCTCGGCGCCTTCTATCTCGCCCATCCCGACGAGGGGATGCGCTCTCTGGCGACCGAGTTCGTGAGCCACTGGTTCGACGGCGCCGGGCGACTGTTCAATCCCGACCGGACCACCGCGCTCGAAAAACTGCATATCGTCCGGACACTCGATGAGGCGATCGCCGACATCGAGCGGCGTCACGGCGAACGCCCCTTCCTGCTTGCGACCTCGGCGGTGCGGCGGCCCAAGACCCTCCCGTGGGAACGACTCGTCGCGCTGGGGGACCGACCGCTCCTTATCCTGTTCGGGACCGCCGAGGGAATAAGCGAAGAACTTGATGATATCATTGATGGTTATGCCGATCCGATCGACCCCGGTACCGGATACAACCATCTCAGTGTCCGAAGCGCCGCATCGATTTTTATTGACAGACTTCACTCTTGTAAGTATAAACCTCTTCCGTTTTTGAGGAACGAAGGAGTTTGACCATGGTAAGCCCGATCATCCGCGACATCGAGAAGCGCCAGATGCGCGTGGACCACTACTTCATCAAGCCCGGTGACAAGGTGTCGGTCCATACCCGCATCATCGAGGGCGACAAACAGCGCATACAGGTGTTCACCGGCGATGTCATCGCGATAAACAACGGCCGCGCGAACAGCCGCACCACCATCACGGTACGCAAATCCTCTTCGGGGTTCGGCGTCGAGCGCATATTCCCGCTCCATTCGCCGCTCATCGAGAAGATAGAATTGATCAACCGCGGCATCGTCCGGCGCGCCAAACTCTACTACCAGCGCAACCGCAGCGGTAACGCCGCCAAGATAAAGGTCAAGACCGACTGGCGGTGAGACGCCCCGGCGGACCGTACCTTCCCATCTTCCGTATCATTCCTCTGTCGCTTCTGCTCTATACCGTCATGCTGTGCGCCGCGGAACTTCCGGTACCGGCGCCGGCGCCCGATGAGGCGCTCGCTCCGTCGCGCCGGGAGCCGGGGTCCGGCTTCTTTCTGAGCGGCACCGAGCGAGGCCCCCGGCTCGAGACCCATCTGTGCGGCGCCGACGCGATGCGCCCCGGTGGGCAGTTCTATTTCTTCAACAAGAAAAAGGAACTTTGCCAGCGGAGCGTGACCTACCATCCCGCCGCCGTCGCCATACGCCTGCCCCGCACCGCCGCCCCCGTGTCGATCGAACTGCCGTGGCGGCTGGTGGACGGCGAGGAGAGCATCCTGCTGTACGATCCCGCCGCGAAATTCGGCGAACTGTCCGACGAAGAAGGGCGCGTGCTCGTCGAGGATGAGTACGGCGTGTTGTTCGATGCGGCGGGCGCCGTCGCCGCCCCCCGCTTCCTGTTCCGCGACGGCTCGTGGGGTCCGGTCGTCCCGCTCAGGGAACTGTTCCTCCTGCAGGTGCAGGCTGACCGCTCTTTCTCGGTCGAGGTACGGAGCGCCGCCGACCTGTCGGGCGCGACCGCCGACATCGCGTCGTTCTTCGGGCTCTCGGCCGAACGCATCGTCCTGCGTTCGCCCGGACCTCATCGCGCGACGATCACCGGTGGAGGATTCTCCGACATGCGGATACCGATGCTCGTTCCCGACGGGAAGGGTGATCAGTTCGGCAGGTATCGCATCGAGATGCGGAAGAGCGGCCCTGACCGGAAGGGAAAAAGAGTGCGACGCGCGGAGTTGAAGTTCGCCGCCGGTGCCGCCATCGCCGAAACGACGCTCAACGGGTCGTTCACGCTGGAGATAACGATAAGAAAAGAGGAAATGGACCCGGCGGAGGAAGAGAAACTGCGCCTCTTCCTACAACAGAATCTTCCCCGTTCCTACGCGGAGGATAGATGAGGACGCCGCTTGCCTCGCTCATGGCGCGGGCGGTGGAGATAGCCCGCAACGGCGGTCGTGCCGTCTACCCCAACCCGATGGTCGGCGCGGTGATATGCGACGACGAGGGGAACATCCTTTCCGAAGGGTGGCACCGGTGTTGCGGCGGCGACCACGCTGAGGTGGACGCGCTGAAGAAACTCGACCGATCGGCGACGGGGCTCACCATGCTGGTGACGCTCGAACCGTGCAACCATTTCGGCAGGACCCCGCCGTGCAGTCACGCGATCGTCGCGGCGGGCATCAAAAAGGTCTATATCGCCTCGCATGAGCCGACCGAAAAGGCATGCGGCGGCTGTGACTATCTGACCTCGCACGGTGTCGCGGTAGAGTTCGTGCCGGGGTTCGAAGAGGAACTCGCCGAACTCAACCGGTTCTTCTCCGCCACCGCGAAAGAACGGCGGCCGTGGGTGACGCTCAAGGCGGCGACAACCGCCGACGGTTTCATCGCCCCGCCCGGCGGCGGCCGGTTCGCGATATCATCCCCCGAAGCGCTTGTCGAAGGACACCGTCTGCGCGCCGGACACATGGCCATCGCCGTCGGCGCCGGTACGGTGAACAGCGACGACCCGCTCCTGACGGTGCGCCTCGTCGAGGGTCCCGACCCGATACCGGTCATCTTCAGCGCACGGCTCGCGCTCAAGCCCGATCGAAGGGTGCTCGACCGCGCCCCGATCATCTTCACTGCGGTCGCCGACCGCCACCGCGTTGCGCTGCTCGCCGCGCGTGGGTGCCGCATCGAGACGCTGACTCCGGGGGCGGGATCCATCGGCCGCGCGCTCTCCGTTCTTTGGGAAAGATACCGCATCAATTCGCTGCTTGTCGAAGGAGGCGCGGCGCTCCACACCTCGTTCCTCGCCGAGGGTCTTGTCGACGAGATGGTCCGTTTCATCGCGCCGCTCCCTCTCGGCGAGGGGATAGCGTTGGCGGAGCCGGCCGAAGCCGACCGTCGCTTCCGCCTGCACGCCGTTTCGCCGTGCGGTGCCGATGTGATGCAGGTCTGGCGCCGGTAACCTTGCTTTGCCTCACGGTAACGGTATGATGGTGACCTGTTCATAAAAGATGGAGGATCTGTCATGGCGCGGTCTCTTTTTGCCCTCGCGATGGTCGCTTTTCCCCTTATGGTCGGGGTATCCTGTTCCGGCGGCGGCGGCGAGGCGCAGGATACCGATGAACTGACCTCCGACGCCGATACGGTGCCGCCGCTCATCTGCCGCACCCCCGGCGTCGGGCCCTATCCGATCGTCTTCACCGATGTCACCGACGAGATCGGGTTCGGCGAAACGGGACTCGTGGTCGTCGGCTCGGTCGTGACGAGCGCCGACATCAACAACGACGGCTGGCCCGATCTCTATATCTCGAAAGGGGCGAAGACCCGCGAGAACTCCGAGGTGCCGACCGGCCTCTACCGTCTATTCATCAACGACAAAGGGACTGGGTTCACCGAGACCACCTGGACCTCGGGCCTGTTCAAGAGGCGCGACGGGGAGGATGGCCGCGTCTCCTCGTTCGTCGTCTGGGGCGATGTGAACAACGACGGGAATATGGACGCCTTCAACGCCGCCTACTTCGACGCCGACACCGACGAGACGGGCGACCAGAGCAGTGTGTTCCTCGGAAAGGGCGACGGCACCTTCACGATAGCCCCGCTCCACGAGTTCTTCACGACCTACCTCGATCCGGTCGCCGGCGTCTCGTTCCTCGATTATGACCGCGATGGCCTGCTTGACATATTCGTCGGCCATCACTACGGCAAATACGGCTACCTCAACATGGCCGAACAGGATACGCTCCACCGCGGCGACGGCGCCGGGAAGTTCACCCACGCGACCGACGAAGCGGGGCTCACGACGCTCAAGGGGACCACCGATGAGATCATCAAGTCGGGGAAGAATCACAAACCGACCTGGGGCGTCACCGCGTGCGATGTCGATGGCGACGGCTGGACCGACCTCATGACGACCACCTACGGTCGCGGCTTCAACATGTTCTGGCGCAACAAGGGCGGCACCTTCGAGGACCTCTCGATCTCCTCGAAGTTCGCCGAGGACGAGATGCTCGACTATGCCGACGACCAGTGGTATCTCTGTTACTGCAAGTCGCACACCGACGCGGGCGACTACTGCGCCGACGCCGCGAGCCCCTCGATCGATTGCACCGGACTCGAGGAGGCGTGGGAGCCGGGCTTCAGCGACCATCCGGCGCGGCTCGGCGGCAACAGTTCGGCGACCGTCTGCGCCGACATCGACGGCGATGGCGACATGGACCTGCTCGCGGTCGAACTGGCCCACTGGCACATCGGGCAGGCGTCCGACAAGACCGAGATACTGCGCAACGACGGGTTCCCCGAAAAACCGTTCGTCCGCCCCGGCCGCGAGGCGACCGGCATCCTGCGGACCCATGTCTCGGGGTGGAACGAAGGGGACCTCGGTGCGCTCGCCGACGATATCGACAACGACGGCCGCATCGATCTCTATGTCCTCAGTTCCGACTACCCCGGCACCTATGCTCTGCTGTACCAACAGCAGGCCGACGGCACCTTCGCCGAGAAGGGCTCGGATGCGGGGGTCCGCGTCATCCGGTCCCATGGCGCGACGCTCATCGACTATGACCGCGACGGTGACTACGACATGGTCGTCGGTTCCTCGCTCATGCGTTGGAGCGCCTCCGATGTGCCGCCCGCGCCGTCACAGCCGTGGGTCAAGGTGCTCCGCAACGATACCGCGCCGGCGGCGAACCGCTTCATGTTCCTTCTCGAAGGAGCCGGTACGGTCGATGGCACCAACCGGGCAGCGATAGGCGCCCGTATCACCGTCAAGGCGGGTGGAAAAACATTTATCCGTGAATATCAAGGTGGTTATGGGCTTTTCGGGTTTCAGAACGACCCGCTCATCATCGTTGGCGCAGGCGAGGCCTGCGTGGCCGACGAGATAACGGTCCGCTGGCCGAACAAGAAAGGATCATCGAGTACTTTCAATGAGATACCGGCAAATTATGTGGTGCGGATACACGAAAAGGACGGTCTTTCCTACCAGACGCCCGAAGAATATGCCGCCCGCTGATGTTCGTCGCCGTTACCTTAAAGTAAAGCGATCCGTTATGCCGTCAAATAGTCAACTGCCCGAAGAGAAAGATAAAAGAGCTGTCCACGGTTAAGGCGGTGCCCTTCCCGGACCTCTCTTTTTATATGACATAACGGCCTATATAACGAGCGCAACAAATTGAAAAATCAAAGTATTTTAAGAAATTCCTTGACTTCGCACCCTCTCGCCGTTACATTCAAAAGGTTCTCTCGTCCCTTTTACGGATCTCTTGGCGAAGGAGGTTCCCGTGATGACTTTCAAGAAAGGCGATTTGGCTGTCTATCCCAATCATGGCGTCGGTGAGATCGTGTCCATCGAGGAGAAGGCGCTTGGCGCCGACACCGTCAAGTGTTATGTGGTCAACATGGTGCATTCCGGTTCAAAGGTCTTCGTGCCGGTCGATTCGGCGTCGCGCATGGGCCTGCGGAATGTCGTCGAGAAGACCTCGGCCGCGACCGTTTACTCCTGCCTGCATGAGCGCAACCCGCTCCTGCTCAAAATGAACTGGAACAAACGGTACCGCTATTTTCAGGACAAGATGCGGACCGGCAAGGCGACCGATGTCGCCTCCGTGGTGTCCGACCTGCTGTACCTCAAACGGAAAAAAGGGCTTTCCTACGGCGAAGAGAAGATGCTCCATGATGCCGAGGAGATACTCGCCACCGAACTCTCGATAGCCGAGAAGAGCGACAAGGAGGCGATCCGCAAGAAGATCTACCGCCTCGTCGAATCATCGCTGAAGACCCCGGCCCGCTGAAGGGCTTTTCTCCCGTCCCCAGACAACATACCACTTGCAAAAAAATAAATAGTGGTATAATAAAGCCGTCACACAGGGAGTACTAAATCGTCCGGTCTTTGATTTCGGGAGGATGCCCATGACGAAATATCGCCTGATCGCGCTTGTGCCGGCGATCGCCCTGCTCCTGATGGCGGGCTGTGACAACACCACCATTCTGAAGCCGATCCCCGACAATGCGCCGAATGACACCGATCAGACCGTTGTCACCGATGATCTGGCCACCGACGACCCCGTCACCGATGTTCCCCTCACCGACGCCGATGAGCAGGTGCCCGACGGTGAATGGCCTGACGGTGAATGGCCCGACGGTGAGTGGCCCGACGGTGAGTGGCCTGATAGCGAGTGGCCCGACAGCGATATCGAAGGCGCTTGTGGAAGCAACGCCAATTGCAAGGAGCAGGAATACTGTGCCAAACCGAACGGGACCTGCGAGGCCTATCTGGCCGGCACCTGCACGGTGCGACCGACCGAGGAGGAGTGCTGGATGTACTCGGCCATCATCACCGTCTGCGGCTGCGACAATGTGACCTACCAGCATCCCTGTTTTGCGCAGGCCGCCGGAGTGAATGTTGCCTACGAAGGCCAGTGCGGTACCGTCACCACCTGCACGACCAACGAAGAATGCGGCGATTTCGTCGCGATGCACTGCCAGAAAGCGGTCGGCGTATGCGAGAACGGCACCGGCGTTTGCGTGATGCCCGAGACCGGCTGTGCCGAGATCTATGCGCCGGTCTGCGGATGTGACGGGAACACCTACGGCAACGAGTGCACGGCGCATGCCAGTTTCATGAATGTCGCCTATGAGGGGGAGTGCGGAGGGGAAGAGAAGTTCTCGACCCTGTCCTACTACTACGACGCGAACACCGACGAGCCGCCGCTTGCGACGGTGATCATTTACACCGCCGACGGGACGGTCACTTTCGAGGGGGCCGATATCGTGAGTCGTGAGGCCGATAACACCTATGTCTATTTGCGGACCACCTTCTACGGGCCCGACGGCGGCGGGGTGGTCGATCTTCAGTTGCGGCTTGCCGCCGGTAGTCAACTGCCGGTGACGGCGACGCTCGACGGCACGAATTCCTACGCCCAGTGGACCAACTTCTACGGCGGTGGTCCGATCGAACTCATCGGTAATCTGTATGGTGCGGTGACCATATCGCAGTATCAGCGGAACGACAACACCATCACGCTGATAGAGATGGGAGGAAAAGAACTGACCTTTGAGGAGAACCGATAACGGAGGATACCATGAAGAGGTTCGTATTCGGATTCTGTGTGCTGGCCCTTTTCGCGGCCTGCGAGAGCGGCACGACATACAAAAAGTTCCCTTCCGACAATGACCAACTCGCCGGCGGCGACGAACTGCTGAACGATGACGGCCAACTCATCAACGACGACGGTCAACTTATCAACGATGACGGCCAACTCATCAATGATGACGGCCAGATCATCAATGATGACGGGCAGGTCATCAACGACGACGGGCAGGTCGTTACCGATGACGGTGAATGGCCTGATGGCGAATGGCCCGACGGTTCGGATGGCGAGTGGCCCGACGGTTCGGACGGCGAGTGGCCCGACGGTTCGGATGACGAATGGCCCGACTGGTCCGACGGTGAATGGCCCGACGGTTCGGACGGCGAATGGCCCGACTGGTCCGATGGCGAGTGGCCCGACGGCTCCGACAGTGAGTGGCCCGATTGGTCCGATGGCGAATGGCCTGACGACGATATGGTGAATTCCTGTGGCAGTAACGAGAATTGTGAAGAGACCGAATACTGCGCCAAACCTGACGGCACCTGCATGACATTCCTCGCCGGCACCTGCGAGGAGCGGCCCCAGATGTGCCCGCCGCTCTATGCGCCGGTCTGCGGCTGTGACGGTAACACCTACAGCAGCGATTGCGATGCCCATGCCGCGGGGGTCAATGTCGACCACGCGGGGGAATGCGGGACGAACCCCGGTTGCTACTCGAACGAAGAGTGCAATGACGGTTCGGGGATGGATCCCCAGTTCTGCCTGTACGAGACGGGCGTCTGCACGGGACCCGGGACCTGCACCGAGATACCGGCGATGTGCGGCGATATCTACTCGCCGGTCTGCGGCTGTGACATGGTGACCTATGACAATGAATGTTTGGCCAATCAGGCGGGGTTCTCGGTCATGTACGAGGGGGTATGCAAGGAAGAGAAATTCTCGACGCTCTCTTTCTACTATGATCAGAGCACGATGAATGCACCGGAGGCCAAGGTCGTCGTCGTGAACGGCGACGCAACGGTCGAGTTCCCGACCGCCGACCTCATGACGCGGACCCCCTTCACCGGCGGCGTTTATTTCCGCACCACCTTCTACGGCACGACCGATGACGGGAGCAAGATAGAGTTCCAGCTACGCGCCTATTCGATCGGCTGGTCGATACCGAAGACATTCTCGCTCGATGGCACCAACAACTACGCCCGCTGGACCAAGACCGGGAATATCGTTATGGGCGATCTTTCCGGCGATGTGACCATCACGCAGTACGCCCGGGATAACGAGATCGTCACGCTCATGGAGGTCGGCGGCGATATGCTGACCTTCACGCCGAACTGATCTTTTTCGGGAATTATCGTCAGAACAGCCAGCCGAGCCGGTAGGGGACCGTCCGGACATCTATCTCGTCGGGGTTCCACGCATAGACCGCCGGGGCGGCGGGGCAGGTGCCGTCGCGGAGATAGGAAAGGGCCGCGGCGAGCGAGGTCTCCCGCGCGTCGCCGAAATCGTGCGTCACATCGTCGTCGGCCTCGCAGTCGGCCGGCATGCCGGTGAAGTAGTCGCCGTACCCGTCGGCGTTGGCCAGTTTGAAGGTTATCGGCACCAGCGTGTAGTCGCAGTAACTCATCGGGTTCATCCCGACCGGTTTACCGTAGGTCTTGCCGCCGACGATCGCCACCTCGACATAGGGCTTGAGCCCGTTGATGACCACCTCGGAGGCCGACGCGGTGCCGCCGGTCGCGATGAAGACGACCTTCTGCAGGCCGAGACTCTGAGCGAAGTCCTTGAAGTGGTAGTCGCTGTTGTAGTCCTGATGTTTCTTGTTGTAGGTGAGCCGCGTGAACAGTTCGTCTTTGAGTTCGCCGCCGGTGATGAGACTCGCGAGATGCTCCGAACCGTCGAGCCAGCCGCCGCCGTTGTAGCGCAGGTCGACGACCAGATCGGTCACCCCCGCCGCCTTGAACGCGGTGAAGGCGGTGTCGAGTTCGCCGTTGGTCGAGTTAATGAACGATTTGAGCATGAGATAGCCCACCTTCCGGTCGTCGTCATCGAGGATGTCCGTCTTGTAAATCGACGGCGCGGTCACATCGCCCGCGTAGAGCGTGAGCGTCTTTTCCTCACCCTCCTCTTCGACGACATACTCGAGCGGGATGTCCTTCTTATCCTCGGGCCGCGAGGTCACCGTGCTCCACAGGTTGTTGTCCTCGATCTCCTGCACCGTCTTGCCGTCTATCGCGATGATGCGCTGGCCGCGGCGCATCCCCGCCGTCTCGGCGTTGCTGCCGGGGATGACGAGCGTCACATACACGACATAGTCGGGGAACTTGCGGAAACTGAACCCGAAGCCGTAGTACCGACCGCCGTAGTAGTCGTCGTGGTCCTCCTTCTTCGAGAGATAACTGAAATGATCCGATTCCTTGTACTTGACGGCGCCGAGGAAGTCGCCCGGCTCAAGTTCGACGCGAAAGTCGATGTCGTCGGCGAGATGGTCGTACCACAGATACATGTCCCAGAGTTTGTCGAGTATCCAGAGGTTCACATCCTCGTTCGAGCAGGCCGCGAGGTTCGGGCGCCGGTCCCACATCCCCGCCGCGTCGGTATCCCAGTCGTAGCCCTCGGGGTCGCCGTAATATGAATCGGCGCTCCACGGGGCGAGGGAATGGACATCATTCTCGCAGGCGGCAATCGTAAAAAGAGCCAGCAACGACAAAAGGCCGAGCGATAGTCTCAAGGGGGACCTCCCGCTAAAGTGACGGTCGCATTCTAATCGATATGGGCCGGAAAGCAAGGTGCCGCGCCGCGCGTCCTCGATCAGCCGTACCGCTTCGTGACCAGCCACTGCTGGAGGATGCCGAGGAGTGTGTTGGCGAGGATGTAGAGGTTGAGTCCGGCGGGAAGGAAGAGCATGAACCCGGCGAACATCACCGGCATCACATAGAGCATGATCTTCGCCTGCTGGTTGTCCATCTGGGTCGGCGTCATCTTCTGCTGGAGGAACATGAAGCCGCCGAGCGCGACCGGCAGGATGTAGTAGGGATCCTTTTCCGACAGGTCGACGAGCCAGAACGGCAGGAACCCGGCGTTGTAGAGTTCGACGGCGTTGTTGAGCATGGAGTAGAGCGCGATGTAGATGGGCATCTGTATCAGTATCGGGAGACAGCCGCCGAGCGGATTGACCCCCTCCTTCTGGTAGAGGAGCATGATCTCCTTGTTGAGCGTCTCCTTGTCCTCCTTGTACTTCTTCTTGAGTTCCTCTACCTTCGGCATCAGTTTCTTCATCTTGGCCATCGACTTGTACGATGCGTCGGAGAGCGGCCAGAGGAGGAGTTTCACAAGGATGGTCAGCAGGATGATCGCGATACCGTAGTTCTTCACAAAGTCGTAGAAGAAGTTGAGTATCCACAGGAGTGGCTCGGCGAGGAAGCCGAACCAGCCGAGCGATGCCGAGGCGCGCAGATCGTTGCCCGCCTGTTCGAGGAGCCTTACCTCCTTAGGGCCGAGGAATACGGTGAAGACCGCTTCCGCCGTCTGGCCGGGGGCGATGGTGAACTCGTCGTGCGCTGCGGTGAGCACCGTGAGATTCTGCTTCGAGTCTATGACGCCGTCGACCGTTAGCGCCTCTTGTTCTTTTCCGACCGCCGCGTAGAGGAAAAAACCGTAGTTGATGCCTGCCCACTGTATCTGCCGTCCCTGCGTCTCCTCTTTCAGTTTTTCGCCGCTCGACGGTTCCTTCATCCCTTCACTAGTGGTCTTGACGAGGAACTCGAACCGTTTGCCGTAGGAACTGAAGACCTCTTTGTTCTCGTGTATCGATCGGTACCGGAGCGCAGGGCGCCAGTTGATCGGGGCGACCGAGTTATTCATCACCTTTTTCGAAACGGTCAACAGGTAGTCACCCGAGAATCGCAGGGTCTTCCACTCGATGAGTCCCTCCTGTTCGTAGCGGAAGGTGATCGCGTCGCCCGACGCCTCTTCGACGGCGTAGGAAGGTTCTTCGGCGAAGACCGACGACATCTCTGGGAAATAGGCGTCGTCGCGGAGCGCCGCGAGCATGTCGAGTTTCTTGTTCCGGTATTTCTCGCCGGTGACCGGGAGCGCCGTGAGTCGGCCGCCCTTCGATGTGTACTCCATCGTCATCGCCACGCCGTTCAGCGCCCCGTTCTGCGCGGGGTTCTGCGCCGTCACGGCGAGGGTGCCGTGCCGGAACAGATCGCCGTCCGCCGGCCTTGCCACGGCGGAGCCGGAGGCGGCGCCGGGCTGCGTGGCGGCGTCGGGGCCCTGCTGGAGCGCGGAGTCGTTCTTCTCCTGCGGTTTCGCGCTCTGGTTGTCCGGGCTTGTTACGGCGGAGTTCTCAACGGAGCCGGACTGTTCGGGGAGCGGCTGAGGTTTGGGGGCGAAGAACTCGCCCCAGACATAGAGGACGACGACCGAGAGGACGACCGCCAGTATCATGTTCTTGTTCATCGGATCACCTCACTTCACGGGGTCGTGTCCGAAACGGGGGTTCCACGGGTTACAGCGGAGTATGCGCCACGCGCCGAGCAGGAGCCCCTTCGCCACCCCCTTCTTTTCGATCGCCTCGATGGTATAGGCCGAGCAGGTGGGATAGAACCGGCAGTTCCTGCCGAGGTGGGGCGACAGATACCGACGGTATCCCTCAATGAGCGCGATGAGCGTTCTTTTCATTTTTTTCCCTGTGCCACTGCTGGAAAAAGCGGAGGTCCTGCTCGATATCGGCGAACGAGAGTTCCGAGACGCGCGGCACGATCACGAGGTCCATCGGCCGGGCCATCGCCTGCTTGTTGAGGCGGAACGCCTCCCGGAGCCACCGCTTGATCCGGTTGCGGAACACCGCATTCCCCATCTTTTTCGTGGCGACCACGCCGAGTCGCGAGGGGCCTGTCGTGGCGGCGAAGTTGAAAACCAGTTTACGCGTTTTGAAAACCGCCCCTTTTGACTTAAGTCCCTGAAATTCTTTTCGCGATCGTATCCGCTCTGCGCGTGAAAAGGAAAAGGTCCCCACGGAGCGCGACGATCGATCACTTCTTGTAGATGTCAACGGCGATGCGTTTGCGCCCCTTGCGGCGGCGCGACTGCAGGACCTTGCGACCGTCGGCGGTGCGCATTTTCCGTCTGAACCCGTGGGTCTTCTTGCGGTGCACCCGACTCGGACGATATGTCGGCATCATGGGGCAACTCCTTCATATGAACCATAAAAACGGAAGGAATATACCGGTGACCGTCCGATTGTCAACAAAAATGAGTACATTTGACTTTCCGCCGCACGGCCGTTACAATCCTGCGGTCTTTCGTTTTTGGAGCGCCGCGTGGAACAGAGGATGCCGTTACTGCTCTCATTCTTTCTGCTCGTCTTCGCGGCGGTGCTGCTCGCTCCCTACTTCTCCGACCGCTCGTTCCGCGGTCGGGTGACCGTCCGCTGGGATGCATCCTCCGATAGCATACCGCCCGATGTGACGGTGCTCATGGTGCCGGGGAGGGGGTACGAGTCGCTATTCGCCGATTTCCTCGGCGAAACGGCGTGGCAGACGATAGCCGATCTGTTCCGCAAAAAGGCGGGTATCGCCGTGTTCCCGACCGGAGACATCCTCGTCGTCAAGAAAAAGGGCGACGCGATGCTTTCGGTAGCTCTGCACCATTATCTGTCTCGCGTGTCGGGGGTCTCCTATACTTTCCGACAGCGGGGGCGGGAATGGCGGCTGACCAAGGCACCCATCATCCTCGAGGAACAGACGATGATCCGCACCTTCGTCATGCACGACGAATTCTCGCGTGATTTCCCCGAATTCTACGAACTCATACGCCCGGCCATGCAGTGGGACTGGGGGCTGTTGCATCAACTCCGGCCCGGCGACTCGATATCGTTCATGTTGCGCGGGGTGTTCGATCATAAGATACTCATAGATCTCTACGATCTTACCGGACTTTCGGTGAAAAGCGAACGGTACGGTCAGTTCTCGCTCTTCAAGCCGCCCGGGTGTCGCGCTTGTGAATTCTATGTCACATCGAGCGATATGTTCATGTCGCCACCCGGTTTTTTCCGCGCGCCGCTCAATGTGGGGCGCATCACCTCGCCGTTCGGCGTTCGCAACGACCCGTTCAACGAGGAGCCGACCATGCATCTCGGGGTCGACATCAAGGCCGACGAGGGGGTGCTCGTCCATGCAGCGAAGGAGGGGGCGGTCGTCGAGACGGGGCGGAAGCGGGGGTACGGCAACACCATCGTCATCCGCCACCGTGACGGACTGAAGACGCTCTACGCTCACCTGCAGACCGTGTATGTCTCGCCCGGGATGCCGGTCGGCATGGGCGACATCATCGGAACGGTCGGCAATTCGGGCCGTTCGACCGGGTCGCACCTCCACTTCGGCGTCTACCGCGAGGACAAGCCGGTGGACCCGATGAGTTTCACCTACGAACGGCTCTGGCTTCCCCCCTTCGACATCCTCGACCGGTTCCGCGAGGGCACGCTTCACCGCAGCATCGTGCTCGAGGAGAGTCTCGATCGCAACCGAAGTTTCTTCGTGCCGGAGACCTACGCCGAGAAAGCCGGATACTGACGGGCGTTACGCGCCGGTCCGACCGAGCCGCGCCCGCAGACGCCGTAGAAGATGGAGCGCCTGTTCGTCCCGCAGGAGCAGAAGAGCGGCGAAGAGCAAAGAGAAAAAGAGGGCGGCGAGTATCGCGAGCGGTGCGCCGATGGCGATGATACGCCACGAGTTAGCGCTGAAGATCGGCATGACGAGCGGTTTGAGCGCCCACGCCGGCGTTGCGGTGATGGCCGAAAGGAGGATGATCCTGCCGAGATAGGTGACGCCGCGTCGTATCGCCGGACCGAACAGCGCACGGTCGCGACGCCACAGCGGCAGGACGAGCAGCAGCGTGTTCACGAGAGCGGCGAGCGTTCCGGCGAGCGCGATGCCGGGGCCCGCGAAGGGGCCGACGAGCAGCAGGCAGAGCGCGATGTTGGCGCCGAAGGAGGCGATGCCGGCCCAGGTCGGCGACCGAGTGTCCTCCTGCGCATAAAAGGCGGGGGCGAGCACCCGGTTGACCGCTATGAGGTAGAGTCCCGCGATGTGGAAGAGGAATATGGCGGCGGTGAGCGTTACCGACCGATCGTCGAAGGCGCGGGCCTTGAAGACGAGCGTGACGATGTCGGTCGCGTTGAGCACCGAGAAGACGGTCGCCGGTATCGTGACGAGCGCCACGGCGTTGGCGCCGAAGAGTAGGTGTCCCGAGAATTTGTCCCACGCGCCCCGTTTGGCGTTGTCCGACAGTTCGGTCAGCACGACCGTCCCGATGGATACCGCGAAGACGCCGAGCAGGAGTTCGAGCAGGCGGTTGCTGAACTGGAGCGCGCTCACCACGCCGGTGCCGGCGGTGTTGGCGATGACCGACGAGGCGAGCAGGTTCACCTCGTAGGCCGCCATCCCGATGATGGTGGGGGCGATGAGCACGAATATCCGGCGTACCCCGGGGTCGCCGAAGGCCGCCCGGAGCGGGCGGAACACGAACCGGAAGCCCGCCTTCAGCGCGAACGGCAATTGCACCGCCGCCTGCAGGAATCCGCCCGCGAGTACGCCGACCGTCATCGCGCGGGCCGGGTTTTCGAGGTGGGGCGACAGCAGGATCGTCGCGGCGACGACGCAGACATTGAACAGTATCGGGACGAACCCGGAGGGGCCGAAGATGTTGACGCTGTTGAGCATCCCCTGAAAAAAGGCGGCGATGGAGACGAAGGCGAGATAGGGGAACATGAGCCGCGTGAGAAGCGCGGTCTCCCGCCGGATGTCGGGGGTGAGGTCGGCGTAGAACACCGAGATGATGCCGTCGCTCGCCACGATGCCGACGAGGACCGCGACGGTCACGAGGAACGAGAGCACGGTCAGGAACGACGAGAGGAAGGTCCGTATCTTCTCGCGGTCGTTCTCGATGAGATAGCCCTTGAAGGTCGGGACGAAGGCGACCGCGATGCTCCCCTCGGCGAACAGCCGGCGCATAAGATTAGGGAGCAGGAAGGCGATGGTGAAGGCGTCGGCGAAGGCGGTGGTGCCGAGATAGGCGGCACGGACCATCTCGCGGACGAGTCCGATGACGCGGCTCGTCGCGGTGAGCATCGCGAGTTTCAGACTGTGCCGGACGATCGCCCCGGTGTTCACTGCACCTTCATCTGTGATGGATCGACGACATCCTTCTCTTCGACCGTCGTGGTCGGCTCGGTGCCTGCGACGAAATGCATCATGCGCCCCGTCTCGCTCACGAGTCCGGTCCGGCGGTCTATCTGTACCGACACGATGCCCGGCGGCCGCCGGAAATCGGTCTTGGGGAAGTTCGCGAGATAGCGGCCCATGAAATCCATCCAGATCGGCAGGGCCGCCTTGGAGCCCGACTCGCTGGGGCCGAGCGTGACGCCGTGCTGGTCGTTGCCTACCCAGACGCCGGCGATGATGTCGGGCGAGAAACCGACGAACCAGGCATCGAGACTGTCGTTGGTCGTGCCGGTCTTGCCGCCGAGGTTACGACCGAGCGACGAGGCCCGTGACGAGGTGCCGTAGGTCGAAGCGTCCTGCAGTATCCTGGTCATGATATAGGCGGTCTGCGGGGACATGTTCTGCTCCTCCGGTCGCTGCGAGAAGGCGATGAGCCGCTCCAGTTTCTCCGGTCCCGACAGGAACGGATCGTAGAACACCGTGTTGTTCTCGAGCAGGTTCCCCTCGCGATCGGTCACCTTGCGGATATAGGTGGTGTAAGGCCGCTTGCCCTGATTGGGGAAGTGCGAGAAGGCGTCGGTCAGTTCGTCGAGCGTAAGACAGGACGATCCGAGCACCGTGCCGTACTCGGGGCGCAGGACGCTCTTTATCCCCAGTTTCTTGGCGAAATCGAGCCCGTAAGGTATGCCGATGTCCATGAACATCCTGACCGCCGGCGCGTTCATCGACAGGACGATCGCCTCCCACAGCGTCACCTCTCCCTTGAAGGTCTCGTCATGGTTCTCCGGCTTGAAGTTGAGGTCGGTGATGGCGACCGGCGCATCGAGCAGCATAGTGGCGGCGGTGAATCTGAATTTCCGGTCGGCGTCCTTCTGCTCGAGTGCGCCGGCGTAGAATATCGGCTTCATCGCCGAGCCGGGCTGGCGACACGCCTGTGTGGTGCGGTCGAACTCGCTCTGCTCGAAATCGTAGCCGCCCATCACGGCGCGGATGTAGCCGGAATAGGGGTCCTTGACGATGGCGCCGCCCTGCGGCACCGGCAACTGTTCGAGCGCGAAGAAAAAATTCCGGGGAAGCGGCAGGTCGGTCCGCCGGTGGTCGAGTTCCTCGATGACCCCCTGTTCGTCGGTCGCCCGGACGAGGATGACATCGCCCGGCTTCAGCACCTGATCGGTCGAAGCGATGTTCGCCCAGCCGCCGAGCGGATTGTGGGGCCGCGCCCACTGCATGTGCTTGAGGTGAAGCGGTCGTTTCACCGCGCCGACCTGCACGGTCGCCTTATCCTTGGCTGTGTCGAGCACCACCCCTTGGTAGAGCGTGCCGCGCCGGATGGTGAGATCGGATATGTCGCCGAAAGAACGACGGTGTCGCTCAAGGTAGCGGTCACGGTCCTTTTCAAGGTCGATATGATAGAGCGGGCCGGTGTAGCCCTGTCGCCGCGAAAGCGCCCGCAGGCCGGTGTAGAGCGACTCGTCGAGTATCTGAGAGGCGCGGACATCGACGGTCGTTGAGGCGACGAGCCCCTCGTCGTACAGGCGGTCGTTGCCGTAGGCCGTCTGCAGGTGGCGGCGCACCTTCTCGCTGAAGTAGGGGGCCTTGTCGAGGAATATCTCCTTCATCGGGATGACCGTCATCGGTGTCGCGGCCGCCGCGTCGTACTGTTCCTGCGTGATGTAACCGTCGGCGCGCATCCGACCGAGCACATAGTCGCGCCGCTTCTTCGCCTTTTCCGGATTGTTCTTCGGCGACGCCTCGGAGGGATATTTGGGGAGCCCAGCGAGCGTCGCCATCTCGGCGAGTTCGAGTTCCCACACATGCTTCGAGAAGTAGGTGAGCGCGGCCGACTCGACCCCGTACGCGCCGCTCCCGAGGAATATCTCGTTGAGGTACAGGTACAGTATCTCCTCTTTAGTGAGCGCGCGCTCCAGTTCCATCGCGAGGAGCATATCCTTGAGTTTGCGGGTGTAGGTCCGCTCGGTGCCGACGAAGGCCTTCGCGAGTTGCTGGGTGATGGTCGATCCGCCCTGCTTGACGCCGGTGAAGGCGTATTTGAACGCGGCGCGCATGATGGCGACCGGATCGATCCCCTTGTGCTTGAAGAACTCGCCGTCCTCGCCGGCGACGAAGGCGAGCGCGAGGAGACACGGGATCTTGTCGTAGGGGACGATGTTGCGGCGGTTCTCCTTGTAGAACTCGGCGATGAGTTGGCCGTCGTAAGCGTAGACCTTGGTCCCCTGCGCCGGCTTGTAGTCGGCTATCGTCTCGATGTGCGGTATCTGGGACTTGAGGTAGCGGTACCCGAAGATCGCGCCGATGAGAGCGATGATCCCGAAGATCGCGAGACCTATCACGACGGCCCGGAATGTCCGGCCTGCCCCCCCTTTCTTTCTCATCAGGCCTGCCACGCTCGTCCTCTTCCTCATGCCGGTCTGTCCCGGAAGGCGCGGAACGCCGCCTCATAGCAGGGGCGCTTGAAATCTATCACCGCGGCGGTCGCCTCTTCCCGCATCATCCAGCGGAAGGAGCGGAACTCGACGCCCGGCCGGAGAGCGGCCGCGGTATCGGTGAGCCGGAAGAGCACATAGGTCTGCTCCTGACCGCGAAATCCCCGTTTCGACCGGCGGGGCAGGTCGTACCGGAACGGCCCCGCATGGGCGACGATGGTCACCGCGGCGGCCGTGAGCCCCGTTTCCTCCTCGAGTTCGCGCCATGCCGCCTGTTGCCAGTCCTCGCCCTTCTCTATGCCTCCCTGCGGCAGTTGCCATGCCCCCGCGATGTCGCTTCGTTCGCCCATGAGTACGAGCCCGGCGTCGTTCTCGACCACAAGCGCCACATTGCGGCGGTAACTCATCGGTCCCTCTCGGCGATGGCGCACGATCTGTCGGATTCCCACACCATCACCCGCTCGACGCGGCAGAGCGGGTCGCGCCGCGCTATCTCGGCCCCGGCGCGTTCGAATATGTAATGTGCGATGTGCTCCGCGGTCGGATTCTGCGTATCGAAGGGAGGCACCGTGTTGATGTCGTGGTGGTCGAGCGGTTCGAGGATGCGGGCGAGCGCCGCGTCTATCTCCTTGAAGTCCATCACGAAGCCGTCGGCGGTCAGTTCGTCGCGGCCGACATACAGCCGCACCCGCCAGTTGTGGCCGTGCAGGTTCTCGCACTTGCCGCGATATTCTCGCAGGTGGTGCGCCGCCGAAAAGGTCGCCTCGCGATATACCGAAACACGCATGGTCCGCTCCGGGTCCTCGGTCCTTACTTTCTTTGCCGGGGCGACCTTACCACAGATACCGCGCCGTTGCAACTTTACTCGCCGGTGCGAGAGAGTGCTTTTGCTTGACATGGTTTTTATGAAAGATAGAATGCGGGGTTTGAGGGACATGGATCGCACGGGGGTGTGTTATGAGAAAAGCCTTGACGGCGTTATCCCTGGTATCTTTTGCTTTTTTTCTCTACGGGAACGACTGGCCCGACACCATCGTCAACGGACAGGAAACCGACTACGCAAAATACCAAGGAGTCGTTGCTTTGATAATGGACACTACAGCAGGAATGGGGCTTTGCACAGCCACTTTGATTGATCCGGAGGTTCTTTTAACCGCTGGGCATTGCGTCTATAACCGAGAAGGCGATGATTTGATATTGGACGCTGTAAGTGATCCGTCGTTGTTGACTATTTATAACGGGGCTAAAATCTCATCATCCCCATCCATAGCTCAGGCTACACAAGTTATTAAACATCCTGATTGGGATGGTTATTTGGAAACGCTAGGCTATAAAGATGACCTATCCTTGATAAAATTGGACCGACGCATAACCGAGCTGGAGATATATGGTTTGCGACAAGAACCCCAATCAGAGGTAGGGGACACCGGAGTTATTGTCGGCTATGGTGTGACTTCCGATACCGCCAGTGATTCCGGCGTACATAGATGGGGCACAGCAGAAATCCTAGAGTATTGGAACAGTGCGTTCGGAAAAGACCTTGTGGTCGGAAACCCGTCAAGTGGTTGTTTTGGTGATTCGGGAGGGCCATTTTTCACCGTTCAGAACGGCAGGACAGTTATCGAGGGAGTTACTTCCTATGGTGGCGATTGTTCCCCGGAAGAGGGAGGTCACTATATGCCAACTCTTGCTTTTATGGACTTCATTAACGAAGCCTTTCAGTCTCTGACCGGTCATGGCCTCGACCAGATCTGCGGCAACGGTATTAGGGAATCGGGAGAGACTTGCGATGGCGACAGTGTCGATTGTGGCATACTTGGCCCTTATGCGTCGGGCACGAGTGCTCCTTGTAACAACGATTGTTCAGGGTATCTCACCACTGTTTGCAATGAGGTGATCTGTGGTGACGGCATCAGAGAAGGAACAGAAATCTGTGACCGAGACTCACAATCATGCGACAAATTCGGTGATTACGCCGACTGGCTCTGGGCGCCCTGCCAAAGCGATTGCATGGGATTTGACACCACTTACTGTTGGGATGCCGCCAAGGCCACCTGCGGGAACGGTATGTTGGAGGGCTTGGAGGAATGCGACGATGGCAATTTGAATGACAACGATGATTGCACAGCATCGTGCAAAAACGCATATTGTGGTGACGGGATAATAAACACATTAAGAGAGGAATGTGATTGGGCGGAAAAAACATATCAAGGTTTCTTTTGCACCGCTGATTGTGCAAAAGCTTTTAGTGATGATCAAGACGAAAATAACAGTGGCAGCGGCGGTGGTTGCTCCCTTTCAACTCTTTAGCGCATAAGGTACCGGAGCGGAATCTTTCTTTCAGCCACTCCGTTACAACTCCCGACCGTCCCGCGCCACCTTCGCGGCGAGCGTCGGATCGGTGTCGGGTCGCATCTCGAGGAGATCTATTTTGTAGATGATGTCGAGCCCGTCGAGTTCGGCGGCGAGCATCGCGATGCGGTCGGTGGCCCCTTCCTTCGGCCAGACGGCTATGTCGATGTCCGAATTGGGACGATGGTCGCCCCGCGCCCGCGAGCCGTACACGACCGCCTTTGCCAGAGGATACTTCGCCAGCACGGCCCGTATCTCGGCAAGCACCTTGTCGGGAAGTCCGAAATTCACGCGATCTTCTCCGCCGCAAGATGTTCGATGAGTGTGCGCAGGGCGTTGGCGTGGGCGTTCTTGATGCGGTCGTATATCTGAGCGGCCATGTCCTCCTTGTAGATGTGGGTCGTCAGATTGCGGTCGCGCAACATCTGCATGAACGCCTCGCCGTCCGAAACGATACCCGCCGCGAAGGCACCCTGCAGGACATCGCGCGGCGCGGCGACGGTGGCGAGTCCCTTGTGATCGAGCAGGAGTTTCAGCGTCTTCCATGTTAATTCGAAGGTGAACTCGAACCGCTGGATGACGCCGTCCATGATGACCGCGTCGGTCACCGGGACCGCGAGCGCCTCCTCGAGTCGAGAGAATGCTTTTTGCAATTCGGCGAACCGTTCCTGAAAGCGTTCATTCGTCACCGGCCCCTCCTTCTGCGCGAAACCGTCCCGCCGCTCCTTCGGCGGCCACCGAACCTTTCTACATCCTTTTTCCCCGCAAGACAAGAAAAGTTGCGCAATCGAACGGCCGTGCTATAATCGGCCCGTTACCACGCATCCCGAGACGGAGGTTCCCGTGACACGAAGGTTGTGCCTCATGCTGGCGCCGCTCGTTCTCCTGATCTGCGCGGCCTGCAGCGAGGAGCCGAAGGACGACATCGGCAAGTACGACTATCTCAACGACCTGACCAGTTACTACAACGACGATGTCTATCCCGAATACCCCGACGAGGACGCACCGCCGGAGAAGGTGTGGCAGGCCCGCTTCCAGTTCTACGGCATCATCAACGCCGAGAACACCCCGACCGCCGATCTCCAGTTCGGCGACGGGCGGCTGACCTACCTCAACGAGGCGCTGGAGGAGACCGTCTACATCGGCGCGCTCTGGGTCATGAAGAAGAACATCAACAACAGCGCCGGCTTCTCCATCCCGCTCCTGCAGGTATTCTTCACCGACCACCTGCAGGACGGCGAGGCGACCACCTTCGTTCTGCAACTCGACGGCTCGTCGATGACCAAGAAGGAGGTGTTCTACCTCAACAACGACAAACTCTACCTGACCGAAACGACCCGCACCGACGGCGAGATAGCGCAGATATGCTTCGAGCGGGAGGCGCTCGAGGGGCGCGTGAACCTCTTCTCGAGCAGTATCCGCGACGGCGAGCCGCTCCACCTCGACGGGTACGCCGACCTGCGCGTCATGGACCCGGTCGAGTGCAAGGTGCTCGAGTGAGCGTCGCCGCGCCGCGTCCGTTCGATCGCGATTTCTTCCGCTCCCTGCCCAAGACCGACCTTCATGTGCACCTCGACGGCTCGCTCCGCCCGCTGACGATACTCGAACTCGCCGAGCGGCAGAAGGTCGATCTCGGCGCGCGCGACCTCGACGGGCTGAAACATCTCATCGGCCCGGGGAAGGTACACGCGTCGCTCAACGACTACCTCAAGGGCTTCGAGACGACGCTCAAGGTGTTGCAGGAGGAAGAGGGGCTTTACCGCGCCGCCTATGAACTGGCCGAGGACAGCGCGAAGGAAGGGGTCACCTACCTCGAGGTGCGCTATTCGCCGGTGCTCCACACGCAGAAAGGCCTGCCGCTCACGACGATCGTCGAGTCGGTCCTGCACGGCCTGCGCGACGCGAAGCGCGATCTCGGCATACTTTCCGGCGTCATCATCTGCGGCATCCGCAACATATCGCCCGCGGTGAGTCTGCGGATGGCCGAACTCGCCGTCGCCTTCAAGAACAAGGGGGTGGTCGGCTTCGACCTCGCGGGGGCCGAACTCAACTACCCGGCGCGCGATCATCTCGGCGCCTTCTCGCTCATCCTGTCGAACAACGTGAATGTCACGATACATGCCGGCGAGGCCTACGGGCCCGACAGCATCCATCAGGCGCTCCACTACTGCGGCGCGCACCGCATCGGCCACGGGACACGGCTCCGCGAGGACGGCGATCTGCTCAACTATGTCAACGACCACCGTATCCCGCTCGAGGTGTGTCTCTCGTCGAACGCGCAGACCGGCGCGGTGAAGCGGATAGAGGACCACCCGTTCCCGTTCTACCTCGATCTCGGCCTGCGCGTCACGCTCAACACCGACAATCTGCTCATCACCGACACGACCATGACCGACGAGTATCTCAAGGCGTACCGGCTGTTCGGTCTCGCGCCGCAGCAGATACTCGACCTCGTGATAAACGGCGTGAAATCGGCCTTTGTGCCTTATCATCAGAAGCGCGATATGCTCCGTGCGGCCAAGAAAAAAACGATAGACCTTATCAACAGTTATGCCGGAACGACCATAATTTGCTGATAGCGACTGAAAAAAACTTCATCGATACCGGCACGATTTTCTTGATTTCCGCATACGGACGGCGCATACTGCCCCCGTCCGGCTTTCGTTTTTTTTAACTTTTTTTCTGGAGGAGAACATGGCCAAGAAGATCGTCGCCGCGACGAAGAACGATTTCATCAAGGCGATCAAGGAGAACATGGCGAAGGAGATCAACCTGACCAACGATCAGGTCAAGGCGCTGTACGAGACCTTCGTGCAGATCGTGAAGGACACCGTGAACGCCGAGAACAAACTCGTCCTCAGCGGCTTCGGCACCTTCAAGAAACGCAACCTCAAGGCGCGCAAGGGTGTCAACCCGAAGACCGGCCAGAAGATCCAGATCAAGGCCTCGAAGACCGTGTCGTTCAAAGCGGCCGGCGCGTTCAAGAAGGCGCTCTGATCCGATCTCTCGCTCCCGCTTTCACGGGGCCGCTCCGCAGGGGGCGGCCCTTTTTTTTCGCCCGGTCGTTCAATTGACAATCATCCCCGTTACGGTATAGTGGGGCGGCTCGATCATTCATTCAGAGGAGAGGTCGCATGAGCGGAGACGCCTACCGGAAAGCGGGGGTCGATATCGAGGAGGGCAACCGCCTCGTCCCGATGATCAAGGAACTGGTGAAAAAGACGCACCGCCCCGAGGTGCTCGCCGGGATCGGCGGCTTCTCGGCGATGGTGACGATACCGAAAGGGATAAAAAAGCCGGTGCTCGTCAGCGGCACCGACGGGGTCGGCACCAAACTGAAACTCGCCTTCATGGCGAAGCGGTACGACACCATCGGCATAGATCTCGTCGCGATGTGCGTGAACGATGTGCTCGTCCTCGGCGCCGAGCCGCTCTTCTTCCTCGACTACTTCGCCACCGGGAAACTGTCGGCCGACACCGCGGCGCTCGTCGTGAAGGGTATCGCCGAGGGCTGTGCGCAGGCCGGCTGCGCGCTCGTCGGCGGCGAAACGGCCGAGATGCCCGACTTCTATCCTCCGGGGGAATTCGACCTCGCCGGGTTCTCGGTGGGCGTGGTGGACAAGGACAAGATCATCGACGGCTCGAAGGTGAAGGCGGGCGATGTGCTTATCGGCATCCCGTCGAGCGGCGTCCACTCCAACGGCTACTCGCTCGTGCGCCGCATCCTCTTCACCCAGCAGAAACTGAAGATCAACACCCGCATCCCCGAACTCGGCGCGACGGTCGCCGACGCATTCCTGAAGCCCACCATCATCTACGCGAAACTCATTAAGAAACTGCTCAAAAAGGTGCCGGTCAAGGGGATGGTCCACATCACCGGCGGCGGTTTTTACGACAATATCCCGCGCGTCGTCCCGGAGAAGCTCGCGGTCGAGATCGGCGGCGACTTCACCATTCCGCCGCTCTTCCAGTGGCTTAAAAAAGCGGGCGGCGTATCGGAGCATGAGATGTTCACCGTCTTCAACTGCGGCGTCGGATTCGTCTGCGTCGTCGATAAGAAACACGCGGCCGAGGCGGCGAAGCTCACCGGCGGTCATATCATCGGCACCGTCGTGAAACGGGCGAGGGGCCCGGTCATCTTCAAGAAAAAGTATTTCTAGGAGGGCGTCATGCGCTCGATCGCCGTGTTCGTACTTTCGTGCTGTTTACTCTTTTCCTGCACGAAAAAGGAGGAGCCGGTCGCGCCGGTCGTGACCCAGCCCAAGATGCCCGAGGCGCTCGACGAGGTCGACAAGGCGCTCGAACGGGAACTGACCGACGAGGATTTCCAGAAGGGGAAGAATCTCCACGGCATCGTGATGCGGTCGCTCATCACCGGTGAAGAGGTGAAGTTCTCCGACCACAAGGGGAAAAAGATCATCGTCGATTTCTGGTCGAGTTGGTGCGTCCCCTGCATCGAGATGTTCCCCGACATCGAACGGATAAAGAAGGAGTACGAAGAGGCGAAGGGGTTGGTCAAGATCATCTCGATAAGCGTCGATCCGCTTGCCGCGAATGCACGGAAGATAGTCAAGAAACAGGGAGTCACCTTCGAGGTCATTCAGGCGCCCGAATCTCTCCAGAACGCCGGCATCCTGCTTCCGTTCACCATCTTTGCCGACGAGAACGGCGTGGTGAAGGAGACGACCAACGGCAAACACTCCTACGCCGAGATAAAGAAGATGGCGGGACTGCAATGAAAAGGATACTTGTTCTCGGCGCGATCGCTCTCCTGTTCGTCGCCTGCGGCGGCAAGACGACCCAGCAGAAACAGGCCGACCGCAATCTCGCGTTGCTGGAAGAGAACACCGCCGACCCCGATTTCGTGAAGGGACGGTCGCTGGTGATGGAAGAGAAGTATGGCGAAGCGCTACCGATCCTCGAAAAAAGCGCCGATCCCGAAGCGCTCTTCTTCCGTGCTCTGGCGCTTCAAGGTCTGGGGAAGGCCGACGACGCGGCGGGTCTCTTCGCGGTCTGCATCCAGAACGGCATCCAGCCGGCCGAATCGCTCTACAACCTCGGGCTCATCGCCTACGAAACGGACGACAAAGAGTCGGCGGCGGCCCGCATGAACGATGTCATCGCCAAGGAGCCGGGCCACGCCGGAGCGCACTATTTCCTCGCCTCGGCCGCCTACGAGAAGAACGATATGGCGACCGCCGAGACCCACTTCCGCGCGGCGGCGAAGAGTTCTCCACGTAACGGCGCGGCGTGGGAAGGGCTTTTCTACGCGCTGGTCTCGCAGGATAAATTCGCCGAAGGGTGGGAACTGCGTGACAAACTCGATCTCGCGACGGGCGACATCCTCGCTAATCTTCTGCTCGTCGGCGAAAAACTGGGTAAGTCGGCCGATGCGCTCGCCCTCATCCCGACGGGCGTTCCGAGCGATGCGGTGAAACTCCAGCGGATAGTGCTCATCGCGCAGACCAGCGGTCTTGCCGCGGCGATCGCCGAAGCCGACAAATTGCCGAAGGAACTTACCGCGCAGGCCGGGTTCACGGTGCTTGACCGCGGCGTCGAGGGGTCTCTTGAATGGCTCGTCTCGAAGATGGACGACGGGAAGGTGATGCTCACCTGCACCGCAAGCAAAGAGGCGAAACCGGCGCTTCATGAACTCGCGGTCACCGCCGCGGGGGTCACGGTCGATAAGAAGAACTACCCTGCCGACACATTCCGCGCCGCCATTCCGGGCATCTGCAACATACAATAACGGGTGAGTGCATCCCGCGACATTCCGTTTGACTTGTCGCGACGCCCGTGATACACTCGGCCCCATGAACACAGAAAAGAACGGACATCCTCCGGACGAGCGCCGGATACTGGTCGTCTCGGACACCCACGGGTCCCTGCCCGACCGGATATGCGACATCGCCGCCGACACGGTGCTCCACGCCGGTGACATCGGCGACGATCGGGTCCTTGCGGCGCTCCATTGCTTCGACACGGTCCATGCGGTGCGCGGCAACACCGATACCGCGCTGCCGGAACTCCCCGACACGGTGCGTGCCGATATCGCGGGGGTCCGCTTCTTTCTCGTACACAACCTCACGGCGCCCCACCGGCTCCTGCCGGAGAACCGCCGTGAGATAGCGGGGAGTCGTCCCCGGCTCGTCGTTTTCGGGCATACCCACCAGCCGTTGCTGCGCGAAGAGGAGGGCATCCTCTACCTGAACCCCGGCTCGCTCGGGCGACCGGGCGTCGACGGTACGCCGACCTACGCGGTGGTGACCGTCGCGGGGGGCGCGGTCCGGAAGGTCGAGATATGCGACGCCGCGACCAACCTTCCCGTTTTTTCGTGGCCTTAAATTTATTGCATTTTCCTTCCATAAAGATATGATGGGCGCGACCATGAACGGAAAGAGTGCTGTTTGATCGAGAGGAGAGGACGATGATGGAACGGTTCTTTGGACGGCTGGCGGCGTTCGTCGTGCCGGCGGTATTTCTGATCTCCTGCGGCGACGAGTCCCCGGCCGATGCCGTCCCCGCCGACGAGATGCGGGTCGCCATGACCCTGCTCGCGGCCGACGACACCGCCTGCGAGGACTATGTCGGCGACAACATACAGGATAAATTGGGCGCGCTCACCATCCGGATATATGACGGGAGTAATCCCAAGCCGAGGCACACGACCTCTCTCACCAAAGATCAATTGTCCGGCGATGTGACGATATCGGGCATACCCGATGTTTCCAACGCGCGGCTGGAACTCTACGGGTTCGAGTCGATCAGCGACCCGGCGCCGAAATGGGTCGGAACGGTGCAGGGGCTCAATTTTGTGAGCGGGAAGAAGACCAATGTGTACGCGAGTCTTTACCCGGTCTCCGGCATCGGCTGTTTTCCCAAGAAACTGCAAACGCCGCGGTTCGGGCATGTCGCGACGACCCTGCCCGACGGTCGTATCCTGATAACGGGCGGGTTCACCCTGACCAACAACGGGACCTGGGATGCCGACGACACGGTCGAACTGCTCGATGTCGAGAGCGGGACGGTGGACCAGATAGCCGACATGAAGGAGTTCCGCGCGTTCCACACCGTGGTCCCGCTTCCGGACGGTCGGGTGCTCATCGCCGGCGGTGTCAGCAGCATGAAGATGGAAAAGACCTCCGTCACCGACTATCCCGACCTGCCGGTCACCCTCAATGGGGCGCCGGCCGGGATGGAGATATACACGGTGGGACTTCCCCGGAAGAATCAGCGGTTGACCACGACCGATAACACCACGGTGGATTGGGTCGAGGGGGCGCTCGACTGGCCGAGCATCTTCGCCCCCTATCAGGGGTACGCCTTCGTGCAGACCGACGAGACGACCGGTAGCGGCACGCTCTTCGTGGTCGGCGGCGCGAAGGACGGCGCGGCTTTTTCGAAGATATACGGCATCGAGGTGACGGTCGGCGAGGACGGGACCATCAGCGCGGCGGTGAACGAATACCACAGCGACAAGACCGAGACCTTCGTGATGCCGGTCGTGGCGCCGGCGGGACTCGACAACGGCACTCCGCGGGTGCTGGTGATCGGCGGCCGCAAGGCGACGAGCACCGCGAAGTTCACCCACATCATCTCGAAGGATGTGTATGAGGAATGGAACGACGACACGCCGAATCTGTTCTTCGGCTCGGCGGCGGCGCAGGGCGACATCATCGTCGCGGCGAACGGGCTCGACCTGCCCAAGGACGCGACGGCGTTCGAGATGCATGCGCGGGGCTACCGTTTCAACATGGCGGACCGCACCTATAGGTCGGGCGACATCTTTCCCAAGAGCACCTGGTTCCATGAAGTGACGCTCGATGTCACCGAAGGCTACAACGGGTATTTTTCGGTGATCGGCGGCGCCGAGGGCTTCGATACGACCCAGACGAGCGTCGGTGCGACGAACTTCTACCAACTCATCGATCTCGATATGATGTACTGGGAGAACGATTGGGACCCGGCGCAGCACGACGGCGCTCCCGCTCCCCGGTTCGGCGATTATTTCAACGGGTCCAGCGAGTCGGATCCGGGGCGGGCGCTCCACAGGGTCGCCCGGTCGGGGAACCTGCTCTACATCACCGGCGGCCTCGATGACGACCTGAAGAGTCTTACGCTCGTCGGCACCATCAAACTCATGCCGACGACCCGTCCGTGGTGAGGGGATGGTCGGTATCCCGTTCTCTTTCTGAATAGGGCTCCTTCAAGAGGTGTCGTAAATGGGGCGATATCCGTTTTTTCTCCTTGCACTCCTTTTTGCATTTTCCGGGTGCGATGTCGAGACTTGCGTCGGGGAGGAATGCGAACCGTGCTACAAAAAGGAGTGTGGCGAGGATCAGGGACATTCCTGCGGTACCTGTTACAGTTCCTATGAGTATTGTTCGACCAATAACCAGTGTGTCCTCTACGAAGATGCGCCCGAGTGTGGCGAGTTCGAATGCGGCGATGCGACGGCGGAGACCTTTTACGGTTCCCAGACGATATCCTGTGGTACCTGTGCGGATGATTCCTACTGTTCTTCCGGGCAGAAATGCGTCGGTCCTCTGTGGCGACTTACCGTAGATGCGAAGTTCGAGGGGCAGATGCCGTGTATAGGGAATGACGGTACGCTCTATGTCCCTTCATCAGGGGGCTACCTTTTCGCGGTAAGTCCGGAAGGTGCGCTCAAATGGAAGACCTCCGGGATATACGACAATTTTCCTGTCATTGGGAATGACGGTTCGATCTATGTCCTTGTGAACGGAGAACTCTCGGCGCGGGACCCTGTCGATGGGAGCGAAAAATGGCGGTTCGTTCCTGAGAAGAAACAGTATGGGGGGACTTTGTCGTCGGCCGTCGCGAACGACGGGACCATCTATATGTCGGATGGGGTCTATGTCCACGCCGTTTCCTCCGAAGGTGCGCTGAAATGGTCATTCTCCTATCTCGAGAATGAGGTTTTTTCGGTGATCGTCGTCGGGAGCGACGATGCTCTGTATGTGGCCTATGTGGGAGGCATGGCGGAAGGGTATCCCTATTATCGTATCGTCGCCGTGACCGCGGAGGGAGAACAGCGATGGGTGTCGAGCGACAAGTATGATCACATTTACGCGTCGCTGGTCATCGGTCGCGATGATACGGTATATATCGGCGGAAGACTTCTTTCCGATCCTCCCGATGAGGTCAGTCTTTTCGCGCTAGGGGTCGATGGCGTGACGAAATGGAAGGGGCCTTCGGGTATCCCTATGATCATTGACGAAAAAGACAGTATATATGCATGCGATTATAGCAATACCCACATGGTCACGGTCGTTGCCCCCGACGGGAAGGAAGAATACAGTTTCCACCTTTGGACCGGCGATCTTACACTGGGCGATGACGGCACGCTGTACAATTCGGGACCCGATGCATACGATCTCGAAGGGAACGAGCTGTGGGCGATAGAGGCATATTCCGGTTTTTTCCCGGTGATGGATGATCGTGGGGTTATCTATTTCGGGAACAACGAAGCATCATCTATCTACGCGATCCCCTCTCTTAGCACCGGCCCCGCCGATGCGCCGTGGCCGATGTTCCGTGGCAGTGCTAAACGGAACGGACGGGTCAACCGGTAGGCGCCTCCGCCTACTTCTTCGCCATCAGAGCGGCGATAGCGAGTATCACGCCGAGCACGACGCCGAGGAGCGCCGCGAAGAGGATGCGGTACTGTTCCGGTAGCAGGAAGGTCACCGTGTGGGCCGGTATCCAGAAGATCGGGATGGTCTTCTTGAAGACGAACCCCCACATCACGCCCCAATTCATCTTCGAAAGGATGTCGCCGAACGCGATGGGGCGGAACAGCCCCGCCACCGTGCCGCCGGTGCGGGCGATGTGCTCGTCGGTGATCTTGTGGAGCGTCATCATCCACGGCGCGAAGATGAGGTTCATGCCGACCGAGATGGAGAACGCGGTCGCGACCTGCATGCCGGTCACCGCCCCTTTCAGCGTATCGGGGGTCACCGGCAGGCCGAGATAGGCGAGGAACTTGATGGTGCCCGACGGGAAGACGATGAAGGCGTAGGCGATCGCCGCGCCGAGAAAGCCCCACACGATGGCGCGCGGCAGGATGCCGAAGTTCGGGGCGTCGTACTCGCCGGTCCGGATGCGCAGGCCGATGATCTCGCCGAGCGTCGCAAGGATAGCGAACTTGATCGCGCCCATGATGATGCCGTGATCGGCGTTGAACATCTTGTAGCCGTCGAACACCGCGTCGGAAACGAAGAACGGTGAGAAAAGCGCCGCCACGCCGGCGACGAACAACAGGTCTCTCGGTTTCATAGGGAACCTCGCGATTCAATGGTTACTAGAGAAGTCTAATAAACTGCCGACCATTTGTCAAAAGGTCCGTTATTAGGGGCGTTTCTTTATTTTGTCGCCGGTCGCGGTTTCGGTGTGTAGTCGTTATACGGGCACCGCGAAGGAAATTGGTCGCAGTAACATTCCATGTCGCGCAGGACAAGATCATACCACGATTGATAGACGACATAATGACCGCCAGGCAGATAGGAATAATCGGTCGGGATCTTTGCGTCATGGCCGGGGTCATCCATGCAGAACGATTTGCCGTCGCTGAAGCGATAGAAACAGTTCGCGATCAACGGATCTCCGTTCGAGCGTTCCCCGATTTCCTTCCCGTAGAGGAGAAAGTCTTTGTCTATGTCGTCGGGAGTCAGAACTTTTTCATGGGTGACGAGGGTTGTGTAGGTGATGTCCTGTGGATTGGTGATGTCGGCCTTGACTAGGGAACGAGCTTTCGTCGTTTTATTCTCCGCAGCATAGTACACCGCCTTGTTGTCAAGTATCTTCGGCATTCGTCCGTTCTCGTTGTCTCGTGACACTTTGAAGCAACCGGCGTCGCCTTTTTCGAGGTCGCAGAAGGCAACTTCGACATCCCAGTTGTAGAAGGCGACATACTGCCCCACCATTGAGGGGAATCCGGCATCTACTACGCCGATCGATGAGCCGACCATGAAGGTGAGTTCCTTCCATGTATTCCATTCGCCGATACGGGCGTAGAAGGTTCTGCTCCCCTCGTTGGTGTCGGGCAGTTTCTGGTAACTGAAAATGATATGGGTGTCGCTCGCATGGATTGAACGGGCGAAATAGAATTTCTCCCCGTACCATGCGTAGCCGTATTTGTGCTCGACCGAATCGTAGTAAATGAATTCGGACCACGGGACGGACTCATAACCACTTTTGTCGGGAAAGTCATAGTTCTTTTCCATATCTCGGATCGTCATAAAGGCATAGCGACCGTTGAAATATGCGTTTGAATAGCCGGTAGTTACCGCTAGCAACTGTCGTTTGGAAATATCCAGAAGATAGGCATGATGTCCCCCGTACAGCCCCATTGCGTGGGGGGATCGCATGGGGAAAAGCACCTTGCCGTTTCTAGCGTTATATTTCGGGTCGCGTCCATAAACCCAGGATATCTGCCATTCCATGGGAGGTGTCAGGAGTTCATCGCAGACAAAGGCGGTGAGTACCTTGTCTTTGGGACTTTGGGTCGGAGCGGAAGGGGATATCTCCGTTATAACTGGCTCAAAAGGAAAATTGTCGGCGCAGGCATCGGTAGGTGTCTGCCAGAAACAATTACAGGGAATGATCGTCCCTCCGTCAAGTCCTGTGAATTTTTCGGCCCATAAATTACGCACACCCTCGGGGTCTTTCACCACCACATCGAAGTCGCCATAGTAGCGGTACAAAATGTCTCTGTCCGCATAAGGATCGTCGTCCGATTTCCACGGCTCCGGTGCCTCTGCGCAATCGATATTCTCCCATGGATTGCCATCGGTATCGGATGTTGCGACAAAGTCGGTGTCCGGGGAAAGGTCATAGTCGTCGTTCTCCATTTCAACAGAGAGATCGTCCTCTTCACCGTCGCTGTCGTTCCCCGCAATCTCGACGCAGTACTGCGCCTCGTTGCAGGTGTAGCCGTATTCACAGGGACCACACTGCGCCCCGTTCACCACGCCGCAACGACCGACGCAGAGGGTGGTCGCATCATCGGTCGGGGCCGGTTTTGAGGGATTGCAGGCAACGAGCAGGAAGAGCACGAGTATGGGGGCGGCCGCGCCGCCCCCGATAGTTATGATGATATGTCTCATCGTCAGCACCCGCTCCAGTAACAGTCACCGGTGTTGTAGCCGGTACAGGTGGAATTGCAATTGGCGGTTCCGGCGTTCCACTGGGTTGAGTCGAGATCTTCACAGTACACCGTGTTGCCGTCACAGACTTCGCCCGGTTCCACGATGCCGTTCCCGCAGTAACTGGGAACGGCGTTGTTGGTCGATATCTTCACGGTGCTTCCGTCGGGGATGTAGACCCAGCCGTTGTACAGGTGGTTCTCCGCCATTTCACGCATGTCGCCGTTGAGGGGGAAGTAGTCGAGGTAGGTGTCGGGTCGCCCGGAGAAACGGTACTCGTACCCGTCACAGGAGAGGTAGAACGCCCCGTGGTCGGTCGTCAGTTCACCGGTGGAGCAGTAGGGATATTCCCATGCCTTCCGGGTGAGGGTATCGACATCCCGGATATCGAGACCCG
>JAKQHE010000106.1 GCA_029573155.1 bacterium
AACACCGTCATCTACGGCGGGGTGGGCCAACTGCCACAGACCGACGCCCTCAAGCGCGGCGTCGATGTCCTCATCGCGACGCCGGGCCGCCTGCTCGACCTCATCGGGCAGGGCTATATCAAACTCGACACCCTGAGCATCTTCGTGCTCGACGAGGCCGACCGGATGCTCGACATGGGCTTCATCCACGACATTCGCAAGATCATCGACAAACTGCCCAAGAAACGGCAGACGCTGCTGTTCTCGGCAACCATGCCGCCCGATATCGTGTCGCTCGCGTCGGCCTACCTGACAAGCCCGGTGCGCATCGAGGTGACGCCGCAGGCGACGCCGGTCGAGGTGATCGAGCAGTCGGTCTACTTCGTCGAGAAGAACGACAAACGGCACCTGCTCGCCCACATCCTGAAGGACGAATCGGTCGTGTCGGCGCTCGTCTTCACGCGGACCAAGCACGGTGCCGACCGCGTCGTCAAGGACCTCCAACGGGCCGGCATCAACGCGCAGGCGATCCACGGGAACAAGTCGCAGAACGCCCGTCAGCGGGCGCTCGGCGATTTCAAGAGCGGCCACACCCGGGTGCTCGTCGCGACCGACATCGCGGCGCGCGGCATCGACATCGACGAACTGTCGCATGTCATCAACTTCGATATCCCCGAGGTGCCTGAGACCTATGTCCACCGCATCGGCCGCACCGGTCGCGCGGGGCTGTCGGGCATCGCACTGACCTTCTGCGACGCCGATGAACGGGCGTATCTGCGCGACATACAGAAACTCATCGGCCGCGCCTTGCCGGTGGTCGAGGAACATCCTTTCCGCTCGACCGTGCCGCTCACCAACATGGAGCCGCGCCGCGAGGAGCGGAGACCGGAGCGTCGTCCCGAAAAAAGGAACGAACGCGAGCCGCGTCGTGAACGGCAACAGCGACCGCGCCACGAACCGAAGAAGGAACCGAAGCCCGAATCCGGCGCCGTCTCCGACTCCGCCGTGACAAGGCCGGATCCGAAACCGGCCCCCGAACCGGAGCGGCGCCGCGACGATCGGCGCCCGCGTCCGCACGGCCCGCGCCCCAAGGACGACCGCCCCTTCGGAAGACAGAAACCGAAAGGCGGCCTGCCGCGCGTCGGATAGCCGGTCTGGTGCGGTGACGACGAAAGATCTTGTAAAAACAAATAGTTCTTGCAAAATGTGCCCGAAAATGATAAAAAGGGTGGCGCCCGGGTACCAAACCGGCGTCCTTTTTGAATGGAGGTTACCATGAATTTTAAGAGTTTCATTTATGTTATCGCGGGGTTGTTCGCGATACTGCTTCTCGGCTCCTGCGAGAACACCAAACAGTCGCCCACTGACGGGAGCGTCCCCGACGACCCGACAGGCACCGGCGACATCGAGACGACCGACGAGGGTGAGTTCATCACCGCCGGCAACGCCTCGAACAGCAACAACTACGGGGAGGACGCCACCGCCGGGGGCGCCGACGACGAAGGGGCGCCGAGCAACGAGGACGACAAGGGCGATGACGCGGCCCGCGAGATCGTCGAGGCCGACATCTACAAGGTCGAGGGGAACATCCTCTGGGTGCTCAACCAGTATCGCGGCCTTGTCGCAATCGATGTGACCGAACCGACGGCGCTCAAGATACTCGGCCGCTCGTCGTTCAAGGGCTTCCCGTTCGAGATGTATGTGCAGGAGGGGCGCGCCTATGTCATGGTGACCGGTCTGCGCTACAACCCGTCGGAGAAAAGCGAGGATGGCGGCTACTACGATGCGTCGCGCACCTTCTCGGAACTCATCGTCGTCGATATCGCCGATCCGGCCAAGCAGAAGATACTCGGCCGTTACATGATGGAGGGGACCATCATCGACTCGCGGCAGGTGGGCGATGTGCTCTACGTCGCGGCGAGCGAGACCCGCTACTACTGGTACTACTGCGATAACGCGGAAGAGCGCGGCAAGGATCAGATAACGCTCCTGTCGCTCAACATCGCCGATCCGAAGGACATCAAAAAGGCCGACGAGGAACATCTCGACGGCACCGGATACGCGCTCTATGTCACCGACCACAGCATCTATGTCGCCGAGACCAACCTGTACTACTGGCAGGACGGCTACTACACCGACGGCGTGCCGGTGCATTACTTCGACATCAGCGATCCGGCCGGCGCCATC
>JAKQHE010000169.1 GCA_029573155.1 bacterium
CTTCAGGCGTCCCAGACGACCACCGCGACCGCCTGACCGCCGCCGTGCGATATCGAAAGGTGGAGCGTCCCTTCGTCGGGAGTGTAGGAAAGATAGGGCCGGCCGGTCGCCTCGTGCCGCACCGACACCGCGTCAAACCGGAGGTCTTTGCGGCCTATCGCCTTGACGAGCGCCTCCTTGGCGGCCCAGATACCGGCGATGTGCGGCGCGGGATCGGCGAACTTCTCCACATAGGCGCGGTCGTCGGACGACAACACCCGGTCGAGCAGGCCCGGCTCCGCGTTGCGGAACCGCTCGACGCTCTCGATGTCTATACCGATGCCGCGTATCATGGTTCGAGCAGGGCGAGCATGTCGGCCACCGCCCGTTCGAACCCGACCATGACGGCGCGGGCGACGATGGCGTGGCCGATGTTGAACTCCTCGAGCAGTTGCATCTCGACGAGCGGCCGGACATTGTGGTAATGGATCCCGTGACCGACATGGGCCGTCAGATCGTTGGACAGCGCGAACACCGTCGCCTGCCGGATACGCTCTATCTCGCGCGCCGCCTCCTTGTCGCCCTTGGCTTCGGCGTAGCGGCCGCTGTTGAACTCGACCGCCCGCGCCCCCAGTTTGCACGCCGCGGTGACCTGTTTCTCGTCGGGATCGATGAACAGGCTCACGACGATGCCCGCCTTCCTGAGTTCGGCGATGTAGGCCTTGAGCCCGGGATAGGCGTCCGAGAGGAGGTCCATCCCCCCTTCGGTGGTGAGTTCGTGCCGCTTTTCGGGGACGAGTGTGCAACTGTCGGGGCGGTGGCGCAGGGCGATCGCCTTGAGGTCGGCGGTCGGCGCCATCTCGAGATTGACCTTTATCGAAACGCTCTTCCGTATAAGTTCGAGGTCCCGTTCCTGCGCGTGGCGACGATCCTCACGGATGTGGAGCGTGATGTTGGATGCCCCTGCCTGCTCGGCGATGAGCGCCGCGAACACCGGGTCGGGGTAGCGCGTGCCGCGTGCCTGCCGCAGTGTCGCGACATGATCGATGTTGACCCCCAGTTTGTGCATGACCATCACCTCCTCGTTCCTTCTATTGACGATAGGCCTCAAAATCCGCAGGCGTCATGGGATGCAGGGTGAAGCCATCCAGTTTCATGCCGGCCGCCTTCTCCGCTTCCTTGAGCAGTTCGTGAGGATCGCGTTTCCAGTAATCGAGGTCTATGGGAATGATGAGGACATCGTTGCCGCTGTTGACCGCGAAGTGTTTTCCATCGCGGGAGAAAGATGCCCACAGCCCCATCTCGGGGAGCCCGATGGTCTGGAGACCTGTTCCGCTTTCGACCTCCCATATCCGTGCGGTGCGATCATCACCGGTCGAAAGGAGGAATCGGCCGTCGGACGAGAACTCGACATGGTTGATCATGGCCTTATGTCCTTCTATCGTTCTGATAAGTTCGCCGGTATCGCTCCTCCACAGTTTGATGGTGTTATCCTTGCTCGACGAGGCGATCAGGCGGTCATCGGGGGAAAATGAAATGCCACCTAAGATATCGGTATGACCCTCCAGCGTCCGGACCAGTTGTTTCGAGCCGACATCCCAGAGTTTCGCGGTGTTATCCCAACTCGCCGAGGCGAGATGACGGCCATCGGCGGAGAACACGACCTTGAACACCACCCCCCCATGACCGGAACCGGAAAGAGCGGGGAGGAGTTTTCTTTCCCCGGTCAGGTCCCATAGTTTGATGGTCTTATCGGCGCTTCCCGTTGCCAACATCTTTCCGTCCGGAGAAAAGGCGACCGACCACACCGTATCGGCGTGCGCCGGGGAGATCCACAGGAGTTCGCGGGTGCCGACATCCCAGATCCGCGCCTTTTTGTCCCAGCCACCCGATGCCAGCAGATCACCTTTCTGCGAGAAGGCGATCGCATTTATCTTGTCACCGTTGCCCGCGAGCACGGCGATCTGCCGGTTCTCCGCGAGATCCCACAGCCGGATCGTGTCATCATAGGCCGCAGTGGCCAGAAACCGCCCATCCGACGAATAGGCGAGCGAGGAGACCGATCTTCCGTGGCCTTTCAGCGTGACTATATTCTTGTTCTCGCTGATATCCCACAGCTTAAGCGTCCGATCGTAACCCGCCGAGACCAAGGAGCGACCGTCGGGCGAGAAAGCAAGCGCTCCTATGGTGTCATTGTGCGCGGTGAAGGTCATGGCAAGGTTCTTTCCCGTCATGCTCCACAGCCGTATGGTCCGGTCACCGCCCGCCGAGGCCAACAGTGAGCCATCGGGCGAGAAAGCAAGGGCGAGGACCACTTCCTCATGACCGGTGAAGGTCGTCAGCAGGGCCTTTTCTCCCACATCCCACAACTTCACGGTGCGATCGTTGCTCACCGACGCCAGTATCCGACCGTCGGGCGAGAAGGCGATCCCGGGCACCCAATCATCATGACCGGTCAGGACGGCGATATTTTTCTTCGTAGCGACATCCCAGAGCCGTATCGTCTTATCGAAACTGCCCGACGCAAGCATCCGGCCATCAGGCGAGAAGGCGATCGATATCACCTTATCGCGGTGACCGGCAAAAACCGCGACATTTTTTTTCGTGGCCGCGTCCCACACCTTCACCGTCCCGTCATCGCTTCCCGACGCAAGAAAACGGCCATCGGGCGAAAAGGCGATGGCCCGCACCTTATCGTCATGTGCCGCCAGTGACCCGATCAGTTCCCGAGTATCGGTGTCCCAGAACCGTATGATCTTATCCTCATGAGCCGAAACGAAATAACGCCCATTAGGCGAAAAAACAACGGCGTACACGACTCCGCCGTTGTTCGCGATAGAGGCGATCAGCCGTTTCGACGACATATCCCAGAGTTTAATCGTTCCCGTGCTGCTTCCGGACGCCAGTCTCCGGCCGTCGGGGGAAAAAACGGCCGACTGTGTCCAGTAATCCTGATCGAGATAGACGCCGGCAAAGGTGGCCAGCCCGAACGCCGTGGCTTGGAACAGCGCCGAATGGGCCTCGACCAGATCGGCGAGCGCCTTTTCGTCCCTCATCTGATCGGGAGCGGTGAAACGGTTGGTGCCATACGGGTTATAGGGGCTGTGGACCAACGCCGAGGCGGCGAACATGCGGGCGCTGAGAAGGTCCTTGGCCTGATAAGCCCGTTGTGATTTCTCGGTCAGGAACTGCGACAACTGGTAGTGGACCTCCCGCTCGTTGTCCTCGGCCCGCTGTTTCTCCACCAGCGCTTCCCTATAGTAGCCGCTGATGAGCACCGCGGCGAAGATCGACAGCAGGAATATCAGTGTCGCGAGACCGCTGATCGTCTTGTTCCGGAGAATGAAGCGCATGAGCAGTTCCCAACTTGAATATTCGTATGCCCCGACCCGGCCGCCGGACATGTACGATTCGATATCGGCGGCGATGGCAAGCGCCGACGGATAACGCTCCTCCTTTTTCTTCTTCAGCGCCTTCCGGGCTATCGCGCCGAGTTCGCGGGGTATCCGATCATCCCTTTTCTGCGGATCGATGATATCGTCGTTCAGCACCTTGGCGAGGATCTCGAACACGGTATATCCGGTATGGGGCGGCTGGCCCGTCAGTATCTCGTACAACACCGCGCCCAAGGAGTAGATGTCACTTTTCTCATCTATCTTCTCTATCTCCCCCATCGCCTGTTCGGGCGGCATGTAGGCGGGAGTGCCGATGGCGTGTCCTATGGTGGTCTTTCCCACATCGGAGTCCTTGATAAGTTGGATGCCTTCCTCGATCCTCTCGGCGCCGATATCCTCCTGTCCCTTCACTTTGGCAAGCCCCCAGTCGAGCACCACCGTCTCGCCGAACTCGCCGATCATCACATTCTCCGACTTGATGTCGCGGTTGACGACCCCCTTGCTGTGGGCATAGGCGACGGCGTTGCAGAGATCGTGGAAATGCGGCAGGAGTTTCAGCCGTTCCGAAAGTTCGGTCCTTTTCCGTATCGCATCCAGAAGGGTACTCCCCTTGACATAGCGCATGGTGTAGTAGCAGGCGCCATCGAGACGCTGACCGATCTCGTACACCGGCACGATGGCGGGATGCTCCAGTTGGCCGGTCACCCGCGCTTCGCGGAGGAACCGGGCGCGCAACGACTTCGAAGCCTGCGTACTGAACTTTTCCTCCACCGTGCCCTCGTCGGTCGCTTCGCAGAGCAACTCCTTTATCGCGATATTCCGGCCGATGTGTTCGTCCAGCGCGACGAATATCCGCCCGATACCGCCGCGTTTGACCTCGACCTTCATCGAATAGCGGTCGGGGCTCTCGATGGTCACTTTTTCACAGAACACCGGAGCCGCGCAGGGCTCTTTCTTCCCCGGTTCGACATCCACGACGATCGCGCCGCCGAGCGTCTTGAAGAGGAGATCGTCGGCATGCAACGCCTGTATGGACCGGTCGACATCGCCGCCGCACTTTGCCAGCGAGCGGGTCACCAGTTTTTCCAGCAGTTCGATGTCTTCGCGGCTCAGCCGCTCGCAGAGCCGTTCCTTGAGCCCTTTTTTCTGGTTCGCCACCCACGCGGACCCTATCTCGATAAGGTCCTCCGGCTTTATCATACCGTTCTGAGCCGCGAGAATTGAGAACAGCAGGTCTTGTTTCATGACGCCCTCTATCCCTTAAGGGCCTTCAGGATACCCCAACACCCATCGACAATCAACTATTTCCCGCCGTCCTCAAAGGGGTCCGTGGGGTCGGGCGGCTCCGGCACCGCCTGCGGATCACCGGAAAAATTAAGTTCGTTGCCGTCATACCATGTCCGGAACTCGGCAAAGGCGGCATTGGGGTCATAGTCTTCGGGCAGACTGAACGCGTTGAGCGCGGTCTCATTGTCGACGAGGTGGATACAGGCGGTCTTCCCCTCTTCAAGACCAAAGGGAAGGGTACAGGTATCGCCGGCAAAGACCCGCGCACCCTTTATCTGCAAGCCGGTCTCGTTATCGAGGATAGCCACATCGGTGAGCGTTACCGCGGTGGTCCCGTCGGTCCCCTGCGCCACCATGCCGTATCCAAAGGCGGCCTCCGGCGCGTACCCGCAATCGATCCCAAGTTCAAAACACTCGCGGATCGCGGTATGCGAGATGACGATATCTATCAGGTCCATCTGCGGCGCGCCACCCGCCGCAGGATCGCCCGTGATGATGATGCCCGCTTCGCGGTTGCCGTCCACGAACGCTCTGCGGATGGTACCGCTGACGCCGTCCTGCAGGAGCATCCCCGCGCCCCACTGCTTGTCGCTATCCTGTGACCGCGTATCGCGGACGACGAGATCGGTCGCGTCCAAGGTGAGCGCAACGCCCTGTTCGCTTGTGGCGACCAGCATGCCCAGTTCCCGGTTCCGCTCCACAAGGACCCGCCCGAGCGTCGCCGCGACATTGTTCTGCAGGGACATCCCTCTGCCGGCGGTGCCGTCGTTTCCGCGCGATCGGGTATCGCGCACGATGAGGTCGGCGGCCGTCAACGAAGCATGCGTCCCCTCGTTGACCGTGACGATAAAGAGCCCCACATCACGGTTGCGCTCCATCACTACCCGCGCGAGGTCGGCGGTCGTTTCGTTCTGTATGTTGAGCCCTCTTCCCCCCATACCGTCGCTTGCCTGCGCCACCGTATCGCTGATGACCCCATCCTCGATGGTGACCGTCGCTTCCGATCCCGCGGCAGGCGTATCGACAAAGATGCCGATATCGGCGTTGTTCGTGATGACGACCCGGCGGAACAGCGCGGAAACATGGTTCTCCAGTTGAATGCCCCGGCCGCCGGTCAGGTCGCTTTCCTGCGGAAGGGTGCCGTACACAAAGGCATCGGTCATCTGCAGGATCGCCTGCCGGGTGTTGTTGATCGTATGGACCGACAAGCCCATGCTTCTGTTCCGTATCAACGCCGTCCGCGTCATGTCCGCGGTCACATTCTCCTGAAGATCCATCCCCAGTCCGAAGTTCTTATCGCTCTGCTGGGAACTGGTATCCGAGACGATGAGATCCCTCGTGACCAGCTGTACCTGCGTCGGCGGCTTGGCGAGCGCGGACAGGCCGACGGTGCGGTTGTCCGCGACGAGCGTCCGGTCGAGCGTGGCGGTGACATACCCCTGCAGATGTATCCCGGCGCCGTCGGTGCCGAGGTATTCCATAGGCTCTGTTCCCCGCACGATGAGGTCGGCGGCCGAGAATTCGATAGTGGCGTCAATCGCAGTGCCGATAGCGAACAGCCCGATCTCCCGGTTGCGCTCCAGAAGAACGCGGCTCAGCGTGGCGCGGGTGTTGCCTTGAAGCGTGATGCCGTAGCCGGCGGTCTTGTCGGACACCCGCGACCGGGTATCGCGGACGATGAGGTCGGTCGCGGTCAATACGCTCTCCCTCCCCGAATCGAAGTGGTCGGCAAGTATCCCGAACCAGCGCGTTCGCTCAATAACGGTGCGGGCTAGCGTCGCTTCGGCCTGATAGAGCCAGAGCCCCATCCCCTTCGTACCGTCCTCTTCAGACATCATGTCGGCAATAAGCACATTCTCGGCGTACAGGTGGGCCTTCCACGCAACGAAGATGCCAATCGTGGCCCGGTCTATCGAGACCCCTTTCAGTTCGGCCGTGCCACCGTCAACGCTGATCCCCCACAGGTTCTCGGAAGCGGTGTCGGAAACGGAAAGGTCGCGCACGACGACCGTTCCGGTGGCGTCGTTCCCCTCTAGGTTCAGCAACGCATACCCCCCGGCATCCGCATGGGTCTTTTTGGTCAGGATGGTCTCTTCGACGCAGGCGCCCCACAGCGTCACCCCCTTGTTGACGATGGTGACGATCTCGTCGAAGGTCCCCTTGCCAAGGGCGATGACCGCGCCCTCCGGCGCCGCGTCTATCGCCGCCTGAATGGATCCTCCCTCGGAGACATACACTATCTCGGTCCCGGCGTCGGCGGGAATGTCGGCAAATTCGCCCGCGGGACACTCGGCCCCTATCCGCTGGCATTCGGTCGAACCGAACAGGGCGAAGTAGCCCGGCGGGCACACGGTCTCTTCGGGCGGCAGTATCGGCTCGCAGTATTTGGCGAGCAGATCCCCCGCTTCGTCCTTCTCTTCCTTCGGCTCCCATCCTTCGGGACAATCGCCCCAGTCGGGCGGCGCGGCGGGACGCCAGTCGGCGGGCGGTTCACACCAGCGCGCCTCAAGGCGACCGGTCTGTTCATTGATTTGTTCTTTCTGTTCCCACCCGCCGGTGCAGTCGCCCCAATCGGGCGGACGCGGATCGCTCACCACGGGAGGCGCATCGTCGGGGAGCAGCTCATCGGCGACGGAAAGATCCTCGTCGTTCAGTATCGCGTCGGTTTCGGGCCCCGCGAGGTCATGGTCCTTCGGCGCCGCGCTTTTCCCGGCGCAGGAACAAATGACCCAAGAGAGCAAAAAGAAAAGAAAAAGATCCTTCCTCATCCCGAACCTCAGGGGTTTTTCATTTCCGATGCATCGACCGATTCGCCGGTGGCTTGCTTTTCGGACGATATCGGGCCCCGGTTGTCCTCGTACCATGTGTCGCTCTCCGCGAAGGCGGCATACATGTCGTAGTCTTCGGGCAATTCAAAGGCGTTTATCGGGGTCTCGTGGCCCACGATGTAGAGACAGACCGTGCCGCAGAAAAAAAAGAATATCGCAAGCCGAGAACGGTTCATGAATCCAAGGAAGTAAGGAAGAGGAAAAGAGAAGGCATGTTTTCTAGCACCGAGGGTGCGGGCGCCTGCTGGGGATCCGGCGGTTGAGAGACCTCCTCTTTATCGCTCGAGAAAGGCGTATCGTTCCCGTTGTACCATGTGCCGCCTTCCCTTTGCAGGGCGAAGGCCGCATCCCTGTCGTAGCCCGCAGGGGGATCGAAGACATTCAGGCCAACAGAGTTATTGAGGACATGAACGCAGACCGGCGTCTCTTTTTTACTGCCCATGGGAAGGGTACAGTCCGTTCCGGCGAACACCTTCGCATACTGCATCTGTATACCGTTCTGGTTTCTGTCGACAACTACATTCTTCAGCATCAGCGACGGCGCCGCCTCTTCCGATGTCGCGTAAACCCCTAGCCCGTGTCCCATGGGGTATGCCTCCGCATAATCGCAACCGGAGGGAAGCTCGTAACATTCCCTTACCTTGGTGTCGGCGATGAAGACATTGCGCAGACTCAGTTCCGGCGCCTCGGCGGTTGATGCCACCGTATCGTTGACGATCATAAGGCCCACCTCGCGATTCCTCACGACCGCCGTATCGGTGATGATCGCTCGGGCACCGTTCTGGATGATGATGCCGTTGCCCTTCTGCTTGTCGCTCGCCCTCGCCCGGGTGTCGCTGACCATGAGGTCGGTGCCTGCAAAGAGCGTTGTCCTGTTCGCGTCGGCGCTGGCGGCGAATATCCCAACCTCGCGGTTGTTGTCCACAAAGGCACGGATGATGGCCGCCTCCGTGTTGTTCTGGAAATTCATACCTCGGCCAAATGTTCCCTCTTGTCTCGCCAGCGTATCGCGCACGATGATATCTTCCGCCCTAAAGTTCACTCTGGCGCCAGCAACGATGGTGTCGGTGAGAATCCCCGCAGCGGAATTCTCGTTAACCAGCGCCTTGGACATGACAACATCAACATTGTTTGCGAACGACATGCCGGCACCCCCCAGCTCGTCAGCTTTCTGGGGTTGTGTCCCGCGAACAATGATCGAGTTGCCGGTGACCCGGGCGTTAGCCGCCGCAGTCTCCGTTACGACGACAATGCCCGCGGAACGGTTCTCTTCGATCAATGCCCTTTCAAATAATACCTCCACATTTCCATTCACGCCAACACCGTATCCTCCCGTTTGATCCACTTCCTCCACCAGCGTTGTGCGAACCAACATATCAGAGACATTGACTTCACAAGAACTCCCTGGTTCTATGTCTTCTTCATAAGTGGCAATATGTAAGCCAACGGTACGGTTATTCTCCAGCAGGACCCCGGAAAAAGCCGCTACCACATGGTTGGCGATAAAAATCCCTTGACCGAACTGCCATGTCGATTCACTTAGCCGAGTACCACGCACCGCAAGGTCATTCAGAACCAAAAACATCGTCGTTTCAAGCCCCTTCGTGTAGGCGAGCAGTCCCTGTTCGATGTTGTTGTCAATAAGGATACGATGACCGCCCTCTTCCTTAACAGAAACATCCCCCATCAAGAAGACACCGATACCTCCATCCTGCGTAGTACTGTCCGACAGCGTGTCACGGACGATGATGTCATCCATCTTCTTTATCTCCACGCTTGCTCCGGCAAGGGTCAGGGCAGAGAGTCCGACCAGCCTGTTTCTTTCTATCAGCACCTGCTCCAAGTTGGCTTCCACCTTGCCCACAATTTGGTTTTCTTGGTTTTGCAACGCCATCCCATAGCCGTTGTTCGTGTCGCGTATAATGATGCGTGTCGCGTTCAAGGACAACTGTTCATTCTCTCCAAAAGTTACTGCCGACAATCCCCAAAATTCGCTGTTCCTCACCAATATGTCGGTAAGTGTTGCTGAAACATTATCGTATAATCCGACCCCCGTATCTCCTGAACCGGAAACAAGGACATCGGTCGCTACAAGCGTCCCCTTTTGTTCGGTGTCCGTGGAAAACCCCATTCCAAAGCCATCATTGTCCATCAAAGAAACCTGTGAAAGCGTAGTGGTCAAGGAACCCGCAATGGAAACTCCGTGACCCCGGCCACTCGTTCCGGGCAGTGTTTCCTGAACCAGAACTCGGGTGAGATCGGCGGTACTATTCTTAACAGTTATCCCTGCCCTCTTGGCTTTCGTCAGCACCAGGTTGTTGAAGTCCCCGGTGATGCCGTTCTGAATAATGATGCCGCGCCGGTTTTCGCCGGTGATGGTCAGGTTCCTGACCACAACCTTCTTTTCAGGATCGGTGCCTTCTATTTTCACGGTTGCATCGGTCGTTTCGTCCTCCATTGGCGTTGTAGAGGCAAGAATGGTCTCCGTGACGCAGGCGCCCCAGAGGGTGATGTTCTTGTCAACGATGGTGACAAACTCGTCGAAGGTTCCCTTGCCGATAGAGATGACCGCACCGTCCGGCGCGCCGTCTATCGCGTCCTGTATCGAACCGCCCGCCGCCACCTCGATGACCGGCGAGCCGGCCGCGACGGGAATGTCGGCGAAATCGCTGGCGGGGCAATCCTCCCCGACAGGCTGACACTCGGCAAAGCCGAGCACCATCATCTCGCCGGCTCCGCACTCGACCGGCAGTACCGGGTCACAGTATCGGGCGAGAAGATTTCCATCCTCGTCCTTGTCTTCTTTCTGCTCCCATCCTTCAGGGCAGGTGCCCCAATCCACCGGAGCAACGGGACGCCAGTTCGCCGGCGGTTCGCACCAACGCGCCTCAAGCCTATCGGTCTCTTCATTGACCTGTTCCTTCTGCTCCCAGCCGCCAGTGCAGGTGCCCCAGTCGGGCGGTTTGGGGCCAACGACAAAGAAATCGTCGCTGTCCGGCTGTTCGCTGTCTGTCGGCTCGGCGTCGGTCGGTGTTTCCTTTTTCTCGGCACAGGCGCCGAAAAGAAGAAGAGAAAAAAAGACCGGGAAGAGAATTCTTTTCATAGTCGTCTCCATTGCTTACTCTTTCGTCCCGCTATCTATCGTGCTCTCCATCGGCTGAGGGATCGCTTCTTCCGCACTCGAGAAAGGCGTCTCGTTACCGCTGTACCAAGTTCCGCCGTTTCTCTCCAGAGCAAAAGCCTCGTCACGGTCATATCCCTCGATGGGCTCCCCGAATGCGTTCAGGCCGGTCTGGTTGTTCAGCAGGTGAAGGCATGCCACTTTTCCCTCCTTATCGCCAAGGGGCAGGGTGCAGTTCTCGCCGGCGAATACTTTGGAGTTCGTCATCTGCAGGCCGTTCTGGTTACCGTCGATCACGACATCGGTAAGAGTCACTTCCGATCCTTCATAAACGCCAAGACCGTGACCGAAGGGCTCTTCACAGCCGTTCTCGACCCCATAACATTCAAGAATACGAGTATCAGTAATTTCAGCATGAGTAAGTTGCGCGGAAGCCTCTTGCCCGGCAACAAGCAGGCCCATTTCTCGGTTATTCTCAACTTGTATATTGGTCATAGTGGCATCTACTGCGAACTGGATATTGATGCCCCGGCCTCCTGTTTTATCGCTTTCCTGTGACTCCGTATCACGGACAATAATATCGGTTGCATTAACGCTTGCATGTGTTCCGACGGTAGAGGCGCTGACAAAAAAGCCGACATCTCTGTTTTTCTCCGCGAGTAATCGGAAGAAGGTGGCACTCACCATGCTTTGTATGACAAGCCCTCGTCCGGCTGTTTTGTCATTTTGAGGCAGAGTATCACGGACGATAAGGTCGGTTGCATTAACGCTTGCATGTGTCCCAGCGGTAGCGGTGGAGACAAAGAAGCCGACTTCTCGGTTTTTCTCCACAAGTGTGCGAGAAAGAGTGGCGGTCACATTGTCTTGGATAGCGATGCCTCTGCCAAATGTTAAGTCTCCTGCATTTTCAGTTGCATCTCCTGTATGGCGGACAAGAAGGTCGGTAGACTCTTTGAGCGTTATGTGAGATTCAGGAGAGGAAGCACTGACATAGATCCCGGTGCCTGCGTTTCTTTCTACTAGTCCGCGAACAAGGGTGGCTGTTCCCGTTTTTTGGATGGCGATACCGGTTCCTCCGGTTTGATCGCTTCCTTGCAATAATGTATCGCGGACAATAAAATCATTCGCCGTAATTTCGGGGCTTGTTCCAGAAACAAAAGAGGCCATAAAAACACCGGCATCGCTGTTTCGTTCAACGAGCATGTGGGAAAAAGTGGCGGTCACATTGTCTTCGATAATAATGCCTCTGCCATTCGTTCCGTCATTTTGAGGAAAAGTGTCGCGAACAATAAGATTGGTAGCAGTAATCTTAGCATGAGTAGCGACAAGAGGCACTCGGACAGAAAAGCCGACATCTGTGTTTTTCTCCACGAGTGTGTTGGAAAGGGTTGCTGTGACATTTCCTTGGACAGCAATGCCCCTTCCCGCTGTTTGGTCTACTTGTTGCGGCTCTGTGTCGCGGACAACAAGGTTGGCGGCAGTAACCGTTGAAAACGATTCGGAATTGGTGGTAAGAATAAAGACGCCGACCTCCTTGTTTTTTTCGATAAGTACGCGGGAAAAAAAGGCGGTCACATTGTCTTCAATTTCGATACCTCTGCCCATTGTTTGGTCTCTTGCGTCCGGCCTCGTATGGCGGACAATAAGGTCGTCAGCTTTTTCAATCGCAATATGCGAGTCAGGAGAAGGCGCACTGGCATAAATCCCCGCACCTATGTTTCTTTCGACAAGCAAACGGGAAAAAGAGACCGTCACCTTGTCTTGATTGCCGACTTGAATTCCGATACCCTCGCCTCCCGAGTTATCTTTTTGAGGCAATGTGTCCCGCACAATAAGATCAGTGGCAGAAAAAGTGGCATGTGTCCCCTCAAAAGCACCTACTGCAACACCAGCCTCTTTGTTTTTTTCCACAAGCACGCGAGAAAGGGTGGCGGTCACATTTCCTTGGATATAAACTCCTCTTCCGAGCATTCCGTCGCTTTCTCGAGGTAGTGTTCCTCTTATTAAGACACTATCAATGTTCACCGTGGGTTTGCCTTCACTTTCAGCGAACAACCCCATTTCCGTGGATTCTTCGATGGCCATTTGCTCAAGCCTAACCTGCGAAAAGGATCCCACGAACACGCCTATCCTGCGACCGGTCACGGTAAGGTTCTTTATCGTCACCAACTTCTCTTTATTCGCCTGCCGGATTGAAATGACCGCCGCCATTGTTGCCGTCGTTGGCGTTTCCGATCTAATCGTCGTCCCTTCCACGCAGGCACCCCACAGCGTCACCGCCTTTGATGGTGAGTACATGATGGATATCTCTTCGGTGAAAGTCCCTTTCCCTATCGCGATGACCGCACCGTCCTGCGCCCCGTCTATCGCCGCCTGGATGGACTCGCCTTCGTAAACATAGATGATCTCGGTACCGGTCTCGGCCGGGATGACGGCGAATTCGCCATCAGGGCAAAGTGTCGGCTCGCAGTACTTGGCGAGGAGGTTACCATCCTCGTCTTTCTCTTCCATCGGTTCCCAGCCCTCGGGACAATCGCCCCAGTCCACCGGTGCGACGGGGCGCCAGTTTGTCGGAGGCTCACAATACTTGGCGAGGAGGTTACCTTCTTCGTCCTTCTCCTCTTTCGGCTCCCATCCCTCGGAGCAGGTGCCCCAGTCCACCGGGTACGGCCGTTGCGGACCATCCTTCCAAAAGTCATAGGTGTCGGCGTCGGCGGTCGCCTCATTATCCAACGGATCCGTACTCGTTTCGGCACAGGCGATCAGTAGAAGGAAAGGAAGAAAAAGCTTGGAAAAGATTCTTTTCATGACTGCCTCCTTTTAATCACTCCCCCAAAAAAAAATAACAAAATTACGATGAAAAAATGGGGGCGTTGTCTAGGAAAGATCATTCAAGCAGTCTCACTTTTACAATGAAAACATCGTAAGATCCTGAACTTTCATTGTCAGGTAAACTCCCCATTGTAGTTCCTGCAACATACACATCATTTGAATAAATCGTTATTGCATTTCCATGTGTGTATCCCGTTCCCCATTCCCATCTCCATACCTCGTTCCCGTCACCAGCAACTTTTGTTAAGAAGGACTCGTTTGAACCAACCACATAGATGTTCCCCTCATCATCAAAAGCGATTGCATCGCCGCCATTGTTTTCGGCGGTCCAAAGCGGGGTCCCATCGGTGTCAAATTTTGTTAATCCACTGGAACCCACCACAAAAATCTTATCGTTACTGTCAATTTTAACCTTATAAGCATTCTCACCCACAGTCGGTCCAAACTTCTTTAACCATGATATTTGGCCATCCGCAGTTATTTTTGTTAGGAACACACCGCTATCACTCATACTTCCCGTAGCGTATAAATTATGATTGCTGTCGGCGGCAACTGAGTTGCAGGTGCAAAACGGATCTCCGCCCCAATTTTTTTTCCAGACTTCTTCCTCATAAGAACTGAATTTTATCAAAAAACACTGGTCCTGGTATTCGTCCATATCGCCACAAACATACACATATCCCTGCGAGTCAATTAAAAGAGCCCCCACCGCATCCATTCCATCTGTTCCCCATTGTTTTGTCCATTCAGGATAGGGATATCCGCCTTGTAATTTCATTAGGAAAGCATCGTATTGTCCTAGTCCCGTATTGATGTATTCATCTTCATCGAGTGACCCGGCAGTCTTACCGGTAATGTAATAGTTACCGAATTCGTCGCTCACGATTGAGCTTCCGTTATCCCATTTGTCGGTGCCCAACATGCTCGTATGTATCAGATATCCCGCGCTGTCCCAACAGGAAAAAAGGATGTCACTGGACCCCTTGTTTCCATTAAAACCATCTATATCGCCCCCGGCGTCACCGGTAACACATATCTCTCCGTTATTAAAAACAATGTCGGAGGCCCGATCAGATTCCTTTGATCCGATCTGATCTGACCATATTACTTCAACTAATTCGCCTCCCGCATCTTCATCATTCCCCGTATCTCCCGTATCTCCTGTGTCTCCTGTGTCCCCTCCTGTATCAGTCTCATTCGGATCTCCCATTCCACCATCGTCACAGGCGATCATCAGCATAGTTGTCAAACCAAGAATCAACCAAAGATAACTTCTCATGGCAGATTTCCAGTGTTATATTTATAAAATCGTCATAGGGCAGGTATCGCGACGGTTTCTGTACCGATTTTGAGGGGCGAACCGGCATCCATGAAGTTGAGATCTTTTTGTTTGAACGGGTTCTCGGTTATCCCTGCTTGGAATCCGTCAGGGGGTTTTCCATTCTGTATGATGATGCCGTACTTGTTCTCCGTGTTCTCTCCAGTCGTATCCTCCTTTACCTTGACTTCGCTCGTCTTTATACCTGTCAAAGGCGTCGTTGACGATGCGATGCCGTCGAATATCGCCCCGGTGCGGGTGTTGTTCTCGAAAGTCACATTGTCGAGCACAACCACATCTAATTCTTCTGAATGAAGCGAAAGGCTACGCACGACAAGGCCGTCAGCCATTACGCTCTTTCCCTGTACCAATTTGGTCGCAGAAATGGCGGTGTTCCTTATTTCGATCCCCGATAGATCCTCAACTTCTTCCGGCTTCGCAACGACGAAAATGCCGGCACCACCATTCCCTTCGAGTTCCGAGTCCTCGATGACGATCTTTTTTCCGCTGATTTTCTTGTCTGCGGTTTCCTGTATCCAGATACCGACCTGACTGTTATCATTTATGCGCAGGTCATTCAGCGTCCCCGAAGAGTTCTCAAAAAGGATTCCCTGTGCCTCACAGTCAGAGACATCGATGCCGGTAGCCGAAAGCACTGAACCATTCACCAGTGCGAGACCGCGACCGCCGCCGGATGTATCTATCGTAGCATTCTTGTCCACATTCGTTATCGCCATATAGGTCCCTTTTTGAAGCGTCAACCGGGTGTTGCTAGCGTACATGGCGGCGATGGTGGCTTTGATGTCCTTCACCGTGCCACCTTTTACGGTGGCGGTCGAATCAATGAACGCATAGGCCATGGTAAAGCCGGAAACAGCGGCGCTCTCGACCGTGATGTCGCTATTTTCGGCGCGCAGAGCGGTGGTGAGTAATGCTTCTTTGTTGCCGTCGGTGAAAGAGGAGTCCTTCAGAGATATCTCGCTCTTTTCCGCGCCGCCCTGGACAACAAGGGACCAACTGCCCGACGCTCCTGACTTGTTGAATTCGGAGGCCTTGTCCTCGTGAACGCCGCCGTTGTTCTGGAACTCTGTCCCCGTGATGGAGATATCGGTCGAGTCGGTCAGGTGAACGCCTATCGGTTTGATGCTCTCCTCTTCGATGATGCCGTTCTGAATGATGATGCCGTTCTGGATGATGATGCCGGTGGTGTTGGCCGCCTTGATGCCGTGGCTGTTGTCGTTCGCCTCTATCTGGCAGGAATCTATCGTCAGGCCCTCTTTCTTCTGCGTCTCGGTGCCTTCCGCCGACACGGCATAACTTCCGGGAGCTTCGGCCCGGATAACAAGGTCTTTCAGCGTCACCTCGTCGGCCGCCACCGTGACGGTAACACCCCCTGTCTGGGTCAGAACGCTTTCCTTCCCCTTCTCCCCGAATATTTTCACCGGCCGGGCGACGGTGAATGCTTTTTCGTACATTCCCGTACGAACACAGAGACAGTCGGCCGTGCCGTTACTTTTCAACTCTTTTTCAAGGTCGGCGACAGAGAAGACATCGACAGACTTTTTGCAGGTAGCGGGCATGTCGCAAGGTGCCTTATCGCACGACAAAAGCCAAAACCCAGCGCAAGCGGTAACGACCGAGACCAAAAAGGAAAAACGCTTCATAGCAGCACCTCTATCTTTTACACGACGATTATCTGAAACCCGCGGTCTATATACTCCCTCATCGGGACATGACCATCCATCTCCGGCTCGCCGACCACCTGTATCTTGTCCAGTTTCTGCTGGTCGAGGGTGAAGAAGGCATTGGTCTTCATCGCGCAGGTGCGACAGATGATGACCATACGCGCCTTGATAAGGTCGTTGAAGAGCATCGTCGAGAGCCGCGACGGGTCCTTGAGTTCGAACAACAGAGCGGTCGCCTTGTCCTCGAACACCAACACGACCTCTTTACCCGATCGGGCGAGGTCCCGCGCATTCTTCATGGCGAGGACGAAGGGTCCCATTTCTCGGTTGATGATGAAGAAT
>JAKQHE010000159.1 GCA_029573155.1 bacterium
GCCATCGTCGAGGGGCTCGCCCAGCGGATAGTCCGCGGCGATGTCCCGACGACGCTCGAACGGAAGGAACTGTTCGAACTCGACCTCGCGGCGCTCGTATCGGGGGCGAAATTCCGCGGCGAATTCGAGGAGCGGCTGAAGGCGGTGCTGAGAGCGGTGCAGGAAAGCGACGGTCGCATCATCCTCTTCATCGACGAACTGCATGCGATAGTCGGCGCGGGGAAGGCCGAGGGCTCGATGGCGGCGGGCGACATGCTGAAGCCCATGCTCGCGCGCGGCGAACTTCGTTGCATCGGCGCGACGACGCTCGACGAATACCGTAAACATATCGAAAAAGACGCGGCGCTCGAACGGCGCTTCCAGCCGGTGCTCGTCAGTCCGCCGACGGTCGAGGACACCATCTCGATACTGCGCGGACTCAAGGAGCGCTTCGAGGTACACCACGGCATCACGATAAGCGACGGCTCGCTCATCGCGGCGGCGACCCTTTCTGACCGCTATGTCTCCGATCGCTTCCTCCCCGACAAGGCGATAGACCTCGTCGACGAGGCCTGCGCGATGCTGCGGACCGAGATAGACTCGATGCCGGCCGAACTCGACGACCTGCGCCGCCGCATCCTCCAGATGGAGATAGAATCGACCGGGCTCAAGCGCGAGAGCGACCCCGAAAGCAAGAAGCGGCGGAAGGAACTCGACGAGCGGCTCGCCGAATGCAAGGGCGACTTCGAGGGGAAAAAGAAGGCGTGGGAAAAGGAAAAGCAGGAGATCGAGGCGCTCAAGAAGATACGCGGCGAGATAGAGGAGGTGCGGCGCGGCATCGAACGGGCCGAGCGCGAATACGACCTCAACCGCGCGGCGGAACTGAAATACGGGAAACTCGCCAAACTCGAGACCGAACTGGCGGCACTGGTCGAGAAACAGCGCGCCGACGACCGCATCATCTCCGAGGTACTGACCGATCGCGAGATCGCCGAGGTGGTGAGCCGCTGGACCGGCATCCCCGTCTCGAAGATGGTCGAAAGCGAGCGCGAGAAGATACTGGGGCTCCCGGATCGGTTGCGTGAACGGCTCGTCGGACAGGACGAGGCGATAGCGACGGTGGCGCGCTCGATACTGCGGTCGCGCGGCGGGCTCAAGGATCCGCGCCGTCCCATCGGCAGTTTCATCTTCCTCGGGCCCACCGGCGTCGGCAAGACCGAACTCGCGCGGTGGCTCGCGTTCCAGCTGTTCGACTCCGAGGAGAACATGGTCCGCGTCGACATGTCGGAATACATGGAGAAGCATTCGGTGTCGCGGCTCATCGGGGCGCCTCCCGGCTATGTCGGCTACGACGAAGGGGGACAACTGACCGAGGCGGTGCGACGCAAACCCTACAGCATCGTGCTGCTCGACGAGATAGAGAAGGCGCATCCCGATGTGTTTAACATCCTCCTGCAGATACTGGAGGACGGGCGGCTCACCGACAATCAGGGGCGCACCGTCAGTTTCCGCAACACTATCGTCATCATGACCTCGAATCTCGGAAGCGATCTGCTCTCGGGAAAGGGCGACACCGTTTCCGAAAAGGAACGCGAACAGGTCATGGCGCGCGTGCGGGCATCGTTCAAGCCGGAGTTCCTCAACCGCATCGACGATATCGTCATCTTCAACCCGCTCGGGAAAAAGCACCTGCGCGAGATCGTCGGCATCATGCTCTCCGACATCGCGGGACGGCTCGCCGAACGCGAGATAACACTCGACTTCACCGACGCCGCCAAAGATCTGGTCATCGAGGAGAGTTTCGAGCCCGAATACGGCGCGCGGCCGATCCGGCGCTATCTGGAACGGGTCATCGAGACCGAACTGGCGACGCGCATCATCAAAGGTGAACTGGGCGACGGCGACCGTATCACCGTCGACCGGAAAGGCGACGAGTTCGTGTGGAAACGGTGACAACTCGCGCACAACACCCTCACCCCCGCCCTCTCCCTAGACAGGGCGAGGGGGTATATGGAAAACGTCATCACATAAAACCCTCACCTCATTCCTCTCCCTCGATAGGGAGAGGAAGTCCGATCACTCCTTCTCCCTGTGGAGGGAGAAGGTGGGATGAGGGTGTTCCGGAGGAAAGTACCACGCCATTTCTCTTGCTTCTCAGCCGCGCGGCGATATAATTGTGACGGTCATTAAGGGAGTGGGGATGTCATGAAAAGAGCAACACTCTTAGTTCTAGTCGGCGTACTTTTCTTGGTTCCTCTCCAGTTGAGCGCTGCTGACGAGAAAACGGTCACGGTCGAGATTGAAAAAGGCGTGCTCTTCAAGATCACTACGGAATCCTTTGTCCCTGAAAAGCATAAACTCACCTATTCTGACACACCTGCCAATGACGAAGGCAGAAGATGCGTCATTGCGATTGATGGATTCCCGTTTTTCGGCGATGTGGGGTGTTGCCCGCCCGAAATAAAAGTTAAATCTATCGCGCTGACGATTCATGGCAAGAACTACACCTTGGATTCATCGTTCATGTATAATCCATTGTTCCGCAGTCATCGCTATGTGCATTTCGTCCGCAAGGGAGAAAACATATTTATGATCCGTGCAAACTTCTCTGACGGTGGTGGGTCTTACTGCGCAGAGTGGTATATCGGCAACGGGAAGTCCGCCAGAACAATCCTGACGGACGACGAGGGCTTATGCGGGGGATTTCTTCCCGACGAGAAAGAGCAGAAAAAAGAAAAGAAGGACGGGGTAATCCCGCCTCCGCGTCATTCGGAAGAATAACACGCGACGATATGATCGGGATGTTTCGAGGGACATAGTAGAGTGGGCAAGGAATTCTTCTCCAAGCCAAGCACCAAAGAAAAGCGCCGAGCCCTTCGCAGGGAAATGACCGACGCCGAACGGGCGTTGTGGAGCAAGTTGAGCAACCGTCAACTCGGCGGCTTGAAATTCCGCCGCCAATACGGACTCGGCGAATACATCGCTGATTTCTATTGCCCCGAATCGCGATTGGTCGTGGAGCTGGACGGCGGCCAGCATTATCAGGAAGAGGGAAAGGAGTACGACGCACTTCGCGCACAGTACATGTCCGCCATGGGTATCCGCACCATACGGTTCCCGAACAATGAGGTGCTTGCGAATCTCGCCGGGGTGTTGGCCGAGATCGAGCGGTCGGCGAAGGGGCCGACGGCCTAACAAAAACCCTCACCTCAATCCTCTCCCTCGACAGGGAGAGGAAGCCCGATCACTCCTTCTCCCTGTGGAGGGAGAAGGGGGGATGAGGGTGTTGCGGAGAGACTCCTTCGCTCTTCTCCCTGTGGAGGGAGAAGGTCGGGATGAGGGTGTTCCGGGGAAAGATGTCTTTCCGTTTCTCTTGCTTCTCCGCCGCGCGGCGATATACTCCTTTGTTCATCAGGGAGGCACCCATGACCATGCTCAGGCATATCGCGATCCTTTTTCTTGTTTTCGGCCTCTTCGCCTATGGGGAAGACGGTACCGGAACGACGACCAATGCCGCCGCCGACCTCGACGCCATGGCCGCCGACGCCGCGGACGACGCGCTTGCGGCGGACGATCTCCTGCCCGACGAGGACACGGCGCCTCTCGTGACGCGCCGCGCCGTTCTCGAAACGACGCTCGGCGACATCACCATCGGCCTCTACGGTGACGCGATGCCGGTGACCAGCGGCAATTTCGAGGCCTATATCGAAGAGGATTTCTTCACGGGACTCATTATCCACCGCGTCGTTCCCGGCTTTGTGATACAGGGGGGCGGCTATGACGCCGAACTGGTCGCGAAAGAGACGCACGACCCGATAGATTTCGAGCGCAACCCGGCGGTCAGACATGTGAAGTACGCCATTTCGATGGCGCGGACCGCGAATATCGATTCGGCCACCTCGCAGTTCTTCATCACGCTCGATGCACAGCCGCGTCTTGATTACGATTCGGATGACGATTTCGAGAACAAGGACAAGTACCCGTGCGCCGCCTTCGGTATCGTCACCGACGGCTTCGAAGTGGTCGACGCGATAGGGGCGGTCGAGACCTCGACGCAGAACGGCCTCACCGATGTGCCGATCACGCCCGTGGTCATCACCGGCACCCGTTTCGCCGACTAGAGGGATGTCAGATAACGGAGGGAGATACCGCCATGACCATCTACGATCTTCCGGTGAAGACGATCGCGGGGCGGGAGACGACGCTGGCGGAGTACCGTGGGCAGGTCCTGCTCATCGTCAATGTCGCGAGCAAGTGCGGTTTCACGCCGCAGTACAAAGGGTTGCAGGCGCTCTACGAGAAGTACCGGGAGCGCGGTTTTACCGTACTGGGGTTCCCGTGCAATCAGTTCGCGGGACAGGAGCCGGGGACCAGCGAAGAGATAGCGCAGTTCTGCGAGATCAATTTCGGGGTGACCTTTCCGCTCTTCGAGAAGATCACGGTGAACGGGAAAAAGGCCCACCCGCTCTACGCTTACCTCAAGGAACAGGCGCCGGGGCTTCTCGGCTCGACCGCCATCAAGTGGAATTTCACCAAATTCCTCGTCGACCGGCAGGGGAATGTGCTTAAACGCTTCGCCCCGGCCGAACCGCCGGAATCGCTGGAACAGGAAATAGAGAAGGTGCTGTAGGGCCGCAGATATTATCTTTTTGGGGAGGGGACCATGCTCGATGTATTGAAGCGCGATGTGTTCTTCGTCAAGGAGCATCTCGGGATATTCAAGGCGGCGAACAACTACGACATTCTGGACCCGGAGACCGGGGCGGTGGTGATGGAATGCCGCGAGGAGAATCTGGGATTCTTCACCAAGCTGCTGCGCTTTACCGACTACAAGACCTACACGCCGTTCGACGTGCAGGTCAGGACGCCGGATGGACAGCAGGTGGTCCGCGTGACGCGGGGCATCTCCATCTTTCTGTCGAAGGTGCAGGTGTTCGACGAGAAGGACGCCTACATCGGCGGCTTCAACCAGCGGCTTTTCTCCATCGGCGGCGCCTTCACGGTGGTCGATGCGTCGGGAAATCCGGTGTGCGATCTGAAGGGTTCGTGGACGGGGTGGGATTTCCGGTTCCTTTCGGGGGGCGTGGAGTTGGCGCATGTGTCGAAGAAGTGGGCGGGGGTCGGCAAGGAGCTGTTCACCAGCGCCGACAACTATGTGCTGGAGATATCGAAGTCGGTCGCGCCCGACAGTGCGGCGCGGCAACTCATCCTCGCCGCCGTCATGTGCATCGACATGGTGCTCAAGGAACGGTGATAGGTTGATTTCGTAGAAACTACGGATTCTTCTGTTTTTTCTTTTCTATGCACAATTCGCGCAATTCTTTGGTTTGGGCAGTTTCGATTGGTTTGAGCGTTTTCGCATCAAGGGCAAATTTGTAAGTTGCCATATCATGAGGACTATCATCTATTCTGAGGCACTTCCTATCTATATTGTAATAGCATGTGTACTCGTCTTCGCTCCAGAAAGAAAGGACTATGAACCCTTTTTGATCCTGCACAAGGTGGGGAGAGTTGGTTTGAGACACCTTCTCTTTCCATTCTTTTTCACACCAACTCCCACAATTTATGAGAGGCATGGCCTCATGATAGGGAAAATATGCAGAAGCGATTTTCATGCAGAGGTCACACTCTTTGGCATCTTCAGCCGGATCGTTTCGGCAAGGGCATTCTTTTGTTAAAAACTTGTCCATATCGCGGTAATGATCGACATTCTGCAAGTAAAGGTTTTTCTCGAGGCAGAAGTCCTCTTCTAACTGTTCAAGCGCTGGAATGATAGTAAGGGCGTGCTTTTTCTCTTCCTCTTTTTTGCAGCCCAACACGACAAGAGGAATAAGTAGCCAGATTATGCTTCGCGCCACTTTGAGCATCTGTGAGTGCATGATATCCCCCCGAATATTCTTCCTAAACCAGCGACAGTATGCCGATAAGTTATTCTTTTTGCAAGAATACGGGGGGACGAAGCGAAAGATCTACTTCTCCTGCGCGGTGGTGCCTTCTTTCTTCTGGTACGGTTCGGCACGGCCGCCTAAGCACTGCGCAAGGAACTGTTCGGCGCGCCCGTTGAAATCCATCCGGTTCTCGGGCCGCGCGAACCCATGCCCCTCATCGGGATAGAGAATGTAGGTGACCGGGATCTTCTTCGCCCGCATCGCCGCGACTATCTGGTCCGACTCGGCGACTTTCACGCGCGGATCGTTCTGACCCTGCCCGATCATGAGTGGCACCGTGATGACGTCGACATGGAAGAGGGGCGATATCTTCTTGTTGAACTCCTGATCGTTCTCCACATCGCCGATGCGCTTCAGCATCTGCATCTTGAACGGCTTCCAGTAAGGAGGAATGGTCGCCATGAGCGTCTGGAGGTTCGACGGCCCGACGATATCGACGCCGCAGGCATAGAGATCGGGGGTGAAGGTGAGGCCGGCGAGCGTCGCGTAGCCGCCGTAGGAGCCGCCGAATATCGCCACCTTCTTCGGGTCGGCGATGCCCTCTTTTATCGCCCACTGCACCGCGTCGGTGAGGTCGTGCTGCATCTTGCCCACGCCCCATTCACCGTTCCCGGCGTTCACGAAGTTCTTGCCGAAGCCGGTCGAGCCGCGGAAATTGACCTGCAACACCGCGTAGCCGCGGTTGGCGAACCACTGCGCGCCGGGGTCGTAGCCCCAGCCGTCGCGATGCCACGGGCCGCCGTGGACATAGAGGATGAGCGGCAGTCCCTTCGGTTCGATGCCGACCGGCAGGGTGAGGTAGGAAACGAGGTCGAGCCCGTCGCGCGACCTGATGACGACCGGCTTCATGGTGGCGAGTTTATATTTCTCCAGTTCGGGCTGGTGGGTGAAGAGAAATTCTGCCTTCTTGGAGGCGCGGTCGTAGAGGTAGAACGAGTAGGGACCATTGTCGAGTTCGAAGCCGACGATCCATTTGGTGTCGGCGCGGTCGCGGTTGACGACGAAGAGGTCCCCTTCGCGCACCTTCTCAAGGATGTCGAGGTCGGCCTTGACCAGCGGGTCGAACACCTGCCACTCCTCGCGCAG
>JAKQHE010000200.1 GCA_029573155.1 bacterium
GAAAGAGGGGAAAGAAGAAAGCCGCTTTTAGGCCCGCCAAAGCAACCGCCGGCGGGGCCGGACCGGGGCGTCAAGAGGAGGCTGTGGAACTCGCCACCTCCGCGCTGATGGCGCTTCGGTGCCTCAGACAGGTCCTCGCCTTTGAGTAGAGCCAACTGATGGCCTCTTTCCGCCCCTCGGTCGCAGGCGGGGGCTCCGGGGAGAGGGAGATACGGGGACAGGATATGTCCCCGCTAGGAAAATCCCTATAATATATTTTGATTTCTCCCTCAAGAAAAGGTAAAATTGGTCGTTCTTTTCCACAGAAGGGGGGACCCATGACCAAATACTTCATAATCCTTACGGCGCTGGTGCTGATGATCGGGTGCGATAACGGCGACCCCAAGAGCCCGATTGACGACACCGTGGTGAAGGATGATACTGCCGTTACCGACGATGTGGCGGACAGCGAACAACCGGACGAAATCGCCGATACCGATACCGCGACCGAAAACACCGTTGTCGCCGATGATGCCGAGCCCGACGGGAAGCCCGATCTTGATGTTCCTGCTACCTGCGGTAACGGGGTGATCGATTCGGGCGAGATCTGCGACGGCGGTAGTGTTTACTGCGGCGATCTCGATGAGAAATGGGCCTTTGGAACGGCCTATTGCAATGACACCTGTTCCGGTTATGACACATACGAATGTCAGGAACCCTATGCCGATGATGACGACACCGCCGATCCCGACGAGGACGAAGCAACCGACGAAGAGGCCGAAGACGATAATGTCATTCCCGACAGTGACGAGCAGATCGATGAAGATAGCGTTGATATTCAGCCTGACCCGGACATGGTGGACGAGGACACCTACGATGACTGGGTGCCCGACACGGCGGATGTACAGCCGGACCTTGATATGGTTGATGAAGACTTGGTTGACGAAGATACGGTGGATGTGGATATCGCGCCCGATGCCGACACGGTTGTCTCCGGCGTCCTCTGCACTGGACAGACGAAGTGCTACGACAACACGGCGGAGATGACCTGCCCAACGGCGGGGAACGACTTCTACGGCCAAGATTCACAATATGCCTCGCTGGGGTGTTGCACACCGCGCGATTACACCGTGAGCGGCACTACGCCAAACGATATTGTCACCGACAATGTGACGGGGCTTATATGGCAGAGGACCCTCCCGGCGACCTACGACGGATGCACCGGCGAGAGCGGCACGAAATGTACTTGGCAGGAGGCGATAGATTACTGCGACGGGCTGACTTACGCCGGTTACACCGACTGGCGATTGCCGAGCCGTAAAGAATTGGCAACATTGCCGGAATATGGAAGAGATGATCCGGCGATAGATACCACCATATTCCCCGGCACGCAATCGGATTGGCACTGGGCCTCCTCGTCTAGCGCGGGTAGTACCGGCAGCGCATGGTTTGTGCATTTCAGCCTCGCCGTTGAGGTCTTCCAAGATAAGGCGAGTACCTATTATGCCCGTTGTGTGAGGGGTGACACACTGTCTAACAGCGCCTTCACCGAAGAGACGGTATCAGGTAAAATTATCGTGACCGACACCGTCACGGGACTCATCTGGACCAAAGAATACAGCGGAACGGTAACATGGGAAAATGCACTTAGTCACTGCGAGAGCCTGAATTACGGTGGCTACACAGACTGGCGGCTTCCGAATATCGAAGAATTGAAAACGCTGCTAGACGACACCATCTACAGCCCCGCCAGCACATTCCCGGAGATGCCCTCCAGTTCTTTCTGGTCGTCCTCCTCGTTACTATTCTCCAACGACAACGCATGGTTTGTTAGTTTCAACAACGGTGCCGTCAGCTTCGACCCTAAGACGAACATCAACCGCCATGCTACCCGATGTGTACGATGACCGTGGTTTTTATTTTTAGCCCGCTTTCTAAGGAAGTGGGCTCCGGATTACTCCCTCAACTCGCAAAGCCTGCTCAACTCCCCTCACCGGTCTTCCTCTTCCCCTACTATTTTTTTTGATTTGTATTTTCCCTGAAGTATAATCCATCGTTATTGGAAATAACATCGATCACCTGAGGGGTGAATTCACCATGAGAAAGTGCTTACTGACAGCGCTTGCGGCGCTCTTTCTACTGACCGCCTGCGATCTGAACGAGGCGGGCGGCATCCGCCTGAAGTATTCGTGGACCGACGCGGAGGGTAACGACATCACCCCGCCCGATACGACGCTCCTCCATGCATGGGGAGAACTCGCCTACGGCACCGAGATAAAGACGACCGGCCCGGCGTGGCTGGGTGGCGACGATGCAAAGATCCGGTTCGATAATCTCCCCTACGGTGTCGCGATGACGCTCGAACTCACGATCCGCGCCGCCGATGCCCCCGAAAAGAAAGAGATCGCCCCCGCCGAACGACAGGACAATGTGGCCTACTACTGCACCTCCCCCGCATTCAAACTGACGCGGGGTAAAGTGACCGTCGTCGAGAATGCCTGCATCATGACCCCGGCGGCGGGCGTTGACCCCGAAACGGGAAAACCGACCGCTCCCGCCCTGAAGGTCTATGACCCCGACGGCAAGGAACTGACCGAAGAAGAGGGGATAACGCGCCACACCACCGTGACCCTCTGCTACCGTGCGCTGAACGCGACAACCGTACACATCGCCAACGACGCCGGCTTCGAAGGAGCGACAACCGGGACGATCCCCGAAGCGACCGGCATATCCCCCTGTCCCGCCGGATACCATGCCCATCCCGATTGGTCGCTCGGCGATCCCCCCGACCCGGCCAACGACCGCGCCCAGCGGATCGTATTCATCAAGGCATCCGACGCAGCGGGCTATGAGACCAAGCCGGCCTCCCGGAAAGTATTCATCGACAACAAAGCGCCCATCATCGTCAATCAAGGCATCTCCCCCGCCGCCGCGAACGGCACGAGCAAAGTGGCCATCGCCATAAGTTTCCATGAACCGGTCCAGAGCGTCGTGCTCGATGCCGGCGACCTCACCTTCACGCGGACCGGAGACCAGAACGACACCCAACTCTTCATCTACGAATACCAAGTGACCCCCGCCACCGTCGAAAAGGACTACACCTTCACCGTCATCGCCACCGACCTAGCGGGTAACCCGGCGACCATCCCCCTCACCGATACCCTCACCATCGACAAAACGCTCCCCGACCTCACCGCAACGATAGAAAAGAATGATACCGCCGTAGAAGCGGGGACCACCCTCTACCTCAAGGACAAAGACACCCTCACCGTAGCGCTGACCCTCACCGAAGCGCCCAAAGAGACCCCCCGCGTGAATCTCGGCACCTATCAACTCACCTGCACCCAAGGGGCCGACACCGAACACTACGACTGCGCCCTCACCATAGATAAAGATACCCACACCGAAGGGATCGCCGACCTCACCGTTGCCTTCGAGGACGCAGCGGGCAACCCCTACGCCGCCCCCCTCAAAGCGGGCATCCGTCTCGACTACACCGCACCGGTACTCACCCTCGATTTTAACAAAACAGCTTTTAATGCGAACGACACGATAAGAATTAATGTCACCAGCACGGAAGAACTTGCCGGAGAACCAGTCGTCACCATTCCCGCAGCATCAATGACCCTTTCATCGCCTACGCAGGTCTCCGGTTTCTCGTGGCTGTATGAAATGAGTCCATCGCTATTCAACGACGACACCTACACTATCTTGGCCGATGGATCGGACAAGGCGGGACATCCCGGAACTGTCGATGCCCACTTCTCTGTGGACTCCTCCATCCCCGATCTGGAGACCGGAAGCGTTGACCGCGCCAAGGCAGGCATTGGGATAACCTACACCGTTGACTTCAAAACGACCGAGCCGTTAGTGGGCACCGGCGGCGTACCAGTCGTCAAGGCGAACAACATAACCCTCGCCTGTGCCAAGAACGGCGGCGACACGATATTCCGTTGTACCCGCACCGTGGGGGCCGAGGAGACCGACGCGACGGTCTATGGGATAAGTACCACGCTCACCGACGCGGCGGGGAACAGCCGGACCGTCACCATCGGCTCGGTGATGGCCGACAAGGTATTGCCGTCTGCCGTGGCGGGGACGGCGGTCCTCTCGATAGACGCCGGAGCCGACTGCGGACTGACACAGACGCAGGTGACGACGCTCGCCGACGGCTCGACCGCCTACCTCTCGGTGCAGGTGAGCGAGAAACTGGAGGAGGGCTACACGCCGGTCCTCACCGCAAAGAAGACGGGGACCACCGACCGCACCTTCACGATCGACAGTCAGAACGGCCTCACCTATTACTTCAGTTATCCCTACAGCGAAGCGAGTCCGACCGCCGCGATGATAGGAGAATACGCCCTTGAACTTGCGCTGAAGGATGAAGCGGGGAACGAGACGACGGTGACGGTCGCCGCCGACAAGCCCTTCAAGACGGCATGGAACACCCCGACACTGGTCATCAACCAGAGCGCCGTCAGTTACACCCGCTCGCCGTGGGGACGGCCGACGGCGACGCCTCTCAAAGATGGTGCAGAAAACATTATTTACACCATCCCGGCGGACGACTACTACGAACTGGGACCGAACGACTTTTATGAGGCGACCGACCGGCTTCCGGCAGGGACTTTCACGCTCGACTACGGGACGGCGGTCGGCGCGCCGGTACGGCTCAAAGCGTGGGATAAGAATGGGACAGAACTGCAGATGGAGCACAACGCGCCGAACGGTGACGGCTCGTGGCCGAGGATGGCGCTCCAGAGTTACAATGCGCCCGATGTGTCGCTCACGGCCCTTGACAGTTCCTGCCGCGAAACGACCGCGGTCAAGATCCAGAATGTCAACTGGATCGCGACGATGAACAAAAAAGTACAAAGCAACCTTTTCACGAATCCGCATACCTTTTCAACGGTAGGATATTTGCAGAATTCCTTGAATCAAGATGCGCCAGATTTACAGGAAAGCCACTTTGTACCTCAACAAGCAACAGAAAGGAGAGGGTCTCCAACTTGGAAAAAAATAACAAGTATGGCTCCTTCAGGGGTGTCTGATCACGCCATGGCTTACGATAGTGTTCGGGGCAGAATAGTGTTGTTTGGCGGTGAGCAAGAATTTATTAGTAATGAAACATGGGAATGGGACGGTACAGATTGGACACAGCTAAATCCAGTTATTAAACCATCGGCGCGATACGGCCACGCGATGGCTTACGACAGCGCCCGCGGAAAGGTAGTGCTGTTCGGTGGAAACACCGGGTCATCCACATACTACGACGATACATGGGAATGGGATGGTGCCAACTGGATCCAGAAAAATCCCGCCGCCAAACCCTCGGCACGAGACAGTCACGCGATGGTTTACGACAGTATTCGTGGCAAGGTAGTTCTCTTCGGAGGATCTACCGTTTCAGGCATCAACGACGAGACCTGGGAATGGGACGGTACCGACTGGATCCAGATAAACTCCGCCACTAAGCCATCGGAACGATCCTCGCACGCGATGGTCTTTGACAGCGTTCAAGGGAAAACGGTTCTGTTCGGAGGATATTATGGAGGCTATGAGACTTGGGAATGGGATGGCACCAATTGGGCCCAGTTGAACCCGACAACCAAGCCATCGGTATACGGCCACGCGATGGCCTACGACAGTATTCGTGGAAGGGTGGTTTTGTTCGGGCGATCTTCAGGTGGCGCTGAGACATGGGAATGGGATGGCACCAACTGGATACAATTCTCTCCAGCCAACAAACCAACAGCCCGATCTTATGCTGCGATGGCTTACGACAGTATTCGTGGCAAGGTGATCCTGTTGGGAGGATATGATAGCGAAAATATTTGCTCTCAAGGATCCTCCGACTATTGCAATGACACATGGGAATGGGATGGGGCCAACTGGACTCAATTAAGTGCATCAATTGTGGCTAATCCATCAGCGCGAAGTAGTCATGCGATGGTTTACGATAGCGTTCGAGACAAAGTGATATTGTTTGGCGGAAATACGGGAGGTGACGAAACATGGGCATGGAGTGGAGTGAACTGGATCCTGTTAGACCCAGTCAGCAAACCATCGGCGCGATACGGACACGCGATGGCTTACGACAGCGCCCGCGGAAAATTGGTTCTGTTCGGTGGTCGCTACTACAGTGATGAAACATGGGAATGGGACGGTGTTAACTGGACCAAAATGGAGCCGACAACAAAACCATCAGGTCGTGATAATCACGCTATGGCGTATGACAGCGTTCGTGGAAAGGTGGTCCTGTTCGGCGGATATACAGCAACAACACCTTGGAAAAACGACGAAACCTGGGAATGGGACGGCGTCAACTGGACTCAAATGGATCCGGTCATAAAGCCATCTGCTCGCTATAACCACGCGATGGCTTATGATAGTGCTCGCGAGAAGACAATCCTTTTTGGTGGAACAACTGGTCAATATGACGCCTACTATAACGACGAAACATGGGAATGGGACGGTACCAATTGGGTCCAGTTGAATCCAGCCACCCGTCCGTCGCCTCGGAATAGCCACGCAATGGCCTACGACAGTGTGCATGACAAGATGATCCTGTTCGGGGGAAGTATAGGTAGTTCTTCATATAGCAATGAAACATGGGAATGGGATGGGACGAATTGGGGTCAGTTGAACCCTTCCACTATGCCATCACCTCGTGATAATCATGCAATGACCTACGACGGTGGTCGTGGTAAGGTGGTGTTATATGGGGGAGGTAACAATGAAACA
>JAKQHE010000208.1 GCA_029573155.1 bacterium
GGTGTAGTGGGCGTTATGGAGGAGCAGGACAAGAAGCCACGGCAGGAACGCGTTCTGCGGGCGGCAGAAGGCGAGCCAGCCGAGCGAGAACCCGGCGACCGCGGCGAAGATGAGCGCCCGTTTCCCGCTCCCTTCGCGGCGGGCCCGCAGGAAGAACAGGACGGTGGTCAGCGTCAGGAAGGCGCAGAACGGGTGCGCCATCGCGGTGCCCCCCATGATCATGAGGAAGGGTGAAAGGAGCGCGAGCGCCATCGCGGCGGTCGAGACGCGCGGGCCGTAGAGGTCGTCGGCGATGCGCCCGGCGATCGCGACATTGGCGGCGGTGAGCAGCGGGTTGGCGAGGAACGCGACGCCGAAAAGGGCGAACGGCGCGAGGAAAAGCGGGTATCCGGGGAGAAAGAGCGAGGCTATCCGTTCGCCGTCGGGGATGAGGTAGAGGAAGCGGAAGAATTCGTAGTGCGGGTGCATCGCATGGTCCATCCGACCGTGCGCCAGTTGGTCGGCCATCATGCGGTAGTGGATGCCGTCCTGTATGTGGGGGAGCCCCTGAAAAACGAAAAGCCCGATGAGGAGCGTCGCGGCGAAGGCGGCGAGCGGGAACAGAAGATAGCGGCGCGCGACGGCGACGTCGCGGAGCGGCGGGAGTATGCGGCGCAGAGGGGCGCGGAACAACAGCAGGACGAAGACGATCCCCGCGAGAAGAAGATGAAAGGAGGGAGCATAGACCGCAAGCGGCGTCCAGAACCGCCCGGCGGTGCCCCAGACGAAGAAGAGCAGGACGAAAAAGGCGGCGCAGAAAAGCCGCATAAGATCACCGGGGGACCCTTTCATGACGCCATCATACCAAAGAGCGGCCGAAGGTCAATCATCCCCGCATTGCTTTTTGACCGTCGAGGGGTAGAGTGGCGTGACGGGAACGAAACCGGCCGTTACGCGGTCTATTAAGGGAACTGTCCGGGCACGAGGCGTATGAGTACCTTTCGCGCATACCGATTCACCGAGGTCTTCCTTGTGGCGGGCTTCATCTTCGTCGGATCGTTCTTCGCCGCTTCTGACGCCCGGGCCCTCTTCGGCGCGCGGCCGGCGCTCTTTTTCCTCGCGTCGTACCTCGTGACGCTCGCGGTCTACGCCTTCAACAGTTGGGCCGGGTCTTCCGACGACGCCGCCAACCCGCGGCTCGCGGTCGTGCCGGACGACCGCTCTCCGGCGGTGGCGGCCGCGTCGCTTATCGCCGCGCTCGCGCTCTTCCTGATCGTGGAGCGGCGCGCCGCACCCTGCGCGGCGGCGCTCTTTGTCCTGTCGGCGCTCTATTCCTATCCCCGCTTCGGGGCGAAATACCTCCCGCGCGCCGGGACGGCGCTCCACATCCTCGGCGGCGCGGTCCAGTTCCAGATCGGGTGGCTCATGTTCGGGGAGATCGGGGTCCGCTCGCTTGCGCTCGCCCTCTATTTCGGGCTCATCCTGAGCGCCGGTCATGTCAACCACGAACTGATAGACCTCGATGCCGACCGCGCGGCGGGGATCCGGAGCGGCGCGGTCCGGTACGGCGCGCCCGGCTCGATACGGCTCCACATCGTCATCTGCGCCGCCGCGCTCGCGCTGCTCATCGTTGCGGCGCTCCGCGGCATGGCGACGCCCGTCCACCTTGCGCCGTTCGCCGTGGCGTCGCTCCTCCAGATGGCGTCGGCGGTCGCGCTGTCGCTCCGCGCGGCGCCGGGGCAGGGCGATTTCCTGCGGCACCGGCGGCTGTACCGTATCCTGTACGCTTTGGCGGGGATCGTTTTTCTCGCGGTGAAGTTCGGCCCGTCACTCGGGGCGTGACGCGGCGTCGGTGAAGAACTCGACAAGATCGATCAGAAAATAGACATCGCGGCCGGTCGTTTCCGGTTCCAGCCGTATGCGGTGGGACCCGGCGGCGAGTTCGGCCTCCACGCGGCGGGTCACCTTTTCGTACCGTTCGCCGGTGAAGTCGACGATGCCTATCTCGCGCCCGTCGACGAATGCCCGGAACCGTCCCATCTCGGGGCCCGACACCCCGACGAATTCGACCGAATACCTCCCCGCGACCGCAAGGTGCTGGCCGAGGTCGTAGAACTGGCCCGGTGCGGTGAACCGGCAGAAGAGCGCCCCCTTCGAAAAACCGATACCCAGTTCGCCGGGGGGCGGCAGGGCGCTGTAGCGGTCGAGGTCCGGGCGGTTGGGGTACCGGTTGCAGTAGTCGGGCGCGCCGGTGAGCGGGTAGAGTTTGTCCTCGAGTTCGGCGACGACATAGTTCGGGGGCAGTTCGATGTCGGTCAGCGGGGTTATCTCGGGCGGCCGCTCGTTGTTCTCTATCTTTTCGTAGCGGGCGCGGTAGAACTTTCGTCCCTGCGCCGCGTAGTAGTGCATGAGCGCGCTGTTCGGGCGGACGCCGAGATCGCGGACATAAATGACATCGTTCCGGTCCCAGTCGTCGTGCCGCATCACGGCGAAGCCCGACCCGATGAGTTCCTCGCGGTCTATGAAGACGACGGCGTTATGGATGCCCTGCCGTTCGACCTCCGCCGAGAGCGACCGCTCGACCTTCCAGAAGCCGAGCGAATAGATGGTGAGCAGGTCGGGGAGCACGATGAAGGCGAACGAGAGATAGGCGGCGGCGACAAGCCCGCCAAGCGGCGCGGCGAAGAGGTGCGACCGGGGCGCAGCGGCGATGCGGTCGGAAAGCGCGACGAGCCCGAGCGCGGCGAGTATCGCGAGGAAGAAGGTCGTTTCATAGTAGTAGCGCGGTCCGAAGACATTGCCGTCGAAATAGAAGAAGAAATAACCGCCGGCCGAAAAGAGGAACAGTGCGGCGAGGAACAGTTCCTTTTTCGGCCGCCCGGACCGGTAGAAGAGGAAGGCGCAGGGGATGAGCAGGAACAGGAGCGGGTGGCCGAAGGTGTTGAGGATGAGCGGCGAGAGGCGGCGGTAGGTGACATAGGCGGCGTGCCCCCAGGTGAGCCCCTCTTCGGGGAGCACCGTCCAGTTCGAATGGGGACAGCCGCGGCCGATGCCGAAACGGTGGCAGAACTCGTTCGGCTCGCTGTAGTTGAAATAGGGGTCCTGCTTGAACAGGAGCGGGTCGCCGGTGTAGTGGGCGTTGTATAAAAGGAGCGCGATAAGCCACGGTAGGAAGGCGGCGGTGAGGACTAGTCCGCGCGCCACCGTCCCCCGGCGGCGTATCTCGAAAAGCGCGGCAAGCGCAAGCGGCAAAGCGAGAAAGAGCGCGTTTTGCGGTCGGGTGAATACGAGCCAGCCGAGCGCGAAGCCGGCGGCGGCAGCGTAGAGGAGCGCCGCTTTTCCGCTCCCCGCGCGGCGGGCCCGCAGGAAGCAGAGGACGGCGCCGAGCGTCAGGGCGGCGCAGAAAGGGTGCGCCATGAAGGTGCCGCCCATCACCATGAGGAATACCGAAAGGATCGCGAGCGCCATCGCGGCGGCCGAAACGCGCGGGCCGTAGAGGTCGTCGGCGATGCGGCCCAGCAGGAAGATGTTTGCGGCGGTCAGGAGCGGGTTGACGATGAAGGGGATGCCGATCATCGCGAAGGGGACGAGAAAGAGCGAATAGCCGGGGAGGAACAGCGAATAGATCTTCTCGCCGTCCGGTATGAGATAGAGGAACCGGAAGAACTCGTAGTAGGGGTGCATCGGGAGATCGAGCCGCCCCGCCGCGAACTGCTCGGCCATGAACAGGTAGTTGATGCTGTCCTGTATGTGGGGGAGGCCCTGAAAGACGAGTCGGTTGATGAGGAGCGTCACGCAGAAGGCGAGAAGCGGGAAGAGGATATAGCGGCGCGGCACGATGCGGGCGGAGAGCGACCGGGCGGCGGCGCGGATAGGCGGCAGGAGGAAGAGGGCCGTCAACCCGGCGAAGAGCAGATAGAACCACGGGACATAGAGTTGGAACGGGCGCCAGAACTTCCCGGCGGTGCCCCAGACGAAGAAGAGGAGCGTGAAAAAAAGCGCGGCGACCGCGCGGACCATGTCGCACCGACTGAACTTCATGACGACATCATAGCGAACCGCGCGGAGAGGTCAACGATAACTTACCGCTGGGTGACGATGCGTCCCAACGGGGTCACCAACGGGGTCACACCTAAAATTTAATAGGTTTTGCTTTCTCGTTCCTGCTAACCACCGCTATCGGTCGCTGATCCGTCGCACAAGAAATTCTTGATTCGCAACCCGGATAAAAGTAACATCGCGAGGCAACAGGGGAGGTTGGTTCGGTGGGGAACGAATCGCGAAATATTTTAAAACATCAATGTGGTTCCAATGTAATCATCCTTGTGGCGGCGCTGATCACGGCGGCTTGCGGTAGCGGGACAAAAGCATCTTCTGATGATACTAACGGAATGAGTTGGCAAAGAATCTCTACGGGCGGGCAACACACCTGTGCCATACAAGGTGACGGCAAGCTTTTCTGTTGGGGACACAATTCCTGCGGACAACTCGGCGATGGAACCACGGAAGACAAGAACACCCCGACTCATGTCGGCTCCGAAGATGATTGGAAGAGCATCTCCGTCGGCGAAGAACATACCTGTGGCGTGAACGGGCGTGGAGAACTGTATTGTTGGGGAAACAACGACCATCAACAGATCGGTGATGGTACTTTTAGAGATGCAAATAGTCCTGTTCGTATCGGTACCAATGGTGACTGGCAGAATGTCTCCGCCGGTGCGCGCCACACCTGTGCGGTGAACATGAGCGGTGAACTCTACTGTTGGGGAGACGGTGAAGCCGGTCAAGTGGGTGATGGCGCGAACGAAATGAACAGAAGCGCCCCGACTCGTGTCGGAACGGAGAGCGATTGGCAGAAGGTTTCCGCCGGTATTGCTCACACCTGTGCCGTAAAGGTAAGCGGCGAACTTTACTGCTGGGGAAGTAATCTATACGGGCAACTCGGTGATGAAACTACAGAATCAAAAAACACGCCGGTCCACATCGGCGTAAAAAGCGACTGGCAAAGTGTCTCCACCGGTGAAAAACACACCTGCGGCCTGAAAAGGTCCGGCGAACTCTACTGCTGGGGAAACAATCAAAAGGGACAACTCGGTGATGAAACTACAGAATCGAAAAGTACGCCGGTCCACATAGGCGTAAAGAGCGAGTGGATGAGTGTCTCTGCCGGTTTGAGCCACACCTGCGCCGTAACAATGAGCGGCGAACCTTACTGCTGGGGGCAGAACTGGGATGGACAGCTGGGCGACGGGACAAGGGAAGATAAAAACACGCCGACCCGGATTGACTTTGTAGGAGAATGGAAGAGCATCTCCGCCGGATGGAAACACTCTTGTGGCGAGAGAAGAGACGGATGGCTGCTTTGCTGGGGGGAAAATCAGTCTGGGCAACTTGGTAAAGGAGCCTTCCCTGATAAGAACATTCCTACCCACATCGGTGCCGCAAGCGACTGGCAGGGCGTTTCTGCCGGAGACGGACATACCTGTGGCGTGAAAAAGTCCGGCGAACTCTATTGCTGGGGGAACGCCGCGCACGGTCCCTTCACAGAAATTACGCTACCTCAAGACATCCCAAAATCTTTCGATGTAAAAAGCGATTGGCAGAGCATCTCGGCCGGCATGTATCACACCTGTGGCGTGAAAAACTCCGGCGAACTCTACTGCTGGGGAGACAACCGATTCGGTCAACTCGGTGATGGGACCGAGGAAAACAAAGGTGCCCCGGTCCGCATCGGCATGGATAGCGATTGGCAAAGCGTCTCGGCCCGCACATGGCACACCTGTGGCGTGAAGAAAACGGGCAAACTGTATTGTTGGGGGTGGAACGAGTACGGTCGGCTTGGCGACGGATCCGAATTCACCAGAAACACGCCGACTCGCATCGGCACCGCAATCGACTGGGATGTCGTCTCTGCCGGCGAAGCATACTCCTGTGCCCTGAAAACGAACGGCGAACTGTACTGTTGGGGACACAATTTCCATGGACAACTCGGCGATGGAACCACGGAAGACAGGAATACGCCGACCCGTATCGGCATGGATAGTGACTGGGAAAGCGTTTCTGCCGGCGAAAGATACTCCTGTGCCTTAAAAAGCAGCGGCGAACTGTACTGTTGGGGTAATGACGAATCCGGGTTACCAGACATAGAGGACACAGGAAGCACCACCCCGGTCCGTGTCGGTACCGCAAGAGATTGGAAGAGTATCTCTGCCGGTATGTATCACACCTGCGGCGTGAAGGGAATCGGCGAACTTTATTGTTGGGGAGAGAACTATTTCGGCCAACTGGGGGACGGGACGCGGGAATACAAAGATGTTCCAATCCGTATCGGTGCGGAAAGCGTTTGGCAGAGTGTCTCCGCAGGCACCTATCACACTTGCGGCATACAGGGCACTGCTGAACTGTACTGTTGGGGAAGGAACGAATACGGCCAGTTAGGTGACGGGAGTATGTGGGAGGAAACCCCTCAACAAGTTGAAGTCAATTAGCGGGATCATAGAGGTCGCATAAATCTTAATAGTTCTGCTTCTCTGATTATCCCTACCCGTTCCGCGTGATAATGCGTCCCGCCGCGATGATAAGAATGCCACCGCCGATGATAAAGATATTGAGTGGCAGTGAGAGGAACAGGAGTTCGTTCAGCGCGGTGAAGAGTATCGTGAAGAGGAACAGCACCGACGCGGTGTTGACCGGAATGTCGCGCAGGGCGTAGTTCCAGCAGAGATAGGCGCCGCCCGACTGGAAGACCCCCATCTCGACGAGCCAGAACCATTCATCGGCCTTCTGCGGCCGTGGACAGTCGCGCACTAAAAACGGGATCATCAGCACCGTCGAAATGACGAATATCTTGAACAGGAACTGCACCACCTTCACCGGATCGTCGCGCAGAGGTCGCACCAACTCGGCCGAAAAGTAGGCGTACCAGCCGAAGGTCGCCCCGGCGAGCACCGCCCAGATGATGCCGACATTCACATCGCCGCCGCCGAAATCGAAGGTGTCCTTGCCGTAGACGATGAAGAGCATCCCGCACAGTGATAACAGCAGGGCGATCACCTCGCGCCACGTCGGCCGCACCCCGGCGAGCGTGAACGAGAGGAAGAAGACGAACAGCGGCGAGAGATTCTCGATGATCATCACGAGCGTTCCCGATATCGAGTTCAGCGCGAGATGGAAGGTGATGGTGTTGAGGAACAAACCCACGAACGAGAGCGCCGCGACGGTGCGCCACCGTTCGCGCCAGTCCATCGTGAAGTTTCCGGTGGCGATGAGAAAGACGCCGAAGATGATCGTTCCCA
>JAKQHE010000239.1 GCA_029573155.1 bacterium
GTTCGATGCCGAATTCGCGCAGGTGCCGGTGGAACAGGGCGAATGTGCCGCCGTAGAGCGAGTTGCAGGCCACGAGGTTATCGCCGGGGCGGCAGAAACTCATCGCGACCGCCGCGATGGCCGCCATGCCGCTGGCGGCGGTGAGCCCCATCTCGGCCCCTTCGATCGCCGCGAGTTTCTGGCCGAGCAGGTCGAGCGTCGGGTTGCCGAGCCGCGTGTAGATGTACCCTTCGTCGGTCCCGGCGAAACAGCCGGCGCCGTGGTCGGCGTTCTTGAAGACGAAGGTCGAGGTGAGGTGGATGGGCGGGACGAGATCATGGGTCGTCGCGTGATGGCCGTGGATCCCGTGGACCACCGTGGTCCCGGGAGAAACTTTCCGTTGTGCCGACATGGTGCCTCCATACGGTAGTGACCGCCGGTACGCTAACCGCTTTTCGCCGCAGGGCAAGTTCTTCCGAAAGAAACATTTTATTGACAATCGCCCCTTTTTCTGTTTAATCGCGCCGCTGTGTGATAAGTCGTGGAGGATAACGATGAGCACCGAGAAACGCGCCGACCTCAACCTCAAGATCGCCCGTCTGCCGATAGTGGACCAGTGCGAAGGCTGCCAGCGCATCGTGGAAGATGCGGGCGCCAAGGTCTGCGGCAAGTACGCTGAGCCGGCCTTCCACTGGGAGGATGGTCAGATATGCCTCATGGCGACCCATATCAATATCAAGAAGGAAGCGGCGGTCGCCAAGAAGGCGGTCAACCCGCTCAAGGCCTCTAAACGGGCGGCCGGAAAGAAGAAGTAGTCCCGTTGGAACACTTCCAGTTTCTCGCCTTTCCCGAACAACTTCCCTCCGTCGTAAAAAAGCAAGGCCATATCCCGGTCGTGCCGCTTTGGTTCCCCGGAGAGGATCTGGACCGCATCGTCCCGTGGCTCCGGCGCCGCGAACATCCTTTCGCGCTCGCCTTCGACCGCGACCGTGCGTCGGTCGTCCCCTTGGCACGGGCGCTGACGGTCGCCGACCGGCTGTTCCTGTTCTCTCCGGATGATGCCGAGCGGGCGCGAGCCGCCCGTTTTGCCGGCGCACTGTTCCTTTTTTCCAGCGGCGCGATGCTCTCGTGGCCGCAGTGGTACCGCGACCACAAGGTGCGGCCGGTCGTATCGGGGCGCCCGAACTGGGAGGCGGCTCGTGGCCTTGATCCGCTCTATCTCGCCACGACCAAGCGCTGTATCGCCGAGTTCGGCACCTGCCGCGCCCGCGACGGTCGCATACAGCAGTTCACCGCCTGCGATCTCCGGTGCCGCGACAAGGTGCGCGAACGGCAGTCGGTCACCGCGCCGTTCTCATTGCGCCCCGAATACACCCATCCGCCCGACGCCAAGGCGCTCGTCGCTTACGACGAGTCGGTCGCGCCGCCCGTCCCGCGTCCCGCGCCGCTCGCCGAGCCGGTGCTCAACGACGCGTGGAACTACCCGTGGCCTCTCGGCCGCCGCATCCTCCGGGAGGCGCACAAGACGGGCGACACCCGGTTCCATGTCATCCTGCACGCCGAGGAACGGCGTCTGTACGAAGACGGCCTCGTCGCCTTCTGGTGTTACGACCGGACGATGTACGACGGCGAGTGGCTGGAGCCGTCGCGGGCGACCGTGACGAGCGGACGGCTGCTCCTCACTTTTCCCCGCCCGGTACGGAAGGCGCTCTTCGTGCAACGCTACGACGAGGCGACCAAAGATCTGCTGAAGCGGGCGCGCCACCAGATATATACCATGCCTTCGGGGCGGCTGTTCTTCACCACACCCGAAAAACCGAAAGGAGCGGAAGACCTCCGCCCGCTCCGTACCCCGGCGCGCCGCGGATCGACCCGGTTGACCGTCGTGCTCGACGATCCCGACCGCGCAGCATTCTTCCGTATCCGCGACATCGATCGCGTCGCGCTCCTCCATGACGGGCGACCGGTCGGCAAGTTCTTCAACCACCACCTGTATATCCCGTTCCCGTTGAAGGAAGAGGAGGCGCGACAGATCGCGGCCCACCCCCGCCTGCGCGGCGTCATCGTGCGGGACCGGCTCATGCAAAAGATGTTCGAGTCGCTCTTCGAAGGGCGACGGGAGGTGCTCCTGCACCCGGCGACGCCCCGGGCGGAAAGCGAAGGCGCGGCACCCTCCTACCTTGCGGGAGCGGAACAGGTGTTCTCCTCGATCTACACCGCAGAGCACCGGAAAGACTACCACTGGCGGTCGCTCGGCCTGCGGACGGCGAACCGGCGCGGCCACACCTTGTTCCTGAGGGATACCAAGGTGTTACAAGAAGGTTCCCTTGCCGAACTGTGGGTCGACATCATCGGCGCCGACGACGCGACGGTGCGCGACCTCAAGATGCGCGCCGAACGGTACCTGAAAGAAAAACGGGTAACGGTCGCGTAACCCCCATCTTTACAACAATACTGTCCTAAAAAAATCTTGACACCGATAATCTCATTTTGTAAAAGTCGAGTTGTCTATTCATTCATCTGGGGAGGTGTGTTATGAAGTTCATGGTTTCAAAAAACATTTTAACTAAAATCGGCACGGGGGGGGGTAACCTCTTAAGAACACTGCTAATTATCACGATTTTTCCCGCAACAATTTTTTCGTCCACGCAGGGTGCCGCTGGTACCGGTTTGCCCATGGCGGTGAAGATGCGTAAATTTGTTACCGAGAAAATGATTCTCGATGTGGCGGTTTCTGCTATCGGGTCTTCGCGAACTTTTACTGTTCCCGTCTCGTCGCTTCCAGGAGATATGAGGGAACAACTCTCCGGGAAAGCCGATAGTATAAAGATAGAGGCCGATCTCGAAGTGTCCAATGTCTATTTTGCGCGGAATGTAAGTCTTGAAACACTTTCTGATCCGGCCAAACGGAATCGAGTCTATGTGTTGGTGAACATCAAACGCCCGACGAGTCGTCAGTTTGCGAACTTTCTCGACGAATATGGGCAAATAATTACCGAGATCTATACACCGTTTGGCTCTGTTGAACTTGGTGACTTCAGCGATTATTTCTCCGCCATGTTACTTTCGATGAAGTCGATCGACCGGGATAGTGCCAAGAGTAACGCGATAACGGAATTTCCTCAATTGTATGTTGTCATGAGCACCTCTTTCGCAAACGGGGTTTTGACGGTAACGCCGGAAAGGGCCGAACTGAAGGATCGAAGCAATACCGATACTTTTTCGAACGCTATTGAAACAAGCATCACCGAGGCATTCGTCTCCTTGGATCCGATCCAGTACGATCTGACCGAAAAGATTCCGACAACCTATCTTTGGGAGCATTACCAAAATTGCCTCGATGCCTGTACCAACGAATATGAGAAGTGTATGTACTGCACCGATGCCGAACGGCGTTATTGCGAAGGTCAAACTACGGACCCCGTTTGGATCGAATGGTGTTTGGGCGTATACTGTGCCGAGGGTGACCCTGTCTACTGCGCAGAAGAACACAATGTGACCGAGTGTGAGAACGAATGTAAAGATCGTTCAGTTCACATGACTGCTCAGAGTCTTGTTTTCAAGACGGGTCCCTTTCAAACACCTGCCTCGCCTGATCACCTATTGGAAGCCAACACCTTTGGTAGTGAATTCACCTTTACAACCCAAAACGGTTCCGTAACGGTGGTAAGTTGCCCGGCGGTGTCACCGAAAGTATCGGATGCGGTTAATGTTTTTAGCATCTTAGATGAAAAGGGTCCGAGGCTAAAGGAGTTGCTTCAACTTTCATTGAGCGAGGATATTCTTGAAGAGATATTCGCCGCTCTCTTAAACCGCACAGTCAATCAATACGATGTGTTCGGGAAGGCCGATATCAGCATTCGCGTTCGTGTAAAAGATGCGAAGGTCATGCACGATACCCACGGGAATTATTTGGAAGTCACCTTGGGCGACAAAATAACATCCGATCCGGCATTTTTATGCAGTGGATCGTTTAGTGGAAAAATCAGACTGCGCGTTACGCACAATAGTTCCGGCGCGCTGGTTTTGCGTCCCGATATACCGGCTTCCGGCGATTTTGAATTTGATGTGTCGAATCAAGAGATAATAGAATTGTTCGTCGATTTGGGTTCTTATACCGACAAACTGACTAAATTCTTGGTTGACATTCCTCTTGATACGATGTTGGGTTCATTTAACGAATTGATCAATGGTTTTATAGGCGGACAAAATATTTCAAAAGACGCATGGTTCCACCGTGTCGCAGGAAGCGGTGATGCCCCGAATGTGATTGGCGACCTCGTCATTGGTTGGTATGGCGAATATCCCGCCAATCTTCTAAAAAATTACTCGATCCTTATGGCCAATCCCGACAAAGATGGAAAGCTCAACATCGATGATCTCTGTCCCGATACGCCGGAATTAAAAGACCCGAAACATCGATGCATCTATGACGACCTCGACGGCGACGGAATCCGCGACATCGCCGATCCGCGGCTTTTCCATCTTTCGGTGAAAAAACAGAAACAGCACAAAAGCGAATCGACGGAAAACGAAAACAAACGGACGCCGGGGCCCGGACACTGTTTGAATTGGACTTGGCAACAGAATGACACCTATGGCCGAACGGTAGAGATAGCGGGTGCCGTCACGACCCGCGATATATACGCGGTGGCCAATGCGAAAAGTTACCAATCGCATTACTACTGCTACTGTGGTCAGGGGGGGAATAAGGCAAAATGTCCCGCCGAAACGGGTGACTGTGGCGCGGGACACGCGGCGCCGAAGGTTGCATGGCAATCTTTAGGTGGTGTTCAAAAAACCACTTGGCGCGCCATTCACGCCCAGAAAGAAAACGCACCCCGCACGGTTAAAACGACGACACAAACAGCCCCCTACAACCGCTCATGGCAGTGGACGACCGACATGGCCGAGTATAAGCCCTACGGTTGCGCCGATACAGAATTCAAAGAGTCCCGTGCGGCATACAATCAAGCACACGATGCGGGCTGTTATTTCAATGCCCGCCTTTCCGCCGGTTTTGTCCGCAGTGCCGATAACGCCGGTTATATGAGCGGCCAAAGCATCAATGAGCCGTTCTTCGAAGGGTATTTCGTAACGAACCCCGCCTATCCCGCCTTCCAGCACACGGCTCTTTCGCTGATGACCGACAAGGGGCGTTGGACCACCTCTCCCGATTGGAACGACAAACCGCTGGAACTCATCTATTGGCAGACCGGATGGGAAGATCGGCAAATTCCCATGTGCAATGTCTCCCCTTCGCTCGATTACGACGCGCTCAATCAACGCTATCGCGATCTTATCGGCAAAGGTCGCTTTAACCCCGACAATATCGATCCGGTCGATTCTTTGGGGTGGCTGAAAGCGCGCGATATCTTCGGTATCGACAGAATCGGGGACAAAATCGTCGTAGAGCCCGAACAACCGCCGGTCGGCTGGCAATCGCTCGATAAAATAGGTGGCATGACCTATGCCTTCGTTAAACAGGGAAGCGCTTACGCACTTTCGGTCGGGTCCGCCGCATTACCGCTCGGTGCGCCCAAGCAGGTATCGGGAGGCCGTGATCATAACTTCGCCGCGCTTGCGCTCTTCGGAAACATCCTCTATCTCGCCGGTAACTATGTCGCCGTTGTCTCGCCGCCGCCGCCCGGGGATCTAACTCCTGAATTCGGCGCGACATTTCATTTCGAAAATGTACTCGGTCGCCTTATCGAACACGACGATTATTGGGAGTATCAGTCCCTTGTCTCCTTCCCCGCCAACTATCAGATCGAGAATCTTTCGCTCGCGATACTGAACGATTCTCTCGTAGCGGTAGTGCGCGCCACCGATGGAACACTGTACCTTTACCGGCACGACACCGACACCAATGAGTGGATCACGGAGGGCTCGATGACCATTCCGGCCACGCCGCTGTTCTCGTCGGTAAAAGTCGTTGGAGAGGCCCTTTACTTTGCCGCGCACGAATCGAATGCCACGACTCTGTACCGCTACACGACCGATGCCGGCGTGACCCTTTTCGCGACACTCGATCCTGCAGTCCTGCGCAACGGGATCCGCTTTTTCGGCGATGCCGCGGGTCTGTTGACGGCAGTGGCCGTTGAGAATCTTGAAAGCGGGACGGCTTCAGCATTTACCGTCGCAACGGATGGGACGGTTGTCCCATCTCTCTTTGATGTCGATCAGCAGATCAATCTCCCCGATCTTTTCTGCCTGCTCGAAGAGGGCGCTCTTCTGAAGGGCGGCACGGGAAACAACGGTGTGTGCCTTCCCTTCACCTCCCCGTGGTACAAATCCTTCTCCGTCGGCACGACCGTCTACAGCGTAGCCGGGAAGGGCGACCGGCTCTATGTCGGGACGAACAGCACGATCCGCGTTTACGATATCAGCGACCCAAACGCGCTGGTCCTCAAGAGCACTTTCACCACCAACCGGCGCGTTTACGACCTCGAAGTGGCCGAGGGCGACATCATGTACGCGGCGACGAGCGGCGGCATCTACAAGTTCAACACCGCGAACCCAGACGCGATAAGCCAGTTGTCGTTCTACAGCACGCCGTACAACTACCAGTACCGCATCCAACTCTACAACGACAAACTCTATGTCGGCGACGACAACGGCATCAACATCCGCGACAAGGAGACCTTCGCCCGTCTCGCCTATGTGAACTTGGGTTCGGTGGTCGACTTCGCCATCACGAACGGAGAACTGGCCCTCTACTGGTACGCCTTCTGGGATGAAGGGGTGCAGGTGCGCGACGCCGATACGCTCACGCTCAAGGCCTACGAGTACGGTTACTGCTCCACCGGAGAACTGACGACCGACCACGGGGCGTTCTATCTCGCCTGCGACGGGTACGAGTACCGCTTCGCCGGGCGGCCCGACACCTACATCGACTTCTGGGAACTGAACGGTGACATGCGGGAGATGGCGGAGAACCACCTGAACAACGGCTGGGTCTATATACCCGACGGGAACAAGGTGAAGGTCTCGACGAACAACGAGGTGCCGAGTTACTGCGGGAACGGGATCGTGGAGCCGGGCGAGGTATGCGACGGGAACAGCGTCTACTGCGAGGATCTCGATCCGAACGAGTGGAACAGCGGTACGGCGACTTGCAACTCGACCTGTAGCGGATGGAATACGGGAAATTGCTACTGGTCGGGGTGCTAAGATGAGAAAGATATTTACTACTAGGGGCGGCGTGGCCGCCCCTTTGGTTTTTTTTCTGATGGTTGCTTGTGCCCCCTCGAATCCGGCACCGACAGACGACAGTGCATCTTCATGTGCCGGTCGGTGCGGAATGGTGAACGGAATTGCATGCGGCCCCTGTGGTTACGGATATATTTGCAATGAAATGCACTACTGCATCGAGATAGCGGGGAACGACATCGACCTCGTAAATGAAGGCGACGATACCGTGTTGTCGGAAGAAAATGGTTTGGCACAAGATGATGCGGAGTCGATTTCCGATTACGAGGGCGTCGATTGCGATCCGTGGGTGCCCGACGGCGATCCCTATGCCGATATCGAGTCGGCCGCAATGAAATGGCATGGCGATTTCGATGTGGTGGCGACCGACCCCGACAACATCCGGGAATTATGGAAAGGGATTTATCGTTATAGCACCGACTCTCCCGATCCCCGTCTGGTTAAACCCTACGACCGATGCGCGAAGGATTACCCCTTTGAACCGGCGATGGTGGAGGATGAGAATAACTTTCCCGACACCTATTGCAATACCAACGACCCCAAGGCCGACATCCGGGAATTCCCCTGCGATACCCTGATCGGCCCCGGTCGTTGCTGGGCGATGAACTGGACCATGGGGAGCGATCCACAGTGGTACGAAAACAACGGTAAGGTGATCGTGCATCTTTTCAATCCTAACAACACCTTTTTCGTGCAAGGTGAGGGGACCTATCTGTTCGACATCGCGACACGACGGATGACCCGCCTTGCCGGCCAGTCACACTTTATCAACGCCACGAACGGTCGCTACGCCTTTTTCAGCACCTACGACAACGCCAAGCAGTACAATTGGCCCGAGAAACCGGAATATTACGCGGGCGACAAACCGTATAGTTTGCTCACCTACTACGACACCGAAGAGAACGAGTACGGGATCGCCTATCGCAAGGGCTGGCGGGGATATTTTTCCGATCTGCGCGCCAGCGAGCGGTATCTCATCGCCACGATACAGGACGATCTGACCGTAAGCGGCATCCATGTCGAGTACACTAAGATCGGTGAGTGGGACAACTGGAAACCGTTCACGGCCCACAGCGACCCATCGCTTAACCGGATCGGTCCGGCAACCTTTCATGACCATTATATCGCCTTTTACAACTGGGATTTCGTCATACAGTACTGCGATCTGGATATCGGGAGCGATTCGTGCAAAGTGATATCCCGTTATGGTGAACAGGAAGGAAAATATAACCGCAATGCTACCCTTAGCCGTGACGGAAAACGGATATATTACGACGAAGGGGGGGACGGTTATCAAAATCGTGCAGGCACCATCATAGAGGCCGATATCACCGATTTGAACAACATTACCTATCGGGAGATCGCGCAACACTACAATGCGATAGGAGTTCACGATATCGACGACCGGTTCCTGCTGTTTGGTAAGCAGACAGGCCTCGAGGAGGGGAAACTCAGCGAAAACCCCCATTATGTGGCCTGTTTTCATCGATTTTCCGACGGCAGGAATTTCTGTCTGGAGAACGATCACGACAGCGATCTTTCGGGAGATGTCAGTAAGGCGGTAGCGCAGTTGTGGGACAAGTATCTGGTCTATGGCAACAACAGCGGTGCACTCGTTCTCCGCGACATGAAATGTTACTGCAACGCCTATCCCGACACCTGTCCGTATGAGGAATATGCGCCGCCGCGAAAGGGCTGGAAGAACTTGTTCGGGTTGATCAGGTAGTTTTTCTTTTCCCCCTTGTTTCTTCTGTTTTTCCCAAAAGGTATAAAATTTTCTTGAAAAACGGCGCCTGCCGGAAGTAGAGTGAAAGGCAAGAACGAACAACAACCCGGCATGGAGGTGTGTCTTGGCCAAAGAGAAGATGATGCTGATGGGAGACGAGGCGATAGCGCAGGGCGCCATCGACGCCGGTGTTTCCGGGTTCTATGCCTACCCCGGCACCCCCTCGACCGAGATCATGGAATACGCCCAGCACTCGAAGGATGCCGCCGCGCTGAACATCCACCGGCAGTGGTCGGCCAACGAGAAGACGGCGATGGAGTCGGCGCTCGGGATGTCGTACTGCGGCAAACGGGCGATGGTGTCGATGAAGCATGTCGGGCTCAATGTCGCGGCCGATCCCTTCGTCAACTCGGGCGTCACCGGCGCGAACGGCGGCATCATCGTCGTCGCGGCCGACGACCCCTCGATGCACTCCTCGCAGGACGAGCAGGACAGCCGGATACTCGCGAAGTTCGCGCTCCTGCCTATCTTCGAGCCGGCCAACCAGCAGGAGGCCTACGACATGGCCTTCGCCGGGTTCGAACTCTCGGAAAAGTACAAGACGCCGGTCATGCTCCGGCTCACCACGCGGCTCGCCCACAGCCGCGCCGGGGTGGCGCAGAAAAGCCGCCTGTCCCAGAAGGAACTGAAACTGCCCGAGAACAAGCGACAGTTCGTCCTCCTGCCGGGGATCGCGCGCAAACAATACAAAACACTCGTCGCGAATCAGGCGAAATTCATGGAGGAGGCCGAGAAGAGCCCCTTCAACCGCTATATCGACGGGAAAGACAAAAGCCGCGGCATCATCGCCTGCGGACTCGCTTACAACTACCTGATGGAGAACTACCCCGACGGCTGTCCCCATCCGGTCATCAAACTCTGCCAGTACCCGGTCCCCAAGAAGATGGTGGAAAAACTGGTGAACGAGACCAAAGAGATACTCGTCCTCGAGGATGGTCAGCCGATGGTCGAGGAGGCGTTGCGCGGCCTGCTGGACCGCGATGTCAAGGTGAAGGGCCGTATCACCGGCGAACTGCCGCGTGACGGCGAACTCAACCCGCTTTTCGTCCGCCGCGCGCTCGGCATGGCCGACATCTGCGGCCAGCCGGCTCCCGCCATCGTCGCCGGTCGTCCCCCCGCTTTCTGTGTCGGGTGCGGTCACATCGACGCCTACAACGCCATCAAGCAGGTGGTCACCGAGGGTTACGGCGACGGCCATGTCTTCGCCGACATCGGGTGCTACACCCTCGCGGCGCTCCCGCCGTTCGAGGTGGTCAACTCCTGCGTCGACATGGGCGCATCGATCACGATGGCCAAAGGGGCCGCCGACGCCGGGCTCTTCCCCGCCTGCGCCGTCATCGGTGACTCAACTTTCTGCCACAGCGGCATGACGGGCCTGCTCGACTGCGTCATCGAGAACGCGAATGTCGTCATCTTCATACTCGACAACTCGGCTACCGCCATGACCGGCGGTCAGGACTCGCACGCGACCGGCCGGCTCAGTGAGATCTGTAAAGGGCTCGGCGTTGACGAAAAGCACATCCGCATCGTGACGCCGCTCAAGAAGAACCACGACGAGATGGTACAGGTCATCAAGGAGGAGATCGAGCACAAGGGTGTCTCGGTCATCATCCCGACGCGCGAATGTATCCAGACGCTCGGTAAGAAGAACAAGAAGGGAGGCGAATGATGAGAAGCGATATCATACTTTCGGGCGTCGGCGGTCAGGGCATCCTCTCCATCGCGGCGGTCATCGGGCAGGCGGCAATATCGGCGGGCCTGCATATGAAGCAGTCGGAGGTCCATGGGATGTCCCAGCGCGGCGGCGATGTCCAGTCGCACCTGCGCATCAGCGACAAAGAGATATTCTCCGACCTCGTGCCGCACGGCGGCGCCGACATGATACTCTCGGTCGAACCGATGGAATCGCTCCGCTACCTGCCGTGGCTCTCGAAGCAGGGGTGGATCATCACCAACTCCCAGCCCTTCGTGAACATCCCGAACTATCCCGACGCAAAGGCGGTCATCGCCGAGATAGAGAAACAGCCCAAACACATCATCGTCAACGCCGACGAACTCGCCAAAGCGGCGGGCAACTCGCGTGGCATGAACATGGTGATGGCGGGCGCCGCGTCGCTCTTCATCGACATCCCGCAGGAGAAGATGGAAGGGGCGATCGAGTTCCTCTTCGGTCGCAAGGGCCCCGAGATCGTCAAGACCAACATCGCCGCGTTCCGCGCCGGTCGCGAATTCGCGGAGAAGAAACGCGGCTGATCCCTCAATAGTCGAACGCCGAACCGCCGATGAATTCCCGTATGATCGAATTGAACGGGATGAAACCCTCCTCTATCGGTTCGAAGAACGAAAGGAACTTGAGGAGCCGCCGCGCCTCGAGATGTTCGCGCCGATCGGGCGTTATCTTCTGAAGGAGCGGCTCGGCGTACCGACGGAGTACCGACAATTCGTAGACGAGCGACGAGTTGAACATGATGTCGGCCCGTTCCTGATACGGGAAGATGTTGCGCTCCTCACCACGCCGCACCGACGGCCAGCGGTCTATCGTCTCGATGGCGTCGTGACCGCGGAACTGCGCGTCGCGGACCATGCGGCGGATGAGCCGACAGTCGGTCGTCGGGATGCGGTTGTGATGGTCGATGTTCAGGTTGGCGAGCGCCGAGACATAGATCTTGTAGGTGCGGTCGTAGTTGAGATCGGTGAAGAGTTGCGGGTTGAGCCCGTGGATGCCCTCGATGATGATGACGCCGTTCCTCGGCAGGCGATATTTCGTTTCTCCGCGCGCGCTCTTGCCGGTGAGAAAATCGTACCGCTGGAGGTTGGTCCCCTTCCCCTGCAGGAGCCGGAGCACCTGTTCGTTGAAGAGAGCCACATCTATTGCGTCGATACCTTCAAAATCGTGTTTGCCGCTCGCATCCTTCGGGGTCTTGTCGCGGTCCACGAAATAGTTGTCGAGACTGATGAGGAGTGGTCGGAACCCGTTGACGCGCAGTTGTATCGCGAGCCGTTTGGCGGTCGTGGTCTTCCCCGACGACGACGGCCCGGCGATGGAAACGACCCGCACGACCTCGCGGCGGCGGTGTATCTCGTCGGCGATGAAGGCGAGTTTCTTCTCGTGGAGCGACTCCTGCACCAGCACGATCTCCTTGGCGCGGCCGCGGCGCACCGCCTCGTTGAGTTGCCCGCAGTTCTCGAGGTCGAGGATGTCGAGCCACTTCTTGTTCTCGGTGATGATGTTGAAGAACTTCGGCTGATCCTTGAACGCCTCGACCTTGGTCGGGTCGTTCTGGTCGGGGATGAGCAGCACGATGCCGCGGTTGTAATACTGCAGGCGGAAATCGGTGATGGCGGCGGTCGAGTAGGCGAGGTGACCGTAAAAATAATCGATGAGCCCGCCGAGATAGTAGACGCTCGATGTCTCGTCGGTCCGCGTCGAGAAGAGCCGCACCTTGTCCTGCAGGCCCGCCTCCTTGAAGAGCCGCACCGCCTCCGGCGTCGGCATCTCCTTGCGGATGAAGCGGAGGTCCTGTGCGACGATCTCGCGCATCTTCTTCTCGAGGTCCTCGACCTCTTCGAGCCGTATCCACTCAAGACCCTCGAAGTAGCAGTAGAGCCCGTTGCCGATGCCGTATTCGATGTGCAGTTGGGCGTGCGGGAACATCTCCTTGGCCGCTTTGATGAAGACGAACAGGAGCGACCGCAAAAAGATGAGACGCCCGTTCTTGTCACGCATCGTGATGAACTCGATGCTTTTGAAGGTGTTGACCTTCCCTTCGAGCGACACGACGCGGTTGTCGCAGATCGCGCCGAGTATCGGGAGGTCGAAGCGGTCGGCGAACCGGTCGGCGAGCGTCTTCAGATGGGCGCCGGGCGAAAGTTGGATCTCTTCGGTCTTCCCGTCGGGAAATATCATCTGAACGCTGTGTTCTTCGGCCATCGGGCGCTCCTTCAGCAATGGAAAGTCAGTATAGCACACCGTCCGGTCCCTTGTCAAAGAGACCTTGACGGGATTTATGTCGGTGTGAGTCCGAGGTCGGCGAGAAGTTTGATATCGTCGGCCGATCTGCGCCCTTTGACGGTGAGGAGGTCGCCGGTGATGATCGAGTTGGCGCCGGCGAGGAAGACGAGCACCTGCGAGTCGCCGAACACCTCGATGCGGCCGCCGCCGACCTTGATGTCCTTGTCGGGCAGGATGAAGCGGGCGAGGGCGATCAGCTTCACCGCCTCGAACATATCGAAGGGCGGCAGATGGCCGACCGGCGTCCCCGCTATCGGGACGAGGAAGTTGAGCGGTACCGAATCGGGAGCGAGTTCCGCTATCTCAAAGAGGAGGTCTATTCTATCTTCGACCGATTCGCCGACGCCGAAGATGCCGCCGACGCAGGTCTCGAGTCCCGCCTCCTGCGCCGCGCGGACCGTCGCGACCCGCTCGTCGTAGGTGTGGGTGGTGCAGAGCTGCGGGAAGAAGTTGCGCGACACCTCGAGGTTATGGTGGTAGCGCTTCAGTCCCGCCGCTTTGAGCGATCTCAGTTCATCCGCCGACAAGATGCCGAGCGACGCACACGGCCTCTGCGGTATCTTTTCCGCGGCGAAATGGCGCAGGGTACTTCCGACCGTCGCGAGTTCTTTTTTGTCAAGCGCGCGGCCCGAGGTGACGATGCCGAATAACGACGCGTACGGCGCATCGGTGCGGGCGACCGCCGCTATCTCCGGCGCGCTTTTCAGCGGCCATTCTTCGACCGCCGTCTTATGGTGCGCCGACTGAGCGCAGAAGATGCAGTTCTCGGAACACTTGCCGCTCTTGGCGTTGACTATGGAACAAAGCACCGCCGTGTCGCCCTTGAAATGACGCCGCACCCGCGATGCGCTGAGCAGGATATCGGGGAGCGCGTTTTTCGGTAGTGTGAGCAGTTCCTGCGCCTCGTCGCGCGAAAGCGGCATCTTCCGCAGCGCTTTTCCGGTGATCGCCGTCAGCATGCGAGCGCCTTACTTCTTCTGTGTCATGAGCAGTTCTATCGCCGTGTTCGCCTCGAGCGCCGCAGCGAGCATCACCCGCGCCGCGCAGAACCCCTCGCTCATGTCGGACCGGCCGTCGCCGACCATGTGGATGTTCCCGGCGCGCCGCACCGTCATCGTCCCGCTGTCGCCGTAGCCCGCGATGCCGCTCGCCGCGACGATTGGGCGGTCGGGATAGGCGGCGGTCCACGCCTCGATGAGCCACTCCTTCGCATCGGCGCGGTCGAACGCCTCGATGAGTATATCGCACGTGGCGAAGGTCGCCGCGACCGCTTCACGGGAAAGCCTCGTTTCATGCAGATCGAGCCGAACGGCGGGATCCACCGCCCGCAGGTGGGCGGCAAGCGCGGTCACTTTGGGTGTCCCGATGTCGCTGCGGAAAAAGTGCTGGCGGTTGAGGTTCGACTCCTCGACCGTATCGAGATCGACGAGCACCAGATGTCCGATACCGGCGCGGGTAAGCAACATCGCGGCGTTCGAGCCGAGTCCGCCGCACCCGGCGATGCCGACGGTCGCCCGCTCCAGAACCTCGGTCATTCCCGGCACATTGCGCGCAAAGATCATCGCAGGCCTCCCGAAACATTGCTTTTTCGACCATATCCGTGAAAATGGACCCCGTCAACCTTTTTGAGGAGCGCCATGCGTATCACCCTCAACGGGAAGGAACAGGAGACGGCGGCCGCGACGGTCGCCGAACTGCTCGCGACCATGAAACTCGACGAGGCGCAGTTCCTCGCCGTGTCGCGCAACGGCACGGTCGTCAAACGGGGCGACTGGACCGCCACCGCGCTCGCGGCGGGCGACACCATCGACATCTTGACCATTGTGGGAGGAGGATAGGATGCCCATTCATCAAAATGTACTGGAACTTATCGGCGGCACACCGCTGGTGCGCCTCAACCGGATGAGCGCTGAGACCGGGGCGACCGTCTGCGCGAAACTGGAATATTTCAATCCGATGCACTCGGTCAAGGACCGCATCGCTTTCGGGATGATCGAGGCGGCGGAGGAAGCGGGGACCATCAAACCGGGCGCGACGCTCATCGAACCGACGAGCGGCAACACCGGCGTCGGACTCGCGCTCGTCGCGGCGGTGAAGGGCTACCGACTCATCCTCACGATGCCCGAGACGATGTCGATGGAACGGCGCAAACTTTTGAAGGCGCTCGGCGCGGAACTCGTTCTCACCCCCGGCCCCGAAGGGATGAGCGGCTCGATAGCGAAGGCCGAGGAACTGCAAAGATCGACCCCCGGCGCGGTGATACTCCAGCAGTTCGAGAACCCGGCCAATCCGGCGTTCCACCGCAAGACGACCGCCGAGGAGATCTGGCGCGACACCGACGGGAAGGTCGATATCTTCGTCGCGGGGGCCGGTACCGGCGGCACCGTTACCGGCGTCGGCTCCGCGCTGAAAAAGAAGAACGCGGCGGTCACCGTTGTCACGGTCGAACCGGACGAAAGCCCTGTCCTCTCGGGCGGCACAGCGGCGCCGCACAAGATACAGGGAATGGGCCCCAACTTCCTTCCAAAAGTGTTTGACCGCACGGTCGTCGACGAGATACTCCGTGCGTCGGCCGACGACGCCTTCGCCGAGGCGCGTCGGGCGGCAAAGGAGGAAGGGATCTTCTGCGGCATCAGTTCGGGGGCCAACCTCTGGGCGGCGCGTACCGTGGCAATGCGGCCCGAGAACAAAGGCAAACTCATCGTCACCGTCATCTGCGATACCGGCGAACGCTATCTTTCGACACCGCTGTTCGAGGAATGACGATCCTCCCGCCCTGTCACTGTAGGCCGTCTCGGACGAGACTGTAGTACAGTGTCGTCAGGCCGGAAGCCGCAGCATTCATGCGAGGTAAGGGCAGGGAGGGTTTTCTCGCATCGTGAAGGGACAAAACCCCCTCAATCCCCCTTGACAGGGGGAAGCCACAGGCCGTTTGCTTTTCCCTATTCTTATGATATAGTCTAGCGGCATGTGTCTTGGAGGTGCCGTGAGTCTCTGTTATCGTTGCATGGAAGATCGCGGTTCGGAACCGGTCTGCATCAAGTGCGGCTTCGATTCGCGCTCGATGGGAGAGAACACCGGTCCGCAACTGTCGCCCGGTACCCCGCTCGCCGAGGGCAAATACCTGCTCGGTCGCGTGCTCGGCATCGGCGGTTTCGGCATCACCTATCTCGGCTACGATACGCGGCTCAAGATAAAAGTGGCGATAAAGGAATATTTTCCGCGTCACATCGCCGGCCGCGCCCTTCCCGATCCGCACGTGAGACCGCACGACGATCAGGCGGGGATCGATTTCAAGGACGGCCTGCGCTACTTCCTGCGCGAGGCGCAGACGGCGGCGAAGTTCGACAGCCACCCGCATGTGGTCGCGGTCAAGGATTACTTCGAGGAGCATGGCACCGCCTACATCGTGATGGCCTACATAGAAGGCCGCTCCCTCGGCGATCACATCGACAAGCACCCGTTCGGCCGCCTTTCCTATCAGAAGACGCTTGAGGTGATGCTCCCGGTGTTCGACGCGCTCGAGAAGATACACGCGGCCAACCTCCTGCACCGCGACATCAGCCCCGAGAACATCTACCTGACCAAGGACGGCACGGTAAAACTGATAGATTTCGGCGCGGCGCGCTACACCTTCACGAGTCAGACGCAGTCGATGAGCCTGACGCTCAAGGAGGGATACGCGCCGGTCGAACAGTACAGCAAGAATGGCGAACAGGGACCGTGGACCGACATCTACGCGGCCGCAGCGACGATATACCGCGCGTTGACCGGCAAGGTGCCTCCCGCCGCGCTCGAACGGCTCCATAACGACGAACTCAAGCCGCCGTCGAAACTCGGCGCGATCATACCGGCGCAGGCCGAAAAGGCGCTGCTGAAGGCGCTCTCCCTGCGTATCAGGGATCGTTATCAGGACATCGCCGCGTTCCGCAAGGACCTCGTCGCCGCGATGCCCCGCTCAGGGGTCGCGGCCTTCTTTGCCGACCGGCGGGTCGTCGCCGCGACGCTCGCGACGCTTCTCATTCTCTTTGCCGGAACGACCTTTTTCCTCATCACCAAGGAACGCACAGACGAGCGGATACCCGAAGAGGCGCTTCGCTTCATCGGCAAGGATGCCGACGGCAATCCGCTTCAACCGGAGCAGAAAGAGACCGAACGGGTACGGAAGCCGCGCGCCGTGAAGAAACATGCGGCCGCTCCGGCGAAAGCGCCTGCCACCGCCCCGCAGAAAAAAGCCGAGCCCTCCGCTTCGCGGATGATCGTGAAGGAGGAGCCCGAGGAGGAAGAACAGCCCCCCGCCGAAACCCCTGCACCGGTCGAGGATCCGGCGCGCGGCAGACTTCGCAAGGTGCAGGACAAGAACGAGGTCTCGTTCGTCAAGGCCTATGTCCCGCAGGGCGAGCCGGCTGACCTCTTCAAGCAGGCCTTGGCGCTTGAGAGAGCAGGGAACCGGCGCAAGGCGCTCGAATACCTCGAGGCGGCGTGTGACCAGAGGTATTCTATAGCCTGTTATCAGGAGGCCAAATTGTCGGGCGACAAACGAAGATACGCCGTGGCCCGTCAACTGTTCGAGGGGGAGTGCGCGGCGGGCAAAGGGTTCGCCTGCACCAACTACGGGACCATGCTTGCCAATGGTGAGGGCGGCGCGAAGGACATCTCGAAGGCGCGCGACATACTGGAACGGTCCTGTAAACTGGATCAGGCGGTCGCCTGCCTTTCTCTTGCCGACATGATGGCGAAGGGTCTCGGTTCGGTGGTGGACGATCCGGCCATGGCGGCGAAATTCTACAAACGGGCCTGCGACCTGAACTCGAAGGAAGGATGCGGTCGCTACGCCGATGTGCTCGCAAGCGGCGCGTCGGGACAGAAGGACGGCGAGAAAGCGGCGAAATACTACTATCTGCGCGCCTGCCAACTCGGGTTGTCGAGCGCCTGTAAAAAGTCCAAGTAAATGTTGAAAAAGGGAACGGCGTCGCTAGAATGGCACCGGACCCGGTCCTAGGCAAGAGAGGAGCACCGATGGAGGCGCAGGCCCCCGATACCCTCGCGGCGCTGTACGGCGACGCGCTCGATTTCGCGCAAAGTCTCGACGAGGATCTCTCCAGTTTTCATTTCCTTCTCTCTTTCTTCACGATACCGAGCGAGGTGACGGTCCTGTTCGAGGACATCAAGGTGACCGAGCAGACGATAGCCGACACCTTCAAGGATCTCTCCCGGCGATGTCAACGCGGCGGCGGTGCGCTCAAGGAACAACCCGGCACCGTGAGGGAGATAGAGCGGCGTGCGCTCGGGTTCCTGCAGGGCGTGTCCGACAGGCCGGCGCCGCTCCACCTGCTCCTCGCGATACTGGGTGACAAGCAGAGCATCGCCTACCAGATACTGCAGGAGATCGGGCTCCAGAACGAACTCCGCCTCCGCGCCATGAACACGCTCACCAATCCGCCGCGCCGCATGAGGAACCGTATCAACGAACTGTTCGCCGAGACCGAGGAGTTCCTTCCCGCCGCCACGCCGCAGGCGCGGACCCGGGTCAAGGAGGAGGTGCTCGTCGCGCCGGAGACCTCCGAGGTCCCCGCTTCCGCTGAACG
>JAKQHE010000175.1 GCA_029573155.1 bacterium
CCCCGCCTCGACCCCGTTGCGGACCGCCTCCTCGAGCCGCGACCATTCGATGGCGGCAATCGCCACGAACACCCGGCGCCCCCGCCGTGCGACATCGTGACGGGCGCGTATCTCGAACAGACCCTCCTTGCGCGACATCTCGGCAAGCGCGGTCTCGTACACGATCCCTTCGTGGTAGAAGAACACCGGCTCTTCCCGCCCGACCCGGCGCACCTTGAAGAGATAGTGGGCTTCCTCCTCGCTCACCGCGATCAGGTGGTCGTCGGTAAGTCGCAGTTCTCTCTTGACGAGATAGATCACTCTAGGAATTCCGGATGATGAAGTTCATCAGTTCCTTCTGCTGTTTGTCGCTTTCGAACAGGAACAACACCCCCACCCCGATGATACGCCGCGCATCGTCGGGATGCGGGATATGGCGCGCCACCCGCGCCTTGAGGATGAACTGTTTGTGAACGGTGCGGTCCTCGAGGATGATGACGACCTCCTCGCCCTCCTTGAGCGGTTCGGCGGTCTCGAACGACATGCCGCACATGCTGATGTCGCGCGTCTTGAAGTTCGCGACCTGTTCGTTGATGAACACCTCTATCGGCACCGAGATGCCCACGCGGGGCTGGCGCCGCTGGTCACCCCCTTTCTTGTCGGGCGGCAGGGTGGGGCGGTTCGCGTCGCGGGCTTTGAGGACCTGCGCGATATCGTGCCGCACCCGGATGTAGTTGCCGCCGACCATCATCATACTGAGGTCGGACAGTTCGCTCTCTTCTTTGAGTATACGTTCCTCGATGAGATCGTAACTCTTCTCGTCGAGTTTCACTCCGATGCCGGCGGGCATCACGCGCCCCGGCAGTTGTATCTCGCGCGGCCGTTTCCACGAGACCTGCCCGCGGATGAGCACCTCGCTCTTCTCGTCGGTCACGACGAACCGGATCTCGACGGCGCCCCCCACCTTGATGGTCTCGTAATTCGGGAGCAGGGCGAGATTCACGAAGATGTCGGACGCCGGACCGATCGGGAAATACTGCTCGCGGATCGACCGTTTGGTCGTCTCGATACTCAGTTTGATCATGAGAACAACGCCTCCGTAAAAGCCTCGGCACTGAAAGGTCGCAGGTCGTCGGCCGCCTCGCCGATGCCGGCGAAATAGACCGGTATAGCGAGCTCCCGCGCGATGCCGACGAGCGCGCCGCCTTTTGCCGTGCCGTCGAGTTTGGTCGCTATGATGCCGGTGATCGGTACGGCCTCGCCGAACTCGCGGGCCTGCGACACCGCGTTCTGCCCGTTGTTGGCGTCGATGACCAGTATCGTCTCGTGCGGCGCACCGTCAAGCGCCTTGCCAAGGACACGGTGCACCTTACGCAGTTCCTCCATCAGATTGACGCGATTCTGCAGGCGCCCCGCCGTATCGATGATGACGATATCGCGACCGCCGGCGACCGCCGAGTTCACGGCGTTGAAGGCGACCGCCGCCGGATCGGCGCCTTCCTTCTCGCTGATCACCTCGGCGCCGGTCCGTACGCCCCACGCCGAGAGTTGTTCGACCGCAGCGGCCCGGAAGGTGTCGCCCGCCGCGAGCGTCACGCGGTGACCGTCGGCGATGAAGCGCCGCGCCAGTTTCCCGATGGTGGTCGTCTTGCCCGCGCCGTTCACACCGATCATGAGTAGGACCATGGGCCGCTGTGCGGGCACCACAAGCGGTTTTTCGACCGTTCTCAGTATCGTTGCTATCTGGTCCTTGAGCAGGTCGCGCACCGAATCGCCGGTCGTCAGCGCGCCGCGCGCCTTGCGCACCTCGTCCATCAGGGAGGTCACCGTCGCGACGCCGAGATCGGCGCTGTAGAGTATCTCTTCCATCTTCTCGACGAGTTCGTCGGTGACGACGCTTGCTTCGAAAAGGGACCGTAACCGAGAGAAGAATCCGCCGCGCGTCCGGGCAAGACCGTCGCGCCAGTCACGCGGCGCCTCCGGCGGCACCTCCGCGGCGGGGGCTTCCGCGGGTATCGGGCCTGTCACGGCGGAGCCTTCAGCGGAGCCGGGCTCACGATAATAAACCCGGACCTCCGGCTCCTCCCTGCCGCGTTCGGGCGGCAGAAGCGATATCGTGTCGTGCCGGGCGGCGCGTTCGGGCCGGACCGGAGATCTGTCGTCATCCTTTTTCCCGTCGCGGTCGGCGTCGGGATCGCGGCGGTCCTCGGCGTCGGGAAGCCGTATCACAAGGATGAGCACGATAAGGAGCACGGCGGGGATCACATAGAAGAACAATTCGCCGTTCATGAAATTCTCTACCGCCCACTGCCAGACGCGCATATCGAACATCCCCTCGAAATACTTTCCACCGGAGAAGGATAAAGCGACGGCGCGCTCCTGTCAATAAAAAACAGGTCGTCGCCTTATGCTACAGGACGGTACAGGCCCCGCCTCATCACGAACTCGGCCACCCCGGCGGGGACGAGGTGTTCTCACGTCGCGCCGTCCGCTATGGCCCGTCGAACCGCGGTGCTCGATAGGTCCGGAAGCGCTATCGGGAACGCCGAACCCTCGCCGCGGCCGATGACGAGCGGCGTGACGATTTTCGAAAGTTCGTCGAACTCCTTCCACTCGGCGCGGGCGTTCCAGTTATCCTCCCCGATGACGAGGTGATGATCGTGGTCGCCATAACGCGCCTTGAGGTGGCGCACCAGATCAAGGGTGTAGACCGGCCGCCGGTCGACCCGGCGCTCGTCATCGAGGATGCGCACCTTTCCGGTGCCGCGCCACGGCAGGGCGAGCAGGCGACACATCTTGAGACGCAGGGCCAACGGGCTCATCGTATGACCGAAGGGGTGGGCGGCGCTCGGCAGCAGCCAGACCTTGTCCATACCGAATTTGGCGAGGCACAGGAATATCGTCAGTTGATGCCCCAGATGGGGCGGATCGAATTTGCCGCCCAGCAGGGCGATCTTCTTACGAGAGGATGTCTTTGGCATAGAGAAAGTCGACCCCGAAGGTCCGCGTCTCGAGTTTCGCGATGACCGGTATCTTGCGTTTGTAATGCGTCGTGAGCAGTTTTTTTGAAAGGAACTCTACAAGCACCGGGTCGGCGCCGCGCGCGACAAGGGCGGCGGGCGTTTCACGGCGGTCGAGGAGACGGTGAAGCACAGGATCGATGTCAGCGTAGCGGAACCCTATCTCCCCTTCGTCGGTCTGCCCCTGCCACAGGTCGGCCGACGGCGGCTTGTCAAGAAGCGCCCGCGGGACGCCGAGATGACGCGAGAGGACGTACACATCGGTCTTGTAGAGGTCACCGATCGGGTTGACCGCCGAGGCGCTGTCGCCGAAAAGCGTCGCGTAGCCGAGCGCTATCTCGCTTTTGTTGCTGGTGCCGAGGACCATCGCGCGATGGGCCAGAGAGTGGTCGAAAAGAGCCAGCATCCGCACCCGCGCCATCGCGTTGCCGAGCCGTCCCTGTCGGTGGATGCCGGGCGCGGTCATGAGGTCGCGCTCGACGCCGTCGACCGCCGCCGATATGTCGAGCAGGTGTGACCGGATGCCGAGGGTACGGACGACCATTTTTGCATCGGCGACCGAGCCTTTTGACGAGATGCGGTGGGGCAACATGAGCCCCGTTACCCGCCGGGGACCTATGGCGCGGGCCGCGAGAAACGCAACGAGCGCCGAGTCGATACCGCCCGAAAGACCGAGCACGACGCCTTCGAAACCTGCGCGCTCAACCTCGCGCCGGATGAAGAAGACGAGCGCATCGGCGGTCAATGGTCCGTTGATCGGCGGCAGGGTAAGCGGGCCGGCGGTCTTCCTACGCAAGGGTGCTCCTGAGGATCTCGCGGTCGCGCACCGAGACGACGGGCGCCTTGGCGCGGAGTCGCGAGAGCGCCTCTATATCGATGTCGACGATGATCGTCTCTTCGGTGAACAGTGCCGCCCGCGTGATGGTCCCGTTATGGTCGGTCGCCGTCGAGCCGCCCGCGAAGATAAGACTGTCCTCGACGCCGACCCGCTGGGCGGTGAGCGTCGCGGCACCGTAGACGCGGGAAAACTGTTCAGCGGCGTGGTCCCACCCTTCGAGGTTCGACGGCCGTTCGCCACGGTAGCCGCGCGACGGGCTTGCGGCGGGAACGACGAGCAGATGCGGCATCCCTTCGGGAAGTTGCGCGAGCGCCACCGGCAGGGCCGGGTGCCAGCCGTCCTCGCAGATGAGCACCGCGGCGGTCGCGCCACCCGGCAGTTCGTGGACGCGGAGCGAAGAACCGGCGCGGAAATGACGCGCTTCGTCGAACATGCCGTAGGTCGGCAGGTTCACCTTGCGCTGGATGCCGATGATATCCGCCTTTTTCGCGCCGCACCGGATGAGGGCGTAGGCATTATAGATGGCGCCGCGCGTTCTTTCGGGAAAGCCGACACCGATGACGATGTCGGGCAGGCCGGTACCGTCGAAGAGCTCGGTCACCTGTTTCGCCGTCAGGGCGATATCCTTCACGCGGTCCTCGAGGAGATACCCCGACAGCGACAATTCGGGGAACACGACAAGCGTCGCGCCATCTTTCGCAGTCATCTTCGCGAACCGCAGATGGGTGGCGAGATTGCGCGAGATGTCGCCGAGAAAACAATCGGATTGGATGACGGCGGCCTTCATACTTTCGCCTCGACCAGAGCGCCACGGCGGACGAGATTCTCGATCGCGTTGATTATCTTTATCTCGGTGAATTTGTCAGAGAAGAACCCGACGAGATCACGCACCACATAGGTATGTTCGCCGACCAGATCGAGTATCTTCTTCTCTATCGGGTCGCATCTCCCTCCCGCCGGAGCGGTACCTTTTTTTATCTGGGCGGTCGGCCGGAACTTCTCCTTGTAGAAATGGAGCACATAGTGGTATTCGGCGTTGTTGAGCGACTCCTTGAACACGAGATTGTTCGGATTCACGGTACAGAGCATACGGTAGAAGGAGGCCGCCTTCCAGTAGTCCTTATTCCCCATCGCCTCCTGCGCCTTGCGGAACACGCCGGCGATCTCCTCGCTCGCCACGAGATCGGTGTCCTGCGGCCGCGCCACGCCACTCGCCCTCACGAGCCGATCGAATATCTCGACCTCGGCGATCGGCGCGCCGTCACCGTGCCGGAGCATGCGGTCGCGGTACAGGGAAAGGAGGTGTCGGGCGAGCACATAAAAATGGACCGGTACCGCTTTCAGCGTCTCGCGGAGCGTCTTGCCGATGGCGAGAAAACTTATCACCTGCTGGTCGAGTTTCTTGAGTCGTTCGCGATCGATACCATCCATGGCGACCTCCGGCCGATCGCCGAGATCGTTGAACATCTCGAGTATCTGAGCGAAATCGGTCTGCCGCCGCACCAGTTGGGACGACAGTTCGGCGATATTGATACGCACCTCGACGCCGCTCACCGCCGTGGGATAAGTCTCGTCGACCTCCCAAGTACCCTCCTGCCAGCACGACACGATGAACGCGGTGTCGACGATCTTGACGATGATGGTCTCGCGCAGTTTGTCGACCGGCGCCAGCCCGATGAGTTGGAGGACCTGTGCCATCTGCACATCGGTCTCCAACTGGGTCTGGTAGGCGCGGTTGAACTGTTCGAGGTTGATGGCCCCCTCATTGACGAGGTACTGGCCGAGGTAGTCGCTCGGGTCGCTGGAACTCGCCCCGGTCACCGCATGGTTGTCGAAAAAGAGTGTTTTCGTGTTGTCTCGCAGGGTGAAGACGATGCGACCGCGCGACCGCTGTCTCAGTATCTGGTCGACGAGCGTGATGAACGCCGTCCCCTTCATGGGCCCGCTATGCATGGCTTTCCTCCCTTCTTGAAAGGACCGTCGTCACCTGTTCGCGCAGGCGATACGCCGCGGCACCGATGTGATCATGTATGACGGCTCCCACGCGGTCGTCGCCGTCGATCCGCAGTCCCATCGCCCGGGCCCAGAGCACCTCGGCCTCGACGATGGTATCAGGACCTATCCGTTCCTCGAGCAGGCGAGGTATCCGCTCGACGAACGCCTGTTCCGGCCCGCGACCTTCAGTGAAACAGCGTGCGAGGTGGGCGAAGTAAGCGGCAGCGACCAGCCGTTCCGGGTGACGGGCGAGCGGCGAGCGATCGAGGATGGTCCACTCCTGCAGGAACAGCGTATCGCACCGGCGGACATAGACCGCCTCGACGCGGTCGAACAGCAGGAACGGCTCGGCGCGGGCGAACAGGCCGATATTCCCCTCCTCCGGCGCGAACAAAAGGTATCTGCCGCCCTTGGGGGTACGGCGGTGAAAGGTGATGAGTCCGGTGCGCGTTTCCACTCAGTACCCCCCGTCTATCTGCTGGCGCGGGTCACCGGTATCCTTCCCCAGGGTCACGCCATACTGACGGGCAAGATTGGCGCATTCACGCAGGAACGGTATCTCGATCGACGCGGTGTTCTCGCGCTCCATTTCCAGACAGGTCTTGAGCCACGCGGTGCCGAGCGCGGTATCCTTGAGCACCAACAGTTTGACCGCCCCGCGATAAAGCGCCTCGACATGGCCCGGACAGTACTGGATGGTCTTCTTGTAGTTCTCCACCGCCTTCTCGTTCATCCCCTGCTCGTCATAGAGCATGGCGAGTTCCTTGTAGGCGTCGCAGTGCGTCCCTTTGAGCCGTATCGCCCTCTGGATATGCTGTTCCGCCTCGACATAGTTCTTTTCCATCCGGAGCGCGCGACCGAGATTCGTTTCGGCGAAATGCGGGTAGGGATACAACTGGTCGGCGATCGTCCGCAGGAAATATTCCTTCGCCTTCGGTATGTCATTCTTCATGAGGTAGAGGAGTCCGAGGTTGTTGAGCGCGTCGGAGTAACTCTCGTCGAGTTTGTGAGCCGCCTCGAAACAGGTCTGAGCGCGGTCGAAATCCTTTTCCTGCAGATAGACGAGCCCGAGGTGGTTGTGATAGTACGGGACGAGCGGCGCCTGCTCGATCGCCTTGGTTATCTGGAGTTTCGCCTTGACCGTATCGCCCTTGACGAACGCCGCGATGCCGAGTTGGTAGTAACTGTCGCCCTTCGTTTCGTCGCTGACGGTCTGGGTCTCGGTGGTGGCGCAGGCGACGAACAGGAGCGCGAAGAGCGTCGGAAGGATCGGGAGATGAAGGGATCTCATGCGGTGTCGCCTCCTATCGTGCGGTGATGTCGAAGGTCTCGGAAAGCCCCTTGTCGGAAAGCCCCGTCTGCTTGTCTATCGCGGGCGTGAGTTCCAGACTGCCCGCGTTGTCCTTGCCCGTACCGATGAGCACCTGCACCGACACGGCGACCTTTTCGGGGCCGGCCATCACGAGCACCTTGTTGGGTCCCGGGCGCAGGAACTTGGTTATCTCGGCTATCTTGGCCTTCTCTCCCGGCTTCACGGTATCGGCCTCGGTGCCGTTGACGACGATCCGTATCGTCCCCGCCGCCGCTTGAGAGAGCGTCAGCGCGACGAAATATTGCGCCGCGACCTTCGCCGGGGCGGTCGGCGTTCCCTCGGCGAGCAGTTTGACGTCGGGCGCTGTGATATGGACCGTTCTTTTCTTGTCGAACCTCATCGTGCAGTTCTTGAACTCCTGTGCGGTCAGGTCGTCGGTCTTGAC
>JAKQHE010000179.1 GCA_029573155.1 bacterium
GATCAGTTTGACGCCGGTGGTCTTCGTCTCGACAAAGGCGAGCGCGGAGGAATGGATGCGGGGGGTCGCGGCGCGGACCTGAGGGTCGCCGGTTATTGCCGCGTAGAGTTCCGGTGTGTCGGCGAAGTTCTTGTAGAGCGACGGCCGGTCGAGGTAGCCCTTGGCATGTATCTGGGCGTGGCCGGTATGGTCGCGGGTGACGAGATCGATCATCATCCCCCACGCCCCCTGACTGAAGCCGGTATTGATGGCGAAGAGCACATAGCCCACCAGCATCGTGATGCCGGTCAGCAGGCTCCGCCGCCGCTGGCGCAAAAGATTCCGGAATGCCATTTTCAGGAGTAACATCGGCTACCTCTGCTTTTGCAGGTTACGCAGGGTGAAGGTGTCGGGGTCGTATAGCACATCGAACAGTATTTCCTTATATATGATGGTGGTCTTGTTCCCCGGCTTGGTGAGCGACTGGAGTTCCATTACCGTCGGTATCTTCTTGCCGCCCATCACTTTGACCTCGCGGAAACTCATCACGCGGACCTTCACCCCTTTCTCGTCGTAGAATTCCTGCGCCACCGGCAGGTAGTCGCCCTTGTTCGCGACGATGACGATGCGCCCCCAGACGGTGGCGGTCTTCGCCTTCGGGGTGAGTTCGATGTAGTACTTGGTCGCGTCGGGTCCCGCGATGAGTTTATAGGTATAATCGTCCAACAGCGTCGAATCCTTCACCAGATCGTCGTTGGTGAAGTCGCTCCCCATCCACGAACCCATCATCATCGAGGGCGGTATCTTCATGACTTTATTGATCTTCGGGAAGTAGTTCCACATCTCGGTGTCGATCTTGAGCGTCCCGATCCCGGCGTCCTTTTTGGGCTCCAGAATCGTGATGAAGGTCTTCTTCATCCCCTCGGTCCACGCCTTGAGCCGCATGTTGCGTTTCCAGTCGGGCGTCTCTATCTGCATCTCCATTTCGGCGTAACTGGTCGCCGAGCGGTAGAGTTCGTCGCTCTTCTTGACGATCTCCTCCACCGTCGGCTCGGCGGCGAAAAGGGTGAACGCGAAGAAGGCGAGCGGCAGGAACAACAGTTTTCTCATTTCTTGCTCCGTATGGTGTTCTGTTTCACATGATCGGCAAGCAGTTTCGCGACCCGTTCCCACATCGCGAGGAACCGTTTCTCGTCGCGGGTGAACTGCATGAGGCTCTCGGTCCCTTCGAGCAGGGTGAAGAGGGCGAGCACCGCGTCGGCGAGCACCGCGGGGGGGACCGTGCCGCCCGCCAGCGCGCTCAGTTTGCCGATGAGCGCTCGTTGCATGGCGCCATTCTTTTCCATCGTCTCGGCGATGAAGTGTTCGTCCTCGACCATCTCGACGACGAAAGGCATGAAGCGTTCCCGTATCTTGTAGGAGGTGCTGATCTGGGCGATCGCCTGATGGCCGAATTTCAGGAAGAAGTCGTCGACGCTCTCGAACTCTTGCGCGGTCATCGCGCCGAAGTAGTGGTCCATGAAGTGGTTCACGATCTCGATGACGAGTTCGTGGGTGTCGGTGAAGTGGTGGTAGAGACTTCCTTTGCCGATGCCCGCTTTCTCGCAGATGGCGCGGGTGGTGAGGCCGGGGCGGCCCTCTTCGATGATGATGGCGGCGGCGGTATCAATGATGCGTTGCCGCGTCTGGCAGCCGCGTTCCCGTCGTTGATCTCTTTTTTCTTTCGGTGGAAAATCCATCGTTTCCTCAACTTTACCGAGCGCCCAGTCCAGTTCTTTTAGCAGAAATGAAAAAGGATGTCAAGGGGAAATTGGCAATTTATATCTTTACGAAGTCTCGATGAATCTCTTTAGTTTTCTTGAAAGCTTATCGGGATTGAGAGTTTCACATTCCCAGACGGTAAGGACTCTCCAGCCGGACTTTTTCAATAGCTTTTTGTTCTTGCAATCTCTTTTGATGTTGCCGGTGAATTTATTGGTCCAGAAGTCAGTATGGGTTTTCGGCGTAGTTGCATCAGCGCATCCAGTATGCCGGTGCCAAAAGCAACCATGAACAAAAATGGCGGTTCTATATTTCGGCAGAACTATGTCGGGTTTTCCCGGCAGGTCGGGCCTGTGGAGGCTGAATCGAAAGCCTGATCGGTGCAAAAGGCTACGAACAACTATCTCCGGCCTCGTGTCTTTGCCGCGAACGCGGCTCATGTTCCAGCTTCGTTTTTCCTTGCTGAGAGAATCGACCATTCAGACGATTTCTTCAACGGCATACAGGTTAAAAAGGTCATGGATATCAAGGCGGTAAGTTTCCAACACGGGTCTTTTTTCGGCAAGTTTCTCGAGAATCTTTCTTGCCTTCGACTCTTCTGCATGATGTACCGCTCGGTGACAGTAGGGGCAAAGGCAGAAGATGTTATCGAGAGAATCCAGTGCTGTCGTGAATTTCGCCTGTAGTCCGATGGGGATCAAATGATGGGCCTCGAGGTAGTTCTTTCTGCTGAAGCGGGAAATGAAAAGTTTGTGTTCCTCGTCATATTCGCAGGAAAAACCAGCCATCTCCATCCGTTTTATCGCCAGCTCTCTGTCTCTTACATATACTTCACGCTCTTTTATTTTCTGTGTAAGTATGGGGTCGGGATCATATATTGTATTCTGATAGAGATCGTCATTCTCATCTTTCTTGATATCGGCCGCTTCTTTTCGCCACTCTGATTCAGTCAGGGAACCAATCCAGATATCGCCGTTTCTCAGAAAGACAAACCAGATTTCGCCTCCCTCCGGTTTAAATCCCGATTTGGATGAAATGTAAAGTCGAAGTTCCGTTTTCTCCTCTTTGGGATAGACGAGATTGAGTTCGATAGAGGTTCCATCAGGGTAGTGACGAAAAGGCTTTGCGGCTGTTTGCGGGTTTAATTGAACTCTGCCGACATGGATGTTGTTTGCGCCGAAATGTCCAACGACCAGTTCGGCTTCATAATCAGTTAAAGTGATTTGGGAATCGTAGTGTTCCCGGTCGGTTACCAATGAATAAGCACCATTGGTCGTTCCGAACCTGATTTCCTGATTTTTCCCGAATCTCATTTTTTTGTCCTCTCTTTCTTGTTTTGCCGGAGATGCGTGGCTATTTCCTCCGCTATCAGGCGGATAACCGGGACGGCAACAGAATTACCGAACTGGCGATAAGCAGTCGTTTTCCCGGGAGCGATAATGAACGACTCGGGGAAGCCTTGAAGTCTGGCGCATTCCCGAGGGGTGAGCATCCTCGGGGTTTTCGACTTCTGCGGTATCAGACACTCCTTCCCGTCCTTGCCGTACCTTGCGACAAGCGTGTTGGCCGGTTTGTCCAGATCGGCGCAGAATGCAGTAAAGCCGGTACCACGCGCAAGATTGTTTTTTGTGCGTCGTTTATGTCCCTGCCAGAGTTTTGCCGAGATTGTGTACGAGTCATCAACCTCTTTTTCAAGTATAGTGCGAAGCGGTATCGGCGGGCCGGAAATAACAGGAAAGTCGAATGGCCCTTTGCCGTCGCGTAGACAAACCATATAACAACGGACGCGCTTCTGGGGAACTAAGGGACTGGCATCAATCACTTTGTAAGAAAAGCTGTAACCGATGGATTCGATGGTGTTGCGAATGACGGAAAATGTCTTGCCTTCGTCGTGTCCAACAAGGTTTTTCACATTCTCAAGGAATAGCACCCGGGGGCGTTTTTCTTTGACGATTCTTACTATGTCAAAAAACAAGGTTCCCTGCGTCTCGCAGGCGAACCCATGGGCAGTGTGGAGGGCGTTGCGCGCAGACACACCGGCAAGGCTGAACGGCTGACAGGGGAATCCGGCGCAGAGAATATCATGGTCGGGAATCTCTTTCTCATTAATTTTGCGAATGTCGCCGTATGGCACTTCGCCGAAGTTGGCTTCGTATGTTTTCTGTGCGTGAGGATCCCACTCACTTGAAAACACGCATTTCCCGCCCTGTTCCTGCATGGCTATTCTGAATCCGCCTATCCCGGCGAACAGATCGATGAAGGTGAAGGATGGGTGCTGGACGGGGGGGAAGGGGATATTTGTCCACTCGATGGGCAGGGAAAATCGATATGCCGGCACAGGCTGTTTTATGAGAAAACGCTCTTCCTCGCTTTCCGCAAGAAGAGACTGGACGCGGGAAACGCAATACTCATGCATCGACGCTGTCAGGAACGGAACCTTTTTTGACGGCGTTTGCAACCAGTGGGTGACTATGGCTTCAATCTCATCTCCCTCGGCATGAGGAAAATCCTCCAGAAGAAACTCTTCGAGCGCCAATTTCAACTCTTTGTATTTCAGCATCGGACTCTCCATTCTGTTCAATCTCGTCTTGGCATTTTCTCGATGCCTCTGAAAGATACTTTTTGCGAGGTTGAGAATCAAGAATTTTCCTTGATTCGAGAAATCTCCAACCGTTGGTTAGAGAAATCAGTTGAGCAGACTCCCAGACTTGCATTTCTTCACCGTCGCGCTAAAGTTCCCTTGTCTTTTTGAAGGATAAGTAAGGAGGTTTTCTGCAATGGACATCCCGCGGATATTCAACATCACTGAAAGCGCCCACCGCATCCACAACCCCTTCACCCCCGACAAGTACGCCACCCTCGGCGCCGCCCTGCGCATGGAACGGGGGACCCGCATCCTCGTGAAACGGTGAAGTGAGACGGAAAATCTAGGAGAAAAGACCGTTCTTCGCGCCGGCCGCGCGAACCTCCGCGGCGGCCCATCTGACGACCGCGCCGGCCAGTGACAACGCCTCGGCGTAATCCTTCTGCGATATGTGATAGAGATCGCCCGGATACCGCGTATTCACCGCATACATCGTGAGAAGGGATGCCTGTTGAAGTTTATCGGGAAACCCGGCCGAACCGGGCAGAAGATCGACCAGAACCTTGATGTTGTGCGTCGGCGGGAACTCCTTCCGTTTCAGCACCAGCACCGCCTTGAGCGCCTTTTCGGCCGCCTGCTGTGCGTGGAAACAAAGCGAGGAAAGAAGGACGCCGCTTACCTTGCCCGCCTTTGCGAGTTTGAGGTCGCTTCTGGCGAAAGTAAGCCACTCCTGCGGAGAGCCCTTTACGATCTCTTTACGCGGCATAGAGCACCCGTCCCTCGCGGAGTGCGGAGCGATACACCAGGCCGGGGGTGTCGCCGTGACGCGCCAAGTCCTCTTCGGTCACCGGCACGATGTCGAACGGAACGCCTTCCGTTTCCAGCGCGGTGTAGAGGATACGCGCGCTTTTCTTTTTTGCAGCGCCGTCGGAAAGGACGATCATCAGGTCGATGTCGCTGTTCTTCTTCATATCGCCGCGGGCCGCGCTGCCGAACAGGATGATGCGGCGCGGCGCGACCAGCGCCACGATCTGGCGAATGATGGTGTTGAGAAGCCGTTCACTCACTTTCATGCCGCCAGTATGCCCGATAACGGACAAAAAAGCAAGCGCAACATAGAACTGCCACCACTGGTTGCAAAAATCAGTTGAGTCGATATCCGCCACTTGCATTTCTTCGCCGTTGCGCTAAAGTCCTCTTGTCTTTTTGTCGGATAAACAAGGAGCTCCTCTGCCATGGACATTCCCCGGATATTCACCATCACCGAAAGCGCCCACCGCATCCATAACCCCTTCACCCCCGAAAAATACGCCACCCTCGGCACCGCCCTGCGCATGGAAAAGGGGACCCGCATCCTCGACCTCGGCAGCGGTTCGGGCGAGATGCTGTGCACATGGGCGCGCGACCACGGCATCACCGGCACCGGCGTCGACCTGAGCCCGCTCTTCACCGAGCAAGCGAAACGCCGCGCCGAAGAACTCGGGGTCGCCGATAAAGTAAAATTCATCCACGGCGACGCGGCGGGCTATGTCTCCGCCGAGAAGGTCGATGTGGCGGCCTGTATCGGCGCCACCTGGATCGGCGGGGGATTCGCCGGCACCATCGAACTGCTGGCGCGGAGCCTCCGCCCCGGCGGGCTCATCCTCATCGGCGAGCCCTACTGGCGGCAGATGCCGCCGACCGAAGAGGTCGCCCAAGGGTGCGAAGGTGTCGCCATCGCCGATTTTCTCCCGCTCCCGGAACTTATCGCCTCGTTCGGCCGCCTCGGCTACGATGTCGTGGAGATGGTCTTGGCAGATCAGGAGGGCTGGGACCGGTACGAAGCGGCCAAGTGGCTCACCATGCGCCGCTGGCTGGAGACCAATCCCCACGACGAGATGGCGAAAGAGGTCCGCGCCCGACTGACCGAAGACCCGGAGCGCTACGCCAAATACACCCGTGAATATCTCGGCTGGGGCGTGTTCGCGCTGATGAAGCGGTGATCGTCGCCGAAGTTGACTCCTGAGGCGTTTGTCGCTACAGTACCCCTGTCTTTTTTCATGGAGGAGACGATGAAGAGACTGTCGCTGTTCATAGCGCTCGTCGCGGCGTTCGTATTGAGTTCCTGCGGCTACAACACCATGCAGACACAGGAAGAGGAGGTCTTCAAGGCGTGGGGTGATCTCGAATCGACCCTCCAGCGGCGCGCCGACCTCATCCCCAATCTGGTCAGCACCGTCAAGGGCTACGCGGCTCACGAAGCCGAGACGCTTGAAAAGATCGTGGCGATGCGGGCGCAGGTCGGCCAGACGAAGATCGAGGCCAAAGACCTCGGTAGCGCCGATACGATGGCGAAATTCCAGAAGGCGCAGGGGGAACTGTCGGCGGGACTCGGTCGATTGCTGGTCGTTGCCGAACAGTACCCCGACCTCAAGGCGAACGAGAACTTCCGCGACCTACAAAGCCAGTTGGAGGGGACCGAGAACCGGATAACGGTCGCGCGCAACCGCTACAACGAGGCGGTGAGCACCTTCAACGCATCCATTCGCGGCTTCCCGAACAACATCATCAACGGCTGGCTTCTCCATCTTGAGAAGAAGGAGTACTTCAAGGCCGACGAGAAGGCGAAGGAAGTGCCCAAGGTGCAGTTCTAGCCGATGCGGCGGCTCATATTCCTCATACCGTTCTTCTGCGCGTCGCTCTTCGCGCTCGCGGTACCGCCGCTCACCGGGCGGATCACCGACCGGGCGGAGTTGTTGTCTCCCGACGCCAAAGCACGGATAGAGGCGAAACTGGCGGCGCTTGAAACGAGCGATTCGACCCAGATCGCGGTGCTCACCGTGCCGACACTCGACGGCGACAGTATCGAGGACTTCTCTATGCGGGTGGTCGAGAGTTGGGAACTGGGGCAGAAGAAGCTCGACAACGGTGCGCTGCTGGTCATAGCGAAGGATGACCGCAAACTGCGCATCGAGGTCGGCTACGGGCTGGAAGGGAAACTGACCGACGCCCTGTCGAGCCGTATCATCCGCCGCTACATCGTCCCGCGCTTCAAAAAGAACGACTTCGCAGGCGGTGTCGAGGCGGGCGTCGATGCGATGATCGCCGCGGTGAAAGGGGAGTTCACGGCCGGGGAGGAGATATCGGCGAAGATCGAACAGTTCGTGCCGCTCGTGTTCCTCCTCCTGCTCATACTGGTATTCGTCTTCGGTTCACGTCGGAGCAGTTCCCGCCGGTCCCGCCATTACGGCGGCGGCGGTTTCTTCGGCGGCGGCTTCGGCGGCGGTGGTGGTTTCGGCGGCGGTGGATTTTCAGGGGGCGGCGGCGGCTTCGGCGGCGGCGGATCCTCGGGAGGGTGGTGATATGCGCGATCTGGCGGAACGATTCCTGAGCCCCCACGAAAAAGAGAGCATCATCCGCTCGGTGAAAGAGGTTGAGCGGCGCACCTCCGGCGAACTGGTGCCGCTCATCGTATCGGAGAGTGGCGGCTACGGGGCGCACGAACTGCTCGGCTCATTCCTCGTCGCGATGCCGCTCACGGTGGGCGCCGCCTATCTCGTCAACTGGTCTCAGTACGATCAGCACGATACGTTGTCGCTCTTTCTCGTTGCCTTTGTGCCGCTTTTCGTGTTGACCTATATCTTCATCGGTCGTTGTCCGGTGCTCAAACGGTTCTTCATACCCGATGCCGCCATGGAGGAGGAGGTCCGTGAGACGGCGGCGGCCGCCTTTTTCTCGCATGGTCTCCACAAGACCCGCGACGAGAGCGGCATCCTGCTCTATATCTCCATTTTCGAACGGCGCGTCTGGATACTGGCCGACCGTGGCATCAACGAAAAACTGCCCGACGGCACTTGGGACGATATCATGGCCGATCTTACCCGCGGCCTCAAACAGAAAAAACGAGGCGAGGCGATCTGCACCGCGGTGCGTCGTATCGGAGAACTGCTCGTGGCGCACTGCCCCGCCTACCGGGAACACGCCAACGAACTCCCCGATCTGGTGATAGGAAAGGGAGAGGACACCGGATCGTCTTAATTATTTCTTGATTTCCTGCGGCGTGGTCGAGAGGGCCAGTTGTTTCTCGATGGCGTTTATCGCGGCGTGCATGTCGGCGAGCAGTTTCTCGAACTGTCCGGTCGTGAATCGCTCGTCAGCGTACTTGAAACGGTCCGCCTCCTTGAGCAAGGCGATCACCTGTTCGGCGGTCGCGGCGGGCAGATCCGTGTTCTTGAGCGCCCGTTTAACCTCGCGGGTGGTCATCTCGAGGAACGGGCGATGTTTCACCAGTTCGAGGTAGTGGCGGATGCCGGCGGTCACCGTGTCGGCGAACTTCTCGTGTTCCATGTCGCGCAGTTCCTGTTCGGCGCGGCGGCAGTATTCCATCGCCACCTGATAGGGGGTCTTCTGCGCGACGGCGATGAGATCGGCCGCACGGCGACGTTTGGAGAGTCGCCAAAAAAGGTAGAACAGGGCGGCGATGACCGCGAGACCGCCAAGTATCCATAACAGCGTGTAGTCTGGTTCGTAGGCCGTGACCGGCGGTTTGATGTCACGCAGCTGCGTGTCGCCCTCGGCGGTGTTCGGTTTCACCGTTACCTCGACAGGCAGGATAGGGTACTCGGTCCCGTCGATGCGCAGGATGAGGGGAGGGGTGTTCAGCGTGCCGGTCTCGATCGCCGAGAGAGTGAGTTGCACCCGTTCGCCTGCCGGCTCGGTCTTGACAAGGGCGAAGTTGGCATCGTCGCTCTTGGGGAAGGCCGAGAGCTCTTTCCCCGGCTTGAGCGGCACGAAGAGTATGACCGGTTCGCCGAGGAAGATCTCCTTTTTCTCCAACTGCGGCGTGATATCCTCGGCGAACAGAAGAATGGGAAGAAGAACGATGAGCAGATATCGCCTCATCGCGCCCCCTTTCGTTGCATCTTTTTGAAGCCGAGAACGAGATCGTTAATGAATTCGGCCTGATTCTCGATCCATATCGGCAGGGAACCTATCCGTTTGAAGGCATCTTCCTTTTCTTTTCTGACGTGGTCCCACCGACCCTCGGCGCTCACCGAAAGGTCGAGCACCCGCGCCATGCCGCTTTCGGGGTCGCGGGTACGGACGAAGGCGTTGCGTTCGGGTGCGTAACTCATCCGGTCGAAGATGGCGACCGGCACGATCTCATGGCGACGCGCCGCAACGGCGGCGCTATCGGGAAGGGGGCCGAACTGCATGTCGGAAAGGAAGAAGAGGAGCGATTTCTTCTTCATCGCCTTGTTAATGAACCGGAAGGGGATGTCGGGGTCGGTCCGCCGCCCTTTGGCCGGCGTGGTGAGAAGGGCGCGGATGATGGTGAGCAGGTGGTTGCGGCCGCGCCGTGGCGGGATGTATCCCTCAATGCGGTCGCTGAATAGTATCAGCCCCGCCTTATCGTTGTTCCGTATCGCCGAGAAGGCAAGTGCGGCGCCGAGCGTTGCTGCGACCTCGCGGCCCGACCACGCGCGACCGAACAATGTGGAGGCGGAGACATCCACCACGACCATCACGGTGAGTTCCCGCTCTTCGCGGTAGACCCGGACGAAGGGCCGGCCCATGCGCGCCGTGACATTCCAGTCCATCAGTCGGACATCCTCTCCCTCGACATACTCGCGGACCTCCTGAAATTCGAGGCCGTGCCCCTTGAACAGGGTGTGGTAGGACCCCTGCAGGGACGATTCGACCTGCCTACGCACCTTGAGGTCGATGAGCCGTATCTGTTTGAGGAGCTCTTCCTGCAACATGGCTCAGGGGACTTCCACCTGATTGAGCACCCGCTCGATGATCCGGTCGGTCGTGAGTTTCTCCGCTTCGGCCTCGAAACTGGGTATGATGCGGTGCCGCAGGACCGGATAGGCGACCTCCTTGACATCGTCGGGGGTCACGAAGCCGCGTCCCTCGATGAGAGCGCGGATGCGGGCGCCGAGAACGAGATAGAGGCTGGCGCGCGGGCTGGCGCCGATCTCGATGAGTTGCTTCAGGTCGTTCTTGCGAGGGTTTCGGGTCTCGAATACCAGTGACACCACATACTTCTTGATGCGATCGTCAGTGTAGATGAGGTCGACCGCCGAGCGCCACTCCTTGATGGACTCGCGGTCGGCGATCCGGGCCAGCGCTTTGTCGAACTCTCGTTTCTCGTGCCGCTCGATGATGCGCAGTTCCTCGTCGACGGTGGGGTAGTCGATGAGCACCTTGAACATGAAACGGTCTATCTGGGCCTCGGGGAGCTGGTAGGTCCCCTCCTGTTCGATGGGGTTCTGCGTCGCGAGCACGATGAAGGGATCGGGCAGTCTCATCGTCTTCTCGCCGATGGTGACCTGCCGCTCCTGCATCGCCTCGAGGAGCGCCGACTGGACCTTCGCGGGGGCGCGGTTTATCTCGTCGGCGAGGATGACATTGCTGAACACGACGCCTTGTTTTATCTCGAAGTCCCGTTTCTCCATGTTGAAGATGCGGCTCCCCATGATGTCGGCGGGGAGCAGATCGGGGGTGAACTGGATCCGCTTGAAATCGAGATCGGTCGCGGCGGCGAAGGCCCGGACGGCGGTCGTTTTGGCGAGCCCCGGTACCCCTTCGAGGAGGATATGCCCCTCGGCGATGATGCCCATGACGAGCGCCTCTATCATCTCCTCCTGCCCCACGATGATCTTCTGTATCTCGTTTTTCAGGGCGCGGATGGCGGTCGCGGTCCGCTCGATCCGTTCATTCAGCGGGGCGTGCTCCATGATATACCTCCTTACATCGGTGACGGCACAAGAACAGGTGTGTGGTGCTGTTTTATTCCCGGCATTGTGGGTCGCGTACCACTACGCGGTCTGGGTGAAGGCTTCCAGCAGTTCCTTCTCGACGGCGTCGGCGCGGTCGATCTCTATCTGGCAGGTGCCGGCGTTGCGGTGGCCGCCTCCCCCGTAGGCGAGCAGGATCTCGCCGATGTTCGCCTTGGAGGTGCGATTGAATATCGACTTGCCGACGCTGAACACGACCTTTTCCTTCTTGAGTCCCCACATCCGGGTCACGCTGATGTTGCAGTAGGGGAACAGCGCGTAGGGGACGAAGCGGTTGCCCGCGTAGATGACCGTCTCGCGGGTGAGATCGATGTAGATGAGGTTCTTGTGCACCTTGGCGGCGCGCTGTATCATGGCGCGGAACAGGTCCTGATGTTCGAAATAGAGGTCGCTCCGTTCCTTGACGTCGGGGTGGCCGAGTATCTCGTCGATGGTCTTGGTGCGGACGAGATCGATGAGCAGGATCATAAGGTCGTAGTTGCTGATGCGGAAATCGCGGAACCGGCCGAGCCCGGTACGCGGATCCATGAGGAAATTGAGCGTCACCCACCGTTCGGAGTTGAGTATGTCGTTGATGGAGAATTGCGCCGCGTCGGCCTTGTCGACCGCCGCCATCATCTCCTCGGTGATGCGGGGAAGGGTCTTTTTACCGTGGTAATGGTTATAGACGACGCGGGCGGCCGAGGGGGCGTCCGGATCGATGACATGGTTCTGGCGGCGCATCGTCAGACGGAGGGTCTCGCTGACATGGTGGTCGAAGCAGAGGTGCACGCCCTCCACATAGGGGAGGTTGGTGGTGATGTCGCGGCCCGTTATCTCGACGAGGCCGTCCTGCATGTCCTTGGGGTGGACGAACTTCACCTCGTCGATGAGGTCAAGTTCTTTGAATATCGCGCCGCACACCAGCCCGTCGAAATCGCTACGGGTCACCAAGCGGAACTTCTGGGACGACATGATGTCTCCTCCTTAAGTGATGGTCATATCTCCGGTAAAAAGGTGTCTCACTTATCAAGCACCCAGAAGGTGACTCGCCGGTTGCGCGCCCGGTCGGCCTCGATGTCGCTGCTCGCCGCCGGTTCGTCGGCGCCGATCCCCATCGTCTGTATGCGCGAAGACTCGATGTCGCGGTCGATGAGCCAGAGTTTTATGGCCTGCGCCCGTTTGAGGCCCATTTCCGGTTTCTCGTTACGGTCGGCGTGTCCTTCGATGCGTATCTTGAGGGTGTAGTTAGAGGAAAGGAGGAGATTTATCTTCTCGAGTTTGACCCGCGATTCGTCGGTGAAGGTGGTGCTGTTGTCCTGAAAGAAGACGACCTCGGTCATCTGGGTCCCTCTTCTCGGTTCCATCTTCTTGACCGGCAAGGGCGGGATCGGTGTCGGTCTCGCCGGAACGGGAGCGACGGCGGGCGCCGTTTTTTTCTGCTCTACCTGCGGCGGTGGCACCGGTTTCTTCTCCTCGGGTTTTTTCGGCTCCGGTTTCGCGCCCAGTTCGACCACCATCGGTTTCTTGGGGGTCACTTGCTGCGGGGCCGGTTCCGGTTTTTTCTCCGTCACCGGCACCGGTGACGGTGCGGTGGCCGGCTTCTTTTCGGCCGCCGGTGTCTCTTCGACCGCCGGTTTTTCCGGCGGCGTGGTCTCTTTTTCCTGCTCCAGTATCCAGGTGAGACCGGCGAACACGCGGAAGAGGGGGGTGGCGAATCCGCTCATGATGCCGGCGCCGCCGCCGACGGTCAGGGTGAGGTCATGCGGCGCGTGCCACGAGGCCGCGAGGGCCGCCTCCATCGGCGACTCGTCCTTTTCGCCGAAGGTCTTCGAGGCGGTCGAGGCGAACGACCATTCCCCCGAGAAGGAGAGCGTCTCCGGTATCGCGTAGCCGGTCACCTGCGCCTTGATGCCGAACTGGTCGGCGATGTGGGTGGCGCCGATAACATGGTCGTATTGCGTCATACGGTACAGGAAGTTCAGGCCGCCGCAGACCCATTTCGATCGTATCGACAGGGCGAGCGTCGGGCTGAAGGTGAAGCCGGCGGCGCCGGAGAGTTCGTGAAGGAACTGCCCGGTCGGGAATGCAAGTACCGGCACGACGGCGATCGAGAAGAACCGGTCCTCGGTCCGGTAGATGCGGGCGCGGGGGGCGAACCGGATGTCGCCGAGCGTCGCGGGCGGCAGTTTTTCGCCGCCGTTCCACCCGTCGCCGTTCTGGAAGAGGACGACCGGGACCGCGAGTCCGAGGTCGACCCATTCGAATAGGCCGAGCGAGGCGGTGATGTCGCCGGTCAGGTGGTCGCCGACGACGGTCTGGATGGCGGTATCGAGCGCGGTATCGCGTATCGTGAGGGGGTTCCTCTCGTAGTCGAGGAAGAGGCCGAGCCCGAAAGAAAGATGCCCCATCAGGTCGGCGCCGATGAGCGACATCGTGTCGTTCGCGAAGGGGGACGGCTTATAGTTCTCGGGGTCGGTCGCGGTCCCTGCCGTTACGAGGAGCGGCGCGATAAGGAGCGCCGCGAACAGAAGGCGCAGATATTTTTTCATGCGATGGTCCTTGTCCTCTTTTACAGCAAGGTGAGCGAACAGCCGCCGCCGCCGGTGACCTCTATCTTGTCGGCGGTCGTGCCGTTGCAGACATAGCGGGCAGACCCCTCCGTGACCTCGCCTTCGTCGAGTTCGTCGTTACCGTTGGCATCGATGCCGGTCTCCAGTTTGAAGCCGCCGTTCGGGCAGTGCTCGCCCGCCGGTTCGTCGGTGGTGACGACCAGCGCGCTTGCGCCGACCGTGCCGTCCGTGCCGGTGTCGCCGTTACAGACATAGAAGGTCTTTTTCTCGTCTATCTCTTCGGCGTTGAGCGTGCCGTTGCCGTCATTGTCAAGACCGGTCTCTATCTTTTTGCCGCCGGTCGCGCAATTGTCGCCGGGTTCCTCGTCGGTCGTCTTCACCAGAGCGGTCTTGCCGTCGTCACCGGGAGCTCCGGGCGCGCCGGTGGGCCCCTGTTCGCCGACACTGCCGGTAGCGCCGGTATCGCCTTGGGGACCCTGCGGACCGGTGTCGCCGGTATCGCCCTTGTCGCCCTTATCGCCTTTATCGCCCTGCGGACCAGCGGGACCTTGCGGGCCGGTCATGCCGGTCGCGCCGATGCAGTCGAGGGTGCTCCACGATTCGTCGCCGTTAATATCCTCGGCCTCGTCCATGTTACCGTCGCCGTTGGTATCCCAGCAGGCGAGACCGTCGGCGCCGGTCGGACCCGTGTCGCCGGGATCGCCCTTGTCGCCTTTCTCGCCGGGATCGCCCTTCTCGCCGGGATCGCCCTGCGGGCCGGTCATGCCGGGCGCGCCGATGCAGTCAACGGTGTTCCAGAAGTTGTCAGCGTTGATATCCTCCTCCTCATCCATGATGCCGTCGCCGTCGATGTCCCAGCAGGCAAGGCCGTTGAGACCGTCAGCGCCCTTGTCTCCCTTGAGGCCGGGGTCGCCCTGGTCGCCCTTGTCTCCCTTGACGCCGGGGTCACCTTGGTCGCCCTTAGCGCCGGGGGCGCCGTTGCACACATAATAATCTATCCCGATCTGCGAATCATCGCCGGGATCGCCCGGGGTACCGTTATCGTCGAATATCTGAACTTTTATGCCACCGTAGGTGCAACCTCCGGCCCCGTCGGTTATAACAACGATCTGGTTACCGGCGAGCAACGAGCCGCCGCAAAGAAGCGCCGCGATAAAAGCCGCATTCCTGAACATGTGCATGATATCCTCCATGATAAGAACGAACGTCACTCGGAACTCGAAGTGATTATACAAAGAACAGGGGGCAAGTCAACCTCCGGGAGAAAACACTTGCAAGGGGGAATGGTATGGAGTACCATGCCGCCGGAGTTATTCAGGGAGCGTTCGAGCGGATGCGTTCTTGTGTGGCCGTTCTCCCCGTTTTTTTCGTGCTTGTCACGATCGTTTTCCCCTTGCGTGCCGGCGATACGCTTCCCGACGCCGATGCGGTGAAGCCGCCGTCCCCCGCCGCCGATGAGGTGGTGCTCGATCCTGTCCCGACCGTTGACAAGGACAAGGAGGAAAAGCGGCGCGAGGAACGGAAAAAGGAGCGCAAGGAGGAACGGAAGAAGAAACAGCAGAAATCGGGGAAGGGAAAATGCAAGGTCTGATAGCCCTCGTCCTGTTCCTGTCCCCTTTCCTCCTGTCGGCCGAAGAGGAGGGGCCGGAGGATGATATTACGGCGATCTCGTTCAGCGGCTCGGTGGGGCTGGGCGGCGGCTACGAAAGCGATGTGGCCGGGTCGCAGGGGCTTGTCGGCGATCGCTTCGGGGCGGGAGATATCATCTTCGATCTGTCGGGAGAGATAACCCTGTTCGAGGAGACCGCCATCGGTGCCTCATTCCTGCACGATGTCATGCCGGCCTATGACGGACGCTACACCCGTATGGCGATAGGACTGACCGCCGACTGGTATCGTGAACTCGGCCCGGTCGAGATAGACCTCGGCGCCGCGGGGGAACTCTCGCTCATCGACCGTTTCGATCCGGAGCCCTATGTCGGCTCGTTCGACGGTTACGCCGAACTGGTGATACCGCACGGAGAGACGCTGGAGTGGTTGGTGACGCTCACCGGCACCTACCAGCACGGCCTGCGCGACGATGTGCGATACCTGCGCGGCCCCGACATCTTCCTGCAGGGGGCGATGCGCTGGCATTTCGACGAGGACAACGGTCTTGTCGCCGGTGGATACCGGGCCGGCGTTTCCCTGCGCGAGGAGGCGGGGCTCTACGACCTCGCGGGTCTCGCCGAATCGGGCTTCACCGCGCTTGCGGCCTGCAACGAACATTTCGAGCAGGCCCTGTTCATCAAGGCGTCGTACGACCTCGATCCTCTCTCGTTCATCGGTCGGTTCTCGGCGATACACCGCTACGCCTTTCAGAAGGATGCATGGGCGACCCTCTCTGAGCGGAAGGAGAAGCGGCGCATCGAACTGGTGATCGTGCCCTCGCTGGAGGCACGCGTATCTTTTTCCGACTCTTCAGACATCTCGATGCAGTATGACCTCGAATACACGGCGAGTACCATCGGGAAAAGGGATTACTACGACATGAACGGGCTGCGACATACGGTCCGCATACTGGCGACCCAATACTTTTGATGGAGCGTGTCATGAGATATCCCCATGCCCCGATAGCCCTGCTTCTCTTCTTCTGTGTCTCCTGCGATCCGGGCGAGACGACGACGATACTCGATCAGGAGATGCCTGACGGCGATGCGCTCGCTGATTGTCCTGCCGACATGGCGCCGGTCGGCGGTGTCTGCGTCGATAAGTACGAGGCGTCGAGAGGTGATGCGACGGCTGACAACGCGGGGGACGACGAAACGGTGGCCCGCTCGGTCGCCGGGGTCCTGCCGTGGATGGTCAACCCGATGACGACGACGGAACTGGCGAAGTTCAAGTCGGCTTGCGTGGCGGCGGGGAAGCGCCTCTGCTCGGTCGGCGAATGGACGGCGGCCTGCGAGGGTCCCGAAAAGAATGCGTATCATTTCGGGAACACCTTCGACCGTGAGACCTGTAACTGCGTGGACACCTTCTGCGACGATTTCTGCGCCGAACACAATATCGCCGTATGCAACACCGACGCGAACTGCGGCTATGAGTACGAGTGTTTCCATGTCATGCCGACCGGATCGTTCCCCGATTGTACGGCGGGGGACGGGCTCTTCGATGTCAACGGCAATGTTTGGGAGGTGGTCGACAACGGTTCGGGGGGTTTTCTGATAAAGGGCGGGGCCTTCAACTGTGCGAGCGCCGCCGACCGGCTGAAATGCTCGTTCTCGGCCGGGTGGACCGAACTGTATGCCGGGTTCCGGTGTTGCAAGGGACGCTGACCGGCTTTTCCTTGTGAAATTCTTTCGCTTCGCTATGGTAGGGGAGTGGTCTATATAACGGGAGTGTTCACATGGTCAGGAAACTCGGCTTCGACAATGAAAAGTACCTCGCGGAGCAGTCGGAAGAGATACTCAAGCGGGTGCGGCGGTTCAACAACAAACTCTACCTCGAGTTCGGTGGCAAGATACTGTTCGACTACCACGCGGCCCGCGTCCTGCCCGGGTTCGATCCCAATGTCAAGATGCGGCTTCTCCAGAAACTCAAGGACGACGCCGAACTCATCATGTGCATCTACGCCGGCGACATCGAGAAGAAGAAGATGCGGGCCGACTTCGGCATCACCTACGACGCCGACGCTCTGCGGACGATAGACGACTACCGCGAATGGGGGCTCACGGTGCGCGCCGTGGTCATCACCCGCTACGAGAACCAGCCGTCGGCCGCCGCCTTCAAAAGCAAACTGGAACGGCGCGGTGTCACGGTCTACACCCACAGTTTCACCAAGGGCTACCCGACCGATGTCGACATGATCGTCAGCCCCGAAGGGTACGGCGCGAATCCCTATATCGAGACGCATAAACCCATCGTCGTGGTGACCGGCCCCGGTCCCGGCAGCGGGAAACTGGCCACCTGTCTTTCGCAACTCTACCACGAGCACCTGCGCGGGGTGAATGCCGGCTACGCGAAGTTCGAGACCTTCCCGATATGGAATCTGCCGCTCAAACATCTGGTCAATGTCGCCTACGAATCGGCCACCTGCGAACTGCGCGATGTCAATGTCATCGACCATTTCCATCTGGAGGCGCACAAGGAATACTCGGTCAACTACAACCGTGATGTCGAGGCGTTCCCGCTCCTCAAGCGTATCATCGAGAAGATCACCGGCGAGCCGTCGCATTACAAGTCGCCGACCGATATGGGGGTCAACCGCGCCGGGTTCGGCATCGTGGACGATGCGGCGGTCACCGAGGCATCGCGACAGGAGATAATCCGTCGTTACTATCGCTATTCCTGCGAATACGCGCTGGGGCTCGTCAACCGTGAAACGGTGGAACGGGCCGAGGTCATCATGAAGGATGTCGGTGCGGCGCCGACCGACCGGTCGGTCGTCATCCCGGCGCAGAAGGCGGCCGGGGAAGCGAAGGAGAAGAGCAAGGGGAACGAGGGGATATTCTGCGGCGCGGCGATAGAACTCGGCGACGGCACGATCATCACCGGCAACAATTCGCCGCTCATGCATGCCGCTTCGGCGCTCATCCTGAACGCCGTGAAGCATCTGGCGCGCATCCCGAAGGAGATAGATCTGCTCACCCCGACGATAACCGGCTCCATCGCGTCGCTGAAAAAGGAGATATACTGCGGCCGTGCGGCCAGTCTCGACCTTGCCGAGACGCTGATCGCGCTCTCGATAAGCGCCACCTTCAACCCGTCGGCGGCGGTCGCGCTCGAGAAACTCAAGGACCTGCGCGGCTGTGAGGTCCATCTGACACACATGCCGAGCCCCGGAGACGAGGCGGGTCTGCGCAAACTCGGCGTCAATGTGACCAGCAATCCCGAATTCGCCTCGAAATATCTGTTCAGTTCATAGGAGGGTCTGCGCGATGAGGCGGATCGTCGTTCTGCTCCTTCTTTTTTGCGCGCCCTCTCTTTTCGCGGCGCTCGACGACAACATTTTCTACACCTTCTATTCGCAAAAGAGCGCCCGGTCGGTCGAGGCGCTCGCCTTCGTCCGTGAATTGGCGACGCAGAACCGCGAAGTGACCTTCAAGGAGGTCGAGGTGAATGCTTCGCCGGAGGACACGGCGCTCTTCCGCGAGGCGCTCGATGAATTCGAACTCGAAAAACCGCTCGTACCGTTCTTCACGCTTGGTGGACGGCATGCGGTCGGCTGGGAACCGAACGACCCCGCCTTCCGTGAGAAGGTGACCGGACTCGTTTCCCGATATCGCGAGACCGCCGGCGACGGCACCTTCTATTTCTTCTATTCCTACAAATGTCCTCATTGTCGCAAGGCGCGCCCTTTCATGAACGAATGGGAGCGTCGTTACCCGCAGATACATTTCAAATGGCTTGAGATCATCCGCAACGATGAGAATATGGCGCTCTTCAGACGCAAGGCGGAGCTCCTCGGCATCGAGAACGCCGGTACGCCGACCTTTGTGCTCGGCGACCAGTATGTGGGCGGTTTTGAGCCGGGAACGCAGGATATCGAGGTCGACGAGATGATACAGCGCTATCTCTCGGGCGATAAGCGGGATCGCGGTCCGGTGACGACGGTCAATATCCCTTTCATCGGGACGCTCGACGCACGGGTCGTCTCCCTGCCGAGTTTCACCTTTCTCATCGGGCTCCTCGACGGCATCAACCCCTGCGCGATGTGGGTGCTCATGTTCCTGCTGACCCTGCTGGTGAACACCAAGAGCCGCGGGATGCTCCTGATGATCGGGAGCGTCTTCGTCGTCTCGTCGGCGGTCGTTTATTTCTTCTTCATGACGGCGTGGCTCAATATCTTC
>JAKQHE010000201.1 GCA_029573155.1 bacterium
TCCATCCCGCAGCCGTTGTCGCTCACCGCGAGCAGAACATAGTCGCCGGGCATGTATCCGGCGTGGGTCGCGCAGTACTTCTCGTCGAATCGGGCGTCCCCCGTCTCTATCGTTATTTTTCCGGTGTCGACGATGGCGTCACGTGCATTCACGCAGAGATTTGCCAGTATCTGGTCGATCTGCGAGGGGTCCATGCGCACCCGGCCGGCCTCCCTGCCCGGCATCCACGCAAGATCGATGTCCTCGCCGATGAGTCGCTTGAGCATGTCGAGCATTCCCGCCACTGTCGCGTTGAGATCGAGCACCTGCGGGGCGATCGTCTGTTTGCGGGCGAAGGCGAGCAGTTGCCGCGTGAGGTCGGCCGATCGTTCGGCCGCCTTGTGTATCTTGCGCAGGTCGGTCAGTAACGGATCGTCGGACTTCAACCGGTCGAACAGCATCTCGGTGTGGCCGAGGATGACCGACAGCATATTGTTGAAGTCGTGCGCGATGCCGCCGGCCAGCCGTCCCACCGACTCCATCTTCTGCGACTGGGCCAGTTGTTCCCGAAGTTTCTCCCGCTCCTCTTCGATCCGTTTCCGGTCGGTGATGTCGAGTTCTATGCCGTCCCAGATCAGATGCCCGTCGGGCTGGCGTCGGGGGGCCGAGGTGAACAGGCGCCAGCGGGTGTCGCCCGATGGCAGGATAATGCGGATCTCGGCGGTCATGGTCGACAGGTCCCGTGACGCCTCGCTCTCCCGTTCGGCTAGCAGGGGGATGTCGTCGGAATGTACCTGCCGGTAGATGCGCATCGGATCGGCGAACGCCTCTTCCGCCGTCGTTTCATGGAGTGTCTCGACACCGGCGCTGAGATAGGTGAAACGACGCTCGGAACCATCGGTGCCTGAATCTATCTGATACACCATGCCGTGCGGTAGATTGTCGCTGAGCGCCCTCAGGCGCGCCTCGTTCTCGATTATCGCCTCTTCGGCCCTTTTGCGGTCATCTATGTCGATGGCCATCTCGTACCGGACCGTGCGGCCGTCGGGCCACGGGATCGCCTTGTCTATACAGCGGTACCACCGCCGATTCTTTTCGTTGCGGAACTCCCATACATACGATCTGCCACGGTATTCGCCGAGTATCTTTTCGTTGGTGCAGAACGGACACGGCTGGTGCCTGCCCTGCAGGTATTCGTAGCATTTCTTATCGCCCGGCGTGCCGAGAAGCGATCCGAGCACCCGGTTGACGAACAGCACCTCGTAGGTATCCGTGTCGGCCACATAGACCGGCTCGTCGATGCCTTCGAATATCGCGAGAAGTGAATCGTGGGCCATGCGGAGCGATTCTTCTGCCCGTTTTCGTTCGGATATGTCCTGATGCAGGCCCAGAAAATATCGCTCACCTTCGATCTCGATCACCTTGCAGGAGACATTGAGAAAGAAGGTCGAGCCGTCCTTGCGGTAGTGCTCGACATCGAAGGCCATTGTCTCGCCCGCGATCAGTCGTTGCAGTCGATCGGGCGCCAAAGCGGCCGTTCCGGGGGCGTCGAGATCGGTCAGACGCAGGTGGGCCATTTGTTCCGGACTGTCGTAGCCGTGCATCCGCGCGAAGGTCTTGTTCAGCCATAAGGTCGTCCCGTTGATCGGCATCAGGACGATGCCTTCGGCGGCCTCGTCGAAGATGATGCGACACTTCTCCTCGCTCTGCGGTATCGTCGTTTCTGCAGGGGAGGATTTTCGCTTCATCAACTTGGGGGAGGCCGATGCTTTCTTCGTTTTTTTCTGTTCGGTCATGAGGATACTCTCCCGAAAAGAACGACGAAGTGTATCCAAGGAGGGAAGACGAGTCAATTTTACTTGCCCCTGATATGTTGCGTCATTATAGTTGAACGGTCTGTAAGGGAGGTGGATCATGTTTCGTATGTTCGGTTTGATCCTGGCGGTCGCGGCGGCGTTCCTGTTCAACCTGTCGGAGCGGCCGGCCAGCCGGTCGGACGATGCGCGGGAGCGGCTGCTCTCCATCTTCTCGGCGTGCGCCGAGGCGGCGAAGGCGAAGCCGGGGCCGTGCCAACTCTACGGCAAGATCCAGTATGTCGAGAACTTTCCCGATGTCACGGTGAAGATCGTCGAGAACTTTCCCGACCTGAAAGTGAAGGTGGTCGAGAATTTCGCCGACAAGCCGGGGCTCTGGAAACTCGTCCAGAACTTCCCCGACTACAAGGTGAAGGTGGTCGAGAACTTCCCCGATATCAAGATCAAGTTCGTCGAGAACTTCCCGGGGTGCGGGAAGTAAGGGTTCGTAACTTCCGCTGGTGTTCAGAAAACAGAGGAATGTTCTTGCTTTTCGCTAAAAAGCGAAAGTTGGACCGAGCCAAAACACTTTCCATCATCGGCAATTGTGTCAATCTTCTCAAAATACTGTGCAATATTCTTTGCTATAGCTTTTGCAAGTAACGGAGGAACGGCATTTCCAATCTGTTGGTACTGTGATAAGGATTTCTCCCATGACATGGTGGTTCGCTTGCCCTTAAAGATGTAATTGTCGGGAAAAGACTGGAGGCGAGCACCTTCTCGAGCAGTAAAATTCCTGTTTAAATGAGGATGAATAAAATTGCTTTGAAAAGAAGCCGCTACAGTGGGAGACGGGGCATCCCCATAAACACGCATATTGTTCTGGGAATAGACTTTGCCTGATTTTACTTTTGGATCTCCACGCTTAAGAGCGGAATGTTCATGGGGAACATCTGCCACGCTTTGGCCATGTTGAATAACCTTGAAACGGTCTATAAGTCGTTGCGTGTGGCGCATTGCAACATGATTGTATACACCGGCAGAATTATGTCGAGCCCATTCTTGATATGCATTTTGAGGTGTCGAGAAATATTTCTGAAACTCTGTTCCTTCGCCAGATTCGATAGGCGGAAGATCACCTATCGCCAGATCAACAGTAATCTGTTTTTCTGAAGGAACTTGTGGCTGGGGAAAAATTCTTAATTTGGAATAGGGGTATTGCTTTTGGATGCCAATAATAAAAACTCGTTCGCGAAGTTGAGGAACGCCGTATTCGGCGGCATTAAGAATAGAGTACGTTGCTTTGTAGCCAGCAGAAGCACATTCGGAAAGAATGATTTCGATTACTGAATTGCCTTGCGCGGTCCGCATGGACAACAGACCGGGAACATTCTCCATAACAAAGAATCGAGGCATAAAGTGTTTGAGGCATCGAACAAACTCCATAAAGAGACTGTTTCTTGGGTCGCGCGCATCGCGATTGCCACTTAACGAAAACCCTTGGCAAGGAGGCCCACCGACAACACCATCAATTCGAGCTTTAAATGATGGTGGCAAACAAGCGTCCCAATCATTGATTTCTCGAATATCTTTCCTGATGAGATGGGTTGCAGGATGATTATGTTCATAGGTGTCCCCCGCCCAGTCATCAATCTCATTGGCAACAACCGATTTAAACCCCGCCATGTGAAACCCAAGGCTCATGCCGCCGCAGCCAGCAAATAGATCTATGATGTTCATGCTACCCCGCACTCGCGAAACCCATCTATTAACACTTCAACTGCAACCTCAAGACGATTAACGGTCAACGGCTTAAAATATTGAGCCTTATTGATTGGACGGTCTACCTTTCGCTCACCGGCGAGAAGCGTTACGACACGAAGACCTACATCAGAGAAATATGACATTAATGTGTGGGTTGGCGTACTTCCTTTGGGTTGGCGTACTGCAAATGAATAATCTCCTCCAAGTTGGCTTTCAAGTTGAAAAAGATAACACAAAAGATGGGGAAATTTAGTTTTGAGAAGATGAAAGTCGACAAGAATCCTTTTTATCATTGCGTTTTCAGTATACGCTTTGCATTCTACTCCTAATAGCATTTTGTTGTCGATAAAAACATGCTTGTCCACGGAAAGACCGTAGTAATAATTCTTAATATTTCCAAGGATGTAGTCTCGAACAGTGCGTTCTTTAATTTTGCGAACGTACTCCATCTGTATGGGAATTCGTATCTTCTTCGAGTTTACCGTGAGTCTCTCCGCTTCCTTTGCAAGTTCTGTGTCCCAAGCTATGTGTATGAGCTCTTCCGTGATATACTCTTGCATTTTTCCTTTAGCGGCTCGGATAATTCCCCCATACGCCCGACTGTCTTCTTTGATTGCCTTTGCGGCATCATGTTCCATTACCTTCATGACCCTGTCGTAGGTTTCAACGAGGTCCTTTAGTTTGAGTGTCGTGGCGTGCTTCATTTCAACTCCTCCACATATGTTTTCTCATTTTTACAAGTGTCTTTTCCAAAAAAACTGTTCACTTTATCTTTCCGACAAATCAAAGTCAACTTTCGCGCACGCAACCTTTTTCTTGCCTCGGCGGTCAGACCAAAGTATAGTCGCGACGGTCTTTAGGGAGCCCGCATGACGCGCTACATCCTCGGCATTTCAGCCTTTTACCACGACTCCGCCGCCGCCCTCATCGCCGACGGCCGCATCATCGCCGCCGCGCAGGAAGAACGCTTCACCCGCATCAAGCAGGATTCCCACTTCCCGCTCGAAGCGGCCAAGTTCTGCCTCTCCTACGCCGGGGTGACGGTGTCGGAACTCGATGCGGTGGTCTTCTACGACAAACCGCTCCTGAAGTTCGAGCGCCTGCTGGAGACCTACTACACCTTCGCGCCCAAAGGACTTCAACAGTTCCTCTCGTTCGTCCCGGTCTGGATAAAGGAGAAACTCTTCCTCAAGAAACTCATCCGCGACGCGCTGAAAACGCTCGACCCCACCGGCGATCCACTGAAAGTAAAACTGCTCTTCCCCGAACACCACCTTTCCCACGCCGCGTCGGCCTTCTTCCCCTCCCCGTATGAAGAGGCCGCCATCCTCACCATCGACGGCGTCGGCGAATGGGCGACCGCCACCATCATGCACGGCAAGGGCAACGAGATACAGCCGCTCAAGGAACTCCGCTTCCCGCATTCTCTGGGCCTGCTGTACTCCGCCTTCACTTACTTCCTCGGCTTCAAGGTCAACTCGGGCGAATACAAACTGATGGGGATGGCCCCCTACGGCAACCCCTCATCGCCGAAGATACAAGAGTACCGCGATAAAATTCTGACCCATCTCATCGACCTGCGCGACGACGGCTCCATCTGGCTGAACCCCGACTACTTCACCTACACGACCGGCCTGCGGATGATCGACGACAAAAAGTGGGCGGCGCTCTTCGGCTTCCCGACCCGCCCGGTCGAAAGCCACATCGAACAGCACCACTGCGACCTCGCCTTCGTCATCCAGCAGCTCCACGACGAGATCGTCCTCAAGATGGCGGCCGAGGCGAAAAAACTCACCGGCGCGAAGCATCTCTGCCTCGCGGGCGGATCGGCGCTCAACTGCGTATCGAACGGCAAACTGCTGAAAAGCGGCCTTTTCGATAACATCTGGATACAGCCCGCCGCCGGCGACGCGGGTGGTGCGCTTGGCGCGGCGCTCGCGGTCCACTATCAATACTACGGCACGCCGCGCACCGCCGACGGGGTGAACGATGCGATGCAGGGCGCCTATCTCGGCCCCGAATATTCGGAACTCGACACCGAACTGATGGCGCGCAAACACAAGGCGGTCTACCACCGGATCGGCGACTTCGAGAAACTCGTCGACCTCGTGACCGATCACCTGACCCACGGCAAGGTCGTCGGCTGGCATCAGGGGCGCATGGAGTGGGGTCCGCGGGCGCTCGGCAACCGGTCGATACTCGGCGACGCGCGCAACGCGGAGATGCAGAAGAAACTCAATCTCAAGATAAAATACCGCGAGGGGTTCCGCCCCTTCGCCCCCTCGGTGATCGCCGAGAGTTCACCTGAATTCTTCGACCTCCGGCAGGGTTCGCCCTACATGCTCCTCATCGCCGATGTGGTGAAAGAGCGGCGTAAGACCCTTCCGGAGAACTACCACGAACTGCCGCTCTTCGACAAACTGTACATGACCCGCAGCGATGTCCAGTCGATCACCCACCTCGACTTCTCGGCGCGGATACAGACGGTCCATAAGGAGACCAACCCGCGCTACCACCGGCTCATCAGCCGCTTCAAGGAGAAGACCGGCTACGGCGTCATCGTCAACACCAGTTTCAATGTCCGCGGCGAACCGATAGTCTGTGCGCCGGAAGATTCCTTCGCCTGCTTCATGGCGACCGAGATAGATACGCTGGTCATCGGCGACCTTCTTTTTATAAAGGAGGAGCAGCCCGACTGGAACGACCGCGAGAAATGGAAACGGACCTTTGCGCTCGACTAGGAGGATAGGATGGAGTTCCTGAAGGACATCTGGGGCTTTCTCAAAGAACGGAAAAAATGGTGGCTCCTCCCGATGATCGTGGTGCTCCTGCTGATCGGCGTACTCATCGTGCTGTCGAGCGGAACGGCGGTCGCCCCCTTCATCTACACGCTCTTCTAGGGAGTTGACGGTGGAACGGAAGACGGTACTCGAAACGCTCAGCGTCCTCGCCCTCGCGGCGCTGGTGTTCCACCTGTGGCTGGGACACGCGTGGCTCCTTTACCTCGCGACGGCGCTCCTCATCCTCGCGCTATTCCCCAATCCGCTCGCGACGCTCATCACGAAGGGATGGCTGAAATTCTCCGAACTGCTCGGCGCGGTCATGTCGCGCCTTATCATGACGCTGATATTCTTCCTCTTTCTGACGCCGCTCGCGGCCCTGTACCGCCTCTTCAACCGCGCGGCGGCCGACCATTTCCACAAAAAGCGCGCGAGTTACTGGCGCGTGGTCGAAGAGAAGTTCACGAAAGAGTCGTTCGAACGGCCGTACTAACTCACCCCGGTGCACCGCCACCCCTCTCTTGCCAAGAGAGGGGCAGGGGCGAGTTCACCGCATCCTTCTCAGCCGCGCAATGAAGAACACATCGCGGTTGTCGAGGAGCGTCGAGACGGTGTAGTAGGCCTTTTCCACCTTGAAGTCGGGGTGCTTGACGATGAATTTCTGCATCTGTTCGGTCGTTTCCTCACGGGTGAAGGTGCAGACCGAATAGAGGAGCGTTCCTTCCACGCGTACATAGCGGGCGGCGTTATCGAGTATCCGATCGGCGAGTCGCGCCATCTGGGCGCCATCGGTCGGTTTCTTGAGCCACTTCACCTCCGGGTGACGCCGTACGGTGCCGAGCGCCGAGCAGGGGGCGTCGAGAAGCACCGCGTCGAACGCGGCATCCCATGCGGGGTTGTGCTCCGCGCCGTCCTGCAGGCGTATCTCGACATTGCGCCGCCCCGCCCGCAGGAGCGCCTCGGCGATGTTCTTGAGTTTGTACGGGTTGACATCGGCGGCGGTCACGCGTCCCTCGGGGCCGACGAGCCAGGAGGCGAAGATCGTCTTGCCGCCCGGCGCGGCGCAGAGATCGAGCACGCGGTCGCCGACCTTGAGATCCATATCGAGGACGGCGAGTTGGCTCGACTCGTCCTGTATGTGAATGTCGGTGTGCTCGGCGATCATGCGCCAGGTCACTGCGCGGTCGGTGTAGATGCCGTAGGGACTCTCGGCCGCCGGTTCGGCGCTCACGCCCTGCGCCGCAAGTTCGGCGATGACCGCGTCGCGTCGAGCCGCGCCGCCCTCGATGCGTAAGGTGATGCCGAGCGGCTTGTTCGCGAAGCCGAGGTATTTGTATCGGTGCCGGTCGCCGACGAGGTCGCCGATGAGATCGGCGAGCCAGCCCGGGAACGAATGCCAGATGCGGTAGAAGCGGTCGTGGTCATACCCGAGCAGGCGGAGCATTTTCGATCGCGACGGGCCGATGCGCAGTATCTCGCGCAGGGTGAAGTTGGTAAAGCCCGCCGCCTCGCGACGCGACGAGCCCTTCACGATATCGACCGCCTCGTGCACGATCTGCGGCGCTTCGCGGTTATCCATGAAAAGCATCTGATAGAGCGCTATGCGCAGGTGAGAGAGCACCTCCCGGTCGATACGCGAGATGGCTCTGCCCGACGCCTGTTCTATCCAGAAATCGAGATGAACGAGATAGCGTATCGTGCCATAGGTCAGTTCGGTTATGAAACGGCGTTCGGCGAGCGGAAAGGTGTCGAGGGTGTTATTGAGCAGTTCGTTGACGAACAGCGACCGCTCGAGCACCTTGCGGGTCAGTGCCGCGGCTGCCGTCTTGGGGTTCTGTGCGCGTTCGCCTATCAGCATAGTTTCTCCCCGATCCGCGGGCGATACCCCGCGACGAAGGAAGCGGCCGGCATGCATGCTTTGCATTCGGGCTGGACCTCGGTGAGGAACAGGCCCCCTTCGCCGCACGCGACCGCAAAGCCCTTTTTCTCGACCGCGACGATCTCTCCCGGTGCGCCGGTGATATCGGGACGCCACTGCGCCGCGCCGAGGAGCAGGAGTTTGTCGCGAAAGTGCGCCCGAACGCCGGGCTTGTAGGCAAAGGCCCGTATCATGCGGTGCAATTCGAGGGCCTGCCTCGTCCAGTCGACGACGAGATCATCTTTTTTTATCAATTTCGTATAGCTTGCCTCGCCGGCCTGCGGGATGCGGGCGAAGCGGCCCGAGACGAGGTCGTCCCAGGTGCGGTCGAGCAGATCGACCGACAGCGTGATGAGTCGCCCGAACAGGTGCTCAGCCGTCTCGTCGGGTAGTATGGTGAGCGTCTCCTGCCAGACGATGTCGCCGGTGTCGAGCGCTTTATCCATCACCATGATCGTGGTGCCGGTCGTATCGTCGCCGGCAAGGATAGCCGCCTGCACCGGTATCGCGCCGCGGTACTTGGGGAGGAGCGAGAAATGGACATTGATCGGCGCGATCTTCGGCAGATCGAGGATCCGTTCAGATAGTATCTGCCCATAGGCGACGACCAGATAGAGGTCGGGGCTGAAGTCGCTCAGGATGCGGTGCGCTTCGTCGCTTTTCATGGATAGGTCGTGCACCGACAGACCGAGTTCGAGCGCCCGCTTTTTGACCGGGGTCTGTGAAAGTTTCCCGCCGCGGCACCGCACCTTGTCGGCACGGGTGAACACGATGAGGTCGGCGCCTTTGCGATGGGCGAGATCAAGAAAGGGGACGGCGCACTCAGGACTCCCCATATAGGCGATACGCGGTCTCATCCTCCTCCGGATCGAGTTCTTTGATGTATTTCCTTACCTTGCCGAGGGCGATGGTCCGTTTCACCCGGGAGATGCGGTCTATGAAGAGTTTGCCGTCGAGGTGGTCGAGTTCGTGCTGGATGCAGATCGCCTCGAGCCCCTCGGCGTTCCGCTCGTGTTCCGCGCCATCAAGGTCGGTCCAGCGGTAGGTGATACGACGGGCCCGTTTCACCGGCGCGCGGTACCCTGGCACCGACAGGCACCCCTCCTCGATCTCATCCTCGCCCTCGCGTGATGTTATCTCGGGGTTGACGAGCGTTTCGGGGCCGAAAACTGAGGCTCCGCGGTCTTTCCGTTCCTCATCGGGAAGCGCATCCCAGTTCAGATAGCCGCGGTCCACGACGACGAGTCGCGTCGGCTCGCCGACCTGCGGCGCCGCGATGGCGAGCCCGCCCGCCGCCTGCAGGGTCTCGGTCATGTCGGCGGCGAGTTGTCGCACTTCGGGCGTTATCTCCGGTATCTCGACCGCCCGTTTTTTGAGGACCGCCGAGCCGGCGACCGCTATCCTGCGCAGGGTCATGGAACCTCCGTGATAAAAAGCGCTCGCCAGTATAAGGTAAAAAAAGACCGATGTAAAGCGGCACGAGGGCAAAAAAGGAGTTTTTTGTTGAAAAAGCCGTCCAATGTGGTACCATCCGGCCGCGTGAACGACCGATCTGAGGGAAAGAGCATGAGACACCGTTCGACGATCTTCCTGATTGCCCTGCTTTTGAGCGGCACTCTGCTGGTGTGGCAGGCCTGTGCGGCGCCCGAGGAGGATGATCCCGGCACCGACACCTGTGACCCGGCCAACGGCGACGCCGACTGCAACTATGTGGAGTACTGTGCCTCAGTCAATGTGTTGGACGAGAACGGGTACCCGACCGGCGTTGAGAAGTACGAGTGCATCCTGCGCGATACCTGCTCCTACGATATGCAGGACTGCGCCATCGATTGGTACTGCTCCGAGGACGGGTACTGCTTCAAGGGGACGGCGCCGCAACCCGACAACAACCAGCAACCCGATGATACGACCGACACCACCCTGCCCGACACGGCGATCCCCGATACCGCCCAGCCCGATGAGGATACGGCGATGCCCGACACCGTACAGCCCGATACCGATACCGCGCAACCCGACGAAACGGTCCCCGACACCGACACGACCGGTGTCACGCTCGATTTTTCGGAGGATTTCGAGAGCGGGTCGGACAAGTGGACGCTCGAAGGGATCTGGCAGGTCGGCACTCCGTCGGACGGGCCGCTGGGCTGTCACGGCGGGACCAACTGCGCCGGCACGAACCTGAGCGGCAACTACCCCGACAGCACCGTCGCGAAGATGGTGCTTGCCCAGCAGATCACGATACCGACGAGCATCATGGAGCCGGTGATCCGCTTTTACGCTTATGTCCACAGCGAAGGGACGCAGATGGGGATGATGGACTATGTCGAGGTGCTCGTCCGCAAGTCGGTCGACAACTGGGACAGCGCCGCGAAGGCGGTCTTCACCATCGCCGACACCGGGCTCACCGACAACGCGACGAAGACCAAGATAGGCGGCAACGGCGGCGGGACCTGGCACCTGTTCGAGGCGTCGCTGACGCCCTTCAAGGGGGAGAGCATCCAGATAGCGTTCCGGTTCACCTCCGACGAGTTCACGAACGCCCCCGGCATCTACATCGACGACATAGAGTTGCACTGAACAGGAGCGATATGCAGGTCTTCCCCCTACAGCCCGCCGGCGCCGATGTCGCCGCGCTGATGGCGCGCTTCGGCGTTTCGGGGACCGGGGCGGAGATCATGCGCGATCGGTTCGGCATGACCGTTTTCGCGGTGAAGGGACTGTCGAGCGCCGGGGCCAACGCGCTCAAACAGCATCTCCTGTCGCTCGGCGGCGAGGCGGCGGTCCCGCGGCATGCTATCACCGGCGAGGCCCGTCCGTGCGACCTGCTCTTCTCTCTGCGTGACGATAGGTTCCCCGCACTCGTCGAGCGGTTGCGGGCGCAGTGCTTTCACTTGCCCGAACTGGCCGACGCGGTCGAACATTTTCGCGCGGCGCGCGGACCGTGGTACGATCTCCGGCACGATCGCATCCCGGTCGATCGTCCCGCGCTCATGGCGATACTCAATGTGACCCCCGACAGTTTTTCCGACGGCGGCAGGTATTCGACGGTCGACGCGGCGGTGCGGCGCGCCGAAGAACTCATTTCACAAGGAGCCGACATCATCGACATCGGCGGCGAATCGACCCGCCCCGGTGCTTTACCAGTGGACGCGAGCGAGGAGATACGACGCGTGGTGCCGGTAATCGCTCGGGTCCGGAAGGCGTACAAGGATACGGTCATCTCGATAGACACCGCCAAAGCGGCGGTCGCATCGGCGGCGGTCGAGGCGGGGGCCGACATCGTCAATGACATCTCGGCGCTCGGCGATCCTGCGATGGGCGCGATCGTGGCCGCGTCGGGCGTGCCGCTCATCCTCATGCATATGCAGGGGACGCCGCGCACCATGCAGGACGATCCCCGGTACGACGATCTGCTCGCCGACATCAACGCCTTTTTCGATGAGGCGGTGGCGCGGGCGGTCGTGGCGGGGGTGAAGCGCGAGCGGATACTACTCGACCCCGGCTTCGGGTTCGGCAAGACCGCCGCGCATAACCTGACGATACTCCGGCACTTCGAGGCGTTCGCGATACACCGCCTGCCGATCCTTGCCGGGCTGTCGCGCAAATCGTTCATCGGTGCGGCGACCGGCCGGAAAGAGCCGGCCGACCGGCTCGCCGGGACGCTCGCGGCCCAGACGCTCGCACTCGAGAAGGGGGCGGCGGTCATCCGGGCCCACGACGCGGCGGCGACGCGCGACCTGATCCTCATGCACCGTGCGGTACGGGAGGCGCCATGCTGGTGACCTATATGACCGCATTCTGGGATTCGCTCTGGGGTGGCGATCCGCTCGTGCTCATACTTTCGCTCGTCGACATCGCGCTCGTATGGTTCTTCATCTATAAGTTCCTCGTCCTCATCAAGGGGACCCGATCGATGCGTATACTCGCCGGGTTCTTCCTGCTCGTCGCACTCTACTTCGTCGGCAAACTGGTCGGGATGCGCGCGATGGTCTGGCTCCTCGGCGGCATACTTGAATATTTCATCATCATCGTGGTGGTCATCTTCCGTGACGAGATACGGAGCATCCTGTCGAGTTTCGAGTTCATCCGGATGCTGGGCGGCGACCGCGCGACCTACGAGAGCATGCTGATGTCGGAGGAACTCGCCGAAGCGCTCTCGAATCTCGCGCAGAACCGTGACGGCGCCATCGTGGTGGTCGCGCAGAAAGGCGATCCGGAACCGTTCGTCACGGGTGGCGTCATGCTGGGCGCCGAGGTCAAAAAAGAACTGCTCATATCGATATTCCGCAAGAATACGCCGCTCCACGACGGGGCCGTGGTCATCCGCGAGGGTCGCATCGCGCTTGCCGGCGTGGTCCTGCCGCTCTCGACCAATCCCGACATCGATGTCAATTTCGGTACCCGCCATCGCGCCGCCTACGGCATATCGGAGCGTGTCGACGCGCTGGTGTTCGTCGTTTCGGAGGAGCGCGGCCAGATATCGCTCCTCAAGGATGGCCGCATCACGCGGAACATGACCAAGGAGATGATAAAACGGATGCTCACCAAACACCTCTCGCAGGACTGACGCGATGAAACGGATACGCGACATATTCACGCTGAACGGTCGCGAGAAACTGCTTGCTCTGTTCGCAACGGTCGCGATATGGCTCGGTGTGGTCGCGAACCGCGAGGAGCCGGTGAATTTCGCGATCAAGGTCCGTTTCGAAGCGGGGGCCGATCGCGTGGTGACGATGACCAAGAGCCCCGAGGAGGTCTATGTGCAGGCGAAGGGGAGCATCTTCGCCGTCGCGCAGGTCCGATCGAGCGACCATGAGGTGGTGGTCGATGTGTCACGGCGCGAGGCGGGGCGGACCGTTTATTTCATCGACGACCGCGACATCCCGTTCTCGCAGATACTCAAGATAGAGCGGATATCGCCGCGCGAGATAAGTTTCCTCGTGTCCAAGAAGGTCGCGCGAACGGTGATGGTCGACCCGGTGCTCGACGGCCAGCCGAAGAAGGGCTACAAGATCGTGTCGGTTGAGAGCAAACCCGCGATGGTCCCGGTGGTCGGCCCCGAAGAGACCATCGCGTCGCTGGAATCGGTGGCGACCGAACGGCTCGACATATCGAACAGCACGGCGACGGTCACGAAGACCCTGCGCGTCATGCCGGGGCAACCGGGCGTCACGCCGGTCGAGAACGACAGCACCGTGATCGTGACGGTGGTGGTCGAACGTGACATCCGCGAGATGACCTTCTCCCGGGTGCCATTCGTGCTGGACGGTGGCGTGCCGAGCGACATGACCCCGCAGTTCATCACGGTGCGGGTACGGGGACCGGTGGAGACGCTCGAGAAACTTGCCGAGACCGGGCTCAATGCCTTTGTCGAGAACCTGCCGGCACGGCTGTATGTCGTTGACCGGTATTATTTCAAAGACCTGCCCGCCGATGTCGAGGTCGTCGAGATGGAGCAGGTGCGGCAGATAACCATACGGAAAAAGAACCCATGACACGCAAACTTTTCGGCACCGACGGCGTGCGCGGCACCGCGAACGCCTTCCCGGTGACGGTCGACAACGCGCTCGTGCTCGGTCGTACCGCGGTCCGTTACTTCCAGCAGGCGAGTCCCATCCGCGAGGGGAAGCACCGCATCGTGGTCGGCAAGGACACGCGGCTCTCCTCTTACATGCTCGAGGCGGCGATAGCGGCCGGCATCTGTTCGGCGGGCGCCGACGCGGTCCTGCTCGGGCCGCTCCCGACCCCCGGTATCAGTTTCATCACCCGCTCGATGCGGGCCGACGCCGGGGTGGTCATCTCGGCGAGCCACAATCCCTACCACGACAACGGCATCAAATTCTTCTCGAAGGAAGGGACCAAACTGACCGACGAGGCGGAACTCGAGATCGAAGAGGCTTTCGGGCAGGACTCGATCGAGGGGCTCCCTATCGGCCGCGAGGCGGGCAAGATATACCGCGTCAACGACGCGCAGGGACGCTATGTCGAATTCCTGAAGTCGAGTTTTCCACGGGACCTCGCGCTCGATGGCATCGAGATATCGCTCGACTGCGCCAATGGCGCCGCCTATCTCGTCGCCCCCACCGTTCTTTCGGAACTCGGCGCGACGGTGCGGACCTATGCCAAGACACCGAACGGCGAGAATATCAACGATCACTGCGGCGCGCTGTACCCCGAGAATGTCGCGGGAAAGGTGCTGGGCGACCGGTCCGATGTCGGCATCGCGCTTGATGGCGATGGCGATCGCGTCATCCTCGTCGACGAAAAGGGGGCCATCGTCGACGGCGACCGCATCATCGGCGCTGCGGCGCTATACCTCAAGGAACAGGGGAAACTGGCGGGTGACCTCGTGGTCACCACCATCATGACCAATGTCGGCCTTGAACTGCACCTGAAGGAGCATGGGATCGCGATGCGGCGCACCCCGGTCGGCGACCGTTACGTCTTCGAGGAGATGCAGAAAAGCGGCGCGATAGTCGGCGGCGAGAATTCGGGCCATATCATATTCAGCGAGTTCAACCCCACCGGCGACGGTATCCTCACCGCGCTTCAGATACTCGCCATCATGCAGCGAAGCGGCAGAAAACTTTCCGAACTCGTTGCCGCGATACCGCTCTTTCCTCAGGTGATGAAGAAACTCGCCGTCGCAAAGAAGATACCGCTTGACGAACTTCCGAAGACCCGTAAGGCGATGGCCGACGGCGAGAAGGCGCTCGGTCGCGGACGGGTGGTGGTGCGCTACTCCGGCACCGAACCGGTCCTTCGCGTAATGGCCGAAGGCGAGGATGAGGCCAAGTGCGCCGCCGTGGTCGCCGCCATCCTCGATGCCGCGAAGGAAGAGTTTAGCGCCGGGTGATCGCCGTTTTATTTTTCACCGTGCGGGACCGATGATATCCCTTTCCTCGACATTTCGCGCGCTCCGTTCGCGTAACTACCGGCTCTATTTCTGGGGTCAATCGCTCTCGCTCATCGGGACCTGGATGCAGCAGGTGGCGATCGGATGGCTCGTCTATCGACTCACCGACTCGGCATTTCTTCTCGGTGTCGTCGGGTTCTCGTCCCAGATACCGACGCTCTTCCTCGCGCCGCTGACCGGTGTCGCCGCCGACCGGTTCCCTCGCCGCGCCATCCTTATCGCGACCCAGTCGCTTTTCATGACGCAGGCGCTCGCGCTCGCCGCCATCGTGCTTCTTGGCGTCGCAACGATACCGATCATCATCCTCCTGTCGCTGTTCCACGGTGTCGTGATGGCGTTCGATGCCCCGGCGCGCCACGCGTTCGTCGTCGAGATCGTCGGTTCGCGCGACGATCTTTCCAACGGCATCGCGCTCAATTCCGCCCTGTTCCACGCCTCGCGGCTTATCGGGCCGTCGGCGGCGGGGATACTCATCATGCTGTGGGGTGAGGGGGTCTGCTTCCTTGCCAACGGGCTGAGTTACCTCACGACGATAGCGGCGCTTATCGCCATACGGCTGACTCCCGCGGCAAAAGAGCGGGAGCGCGGGCGGATACTGTCGCAGTTCGTCGACGGGGTGCGCTATGCCCGTGGATCCCTGCCGATAAAGAGTATCCTGCTGCTCGTTGCGTTCGTTTGTTTCGTCGGGATGCCCTATACGACGCTTCTGCCGATCATCGCCCGCGATGTCCTGCATGGCGACAGCACCACCTTCGGGTATCTCATGTCGGGCGCCGGCATCGGGGCGGTCACCGGCGCGCTCTATCTCGCTTCCCGACCCGGTGGTGCCGGCCTGCTCCGCAACATCGCGGTGGCTCCGGTGATATTCGGGGTGGGTGCGATGGCGCTCGCCTTCTCACGCAGTTTTCCGCTCTCTTTTTTCATTCTTGCCGTCTCGGCCTTCGGGATGATGACGGTCATGGCCACCTCGAACACCGTCCTGCAGGAGGTGGTGTCGGAACGGATGCGCGGTCGGGTCATGAGCCTTTACACGCTCTCGTTCTTCGGCTCGGTCCCTTTCGGTAATCTGCTCGCCGGTTCGCTTGCCGCACATCTCGGAGCGCCGGTGACGATCTTCATAGCGGGCATATTGTGCGTCACCGCAGCACTGGTGTTCAGGGCGTATTACGCTGAGATAGCGAGGGGATTGGCGTCGCCGTCGGCGAACTAGGTCATTTCTTCTTGGCGCCCTTGGAGCGGATGACCGCGAGCACCTCTTCGATGTCGGGAAGTTGCGACAGATCGTAGACCTTCACCCACGCGATCTTTCCCGTTTCGTCTATGAGGATGTTCACGCGGCCTGAGATGCCCTTCTTGTCGATGAACTGCCCGTATTTCTTGGCGACCTCGCCGTGTGGCCAGAAGTCGGCAAGTATCTGGACCTGATCGAGTTCCATAAAGGTGGCCCACTCACGCTTCGCATACATCGAATCGACGCTGATCCCGAGCGGTACGGTATTGAGGTCATCGAGCGCCTTCTTTTTGAGTTCGAGTGTCCGCATCTGAAGTTCGCACACCGGGGTCCACGCGAGCGGATGGAACGAGAGGAGAACCTTCTTGCCGCGAAGATCGCTCAATTTCACATCGGCGCCGAACTGGTCCTGCAGAGTGAAATCGGGAGCATTCTCGCCCACTTTCGGTCCCTTATGTTCAGTCTTCGGCGCGGGTGCGGGTTTAGGGGCCGGGGCCGGTTTAGGGGCCGGGGCGGGCTTGGGAGCCGGGGCCGGTTTAGGGGCCGGGGCCGGCTTGGGAGCCGGGGCCGGCTTGGGAGCGGGGCTTGCCACGGCGGAGCCCTTGGCGGAGCCGGGTTTGGTGACCGGTTTCGGGGAGATCGGCTTGGCGACCGGCTTGGCTACCGGCTTGGGCGGGATCGGTTTGGGAGCGGGCTTTGATACCTTAACCGGTTGTTTTTGAACTGGTTTTTGTGCCGTCTTGACCGGCTTGGGGGCCGGTTTCGCCTGTTTCATCGGTTTGGGGGCCGGCTTGGGAGCCGGTTTTTTCGCTTTGACCGAGGCGGGTGTCTTCTTTTTGTCAGCCATAATCAACTCCTTGCCAAAATGTCAGTCAACAATGGTCGAGTGCATCATACCCAACTGTCCGAAAATCTCAACAAAAATTCCGATATTTTTGAAAATGGGAGGTTTTGTGTCAGAAAATGAGAAGAGGAAAAAGTGTCAGCTACAAAAGAGTTCTTTACTTTTAGTCACTTCTCGCATATACCGGTGGTGGCCAAGGTAAACAACGGGGGGTTTCATGCGGATCGCACTCATTCAGAACCATCCGCTCTTCGGAGAGGTGGAAAACAACATCAATAGATTGTTAACACTAATAGAATCGGTAGATGCTGACCTCTACATACTTCCCGAACTTTGTTTTACCGGTTACCAATTCGTCTCCCGTGAGGAGGTCGCACGCCTTGCGGTGCCGCCAGACGGAGCGGTCATCGGCTGGTTCCGGCAGATCGCAAAAGAGCGTAATGTCTCAATAGCATTCGGCTATCCGGAACTTTCGCCCGAGGGATCCTACAACGCCGCGATGGTCGTCACCCCTGACGGTCGTGACCTGCGATACCGGAAGACGCACCTCTTCTACAGGGAAAAGGAGTTCTTCCTGCCGGGCGATTCGGGATTCGGGGTCATCGAGTGGAATGGCCTTCGTATCGGGCTCGCGGTCTGTTTTGACTGGTATTTTCCTGAAAGTTTCCGGACACTCGCGCTCAAGGGAGCCGATATCATCGCCCACTGCTCTAACCTCGTGATGCCTTACTGCCAGCAGGCCGATCTCACTCGCGCTTTAGAGAACCGGGTCTATATCGCGACCGCCAACCGCGTCGGCACCGAGGATCGCGGCGGGGAGGCGCTCACCTTCACCGGCGGCAGCGTATTGGTCTCGCCGCGCGGCGAATATCTTCTGACCCTCCCGAAGGAGGAAGAGGTGGTGATGGTCGCTGAGATAGACATCGCGCTCGCACGGGAGAAGAAGATAAATCGTTACAACGACATCATCGCTGACCGACGACCTGAATTCTATAACGGGTAGGTGTTCTGGGGTGATGCGATCTTTTCTGCTCATCTTTTTCTTTTTTTTCGCCTGTTCGCACCATGACACGCCGCCGCCCGCCGCGCC
>JAKQHE010000213.1 GCA_029573155.1 bacterium
GTCTCGATGATCTGGCGCTGACGCTCGAGCGCGGGGTCTTTTTCCGGCTCGGGCTCTTTCGCGGGGGCCGTCGCGGCGGGGGCAGGCGTTTCCTCCGTCTCCTCGTCCTCGTCGTCCTCCTCGTCGTCCTCCTCGTCGTCCTCGTCGGGTATCTCGCCGATCTTCCCTTCACTTAGTTCCTTCAGTTCCTCGTCCTCGTCATCCTCGGCCGCTTCGACGACCTCTTCCCGTTCATCTTCCTCATCGGCCAGTTCCTCGTCCGCCTCGCGGACGACCTCCTTGAGAGAAAGTTGCTCGTTGAGTATCCGGTCGGGTATGGAGATGATCTCCTTGAACGAGATGAAGACGGAAAGCAGGGTACGTATGATCTCCTTTTCGCCTTCCTCTATGCGTTGTGCTATGGCGACCTCGCCCTCCTTGGTGAGCAAGGGCACCGAACCGATGGTGAGCATGTACATGCGGAGCGGATCCTTGCGACCGCGGTCCTGCGGGATGTGCGGTTTCCGGATTATCGGCAGGTCGGTGGGGAACGATTCTTCGTCTATCTTCTCCGAGATGACCGGTATCTTGAATTCGTCGAGCACATTGAATAGCAATTCCATGTCATCCACCGAGAAATCGGCGTTCTCGGGGAATAGGGCGTCTATCTCCTCGACGGTGATCTCGCTCTTGCTGCGCAGGATGTCGTCAAGAATGCTGATGAGATGGTCGCTGCTCGCCTCGGTGCCGCCGGCCATCCTGATGGCCTGGATGATCCGCTGGCGATATTCGCTGATCGCGATGGCCTGAGGGGTCGACGAAAGCGCACGCAAGCGATCCCGCATCTGCTTTCTTTTTTTCAGGAATGAGAGTTCTCTTCTTTTAGGCATGCGTTCTCCTCACATCGGTGCTTGATCTGACCCCTATGAGAGCATCGGACCACTGTTTCTTTTCGGTGCGAAGGCGCTGTATCTCCGCTATTTCCTCGGGGGTGGGATTGGATGCGCCCGCCAGATCGCGGAGCGTCTCGTCTATGGCGGCGATATGTATCTGTGACAGCAGGGACCGGAACCTCATCTCGGCGGCGTCCGCGTCGAGCGGCGTCGGAGCGCCCGGTGCGTGTTCGTCCTCGGTGACCTTTCCGATGATGCGGCGGTAGACCGCGTCCCCTTCGCCCGCGTCGTAGGCATCCAGGAGGGCGCGACGAACATCGGCGCGATCGTACCGGTCGAGTACCGGATCGTCGAGCGCCGGTATCAGCGTCGGATGGGTCGCGGCGAGCAGGAGCAGGTCCTGAAAGACGGCGTGAGCGGATATCGGCTTCAGACGGGCTACCGAGCGGTCCGTTGACATTTCAGGGGAGGACCGTCGTGTAGCGCCGGGGCGTCCCTTCTCCCGTTTCAGGAGTTCGCGCATCTGCGCCTCTGTTTCCTTGCGCAGTTTCTTCGCATCGTCGGGGCTGACGGTGCGGATGCGCCGAGGGAGTTCCTCGATATAGTTCAGGTGATCGCCGCGGCGATAGGCCGGGTAGCGGAGCACGAGCCGCGCCATCTCCTCTTTCGCGAGGTCCCGCTGGGGGAGGTTCGGGTCGCGGAGCGCCTGTTCGGCGAGGTCGCTGAGGTAGTGCTGGGTGATGCCTTCGGCACGGCTGACGAGTTGTTCGATGCGGGAAGGGCCGTTCGGGCCGCGGACGAGGGAATCAGGGTCCTCCTTGCCGTCCGGGCTTTCAATGAAGGCGGCGCGCAGGTCGAGTTTCTCGGGTAGTTCCAGTTCGAGCACCCGCCGCATAGCCTTGCGTCCTGCGGCGTCGCCGTCGAGTAGCATGACGACCGGGACACCGAACCGTTCGAGCAGTTTCAGGTGCTCCGCGCCGATGGCGGTGCCGAGCGCCGCGACCGCGGTGGTGAAGCCGTGGGCATGGAGCGCCATGACATCGAAGTATCCTTCCGTGAGGATGATGTAGCGGTGCTCGCGGAGCCCGTCGCGGATGAGGTTCGCGCCGAAAAGACTGGCCCGTTTGAGGAATACCGGCGTTTCGGCGGTGTTGAGATATTTGGGCTCGCCCGGCCCGATGATGCGGCCGCCGAAGCCGATGACCTGCCGCCGCAGGTCGATCACCGGTATCATGATGCGGTCGTGGAAGAACGAGCGAAGTCGACCGGAGCCGTCGAGCCGGGCTAATCCGCTCTTTTCAAGTATCTTCGGCGAAACGGCGGCGGTTCGCAGGTGAGCGATGAGTTCATCGCCGTTGCCGATCCAGCCGATGCCGAACCGCCGGATGGTCTCCAGCGAGATGCCTCGTTCCTGCAGATAGGCGAGGGCGACGGGCGTCTCGTTCAGTTTGTGGTGGAAGAATAATGCGGCGGCGCGGTTGGCCGCGGCTATCTGGCGGTGGTCCTGCTCCGCCTGATCGTTCGAGGGGTCGTGCCGTTCCTGCAACAGTTCGCGGATGCCGAACTCGTTGCCGAGTTTACGGACCGCTTCGGGGAAAGAAAGGTGCTCGATGTTCATGACGAAGGTGAGGGCATTGCCATGGGCCCCGCAGCCGAAACAGTGATAGAACTGTTTCTCCTCATTGACGCTGAACGAGGGGGTCTTCTCTTTGTGGAACGGGCAAAGCCCGACAAGGCGGCGACCCGACGACTGTAGCTTGACATAACGTTTGACCACCTCAACGATGCTTACACGGTCCTCAATGATGCGATTCACTTCAATGAACGACAAGAGGGACCCCGCTGGGCAAAAAAATTCGGAGGCATTATATTAGGGGAAGAGTAAAAGTCAAAAATTGCCAAAAAAATAGAGTGGGCTTTTTCCGGGGTGGCGGCCCCTTTAGGGTTTTGTTAGATTCCTTCGCTTTGACATCGTTGCGCTTGACTTTCGTTTAGAATTGTCTGAATGATGAGCGAAGTGTCAGCGCAAACCCTGACAGCAAAGGAGGACCTATGAGTACCGTAGCGGCGTCGCTCAAGAAGATCGAACCGGATCGAAGCAACCTGATAAAGGCCCTGCAGGCGGTCCAGGAAGAAGAAGGCTACATCTCCAACGAGGCGATCGCCGAGGTCGCCCGGCATTTCACCGTCTCGGCCGTCGAGGTCGAGGGTGTCGTCAGTTTCTATGCCCAGTTCAAACGGGTGAAACCCGGCAAGTTCAAGATATCGGTCTGCGACGGGACCGCCTGCCACATCAAGGGGGCATCGCTCGTCACCGGCTGGATATCGGACGAGCTCGGCATCAAGGGCGGCGAAACCGATAACGAGGGACTTTTCTCGCTCGAGATCGTCGCGTGCCTCGGGTGCTGCAGCCTCGCGCCGGTCATCAGCATCAACGGCAAGGTGTATGGCAACCTTGACCGGAAGGGGCTCCTCAAGATACTCAAGGACCACCGTAAGGGAGGCGCGGCATGAAGATAACTCGCATCAAGATCGGCGCCGGTTCCTGCGGCATCGCGGCGGGAGCGACCGAGGTGGTGGATTATTTCAAAAAAGAGGTCAGGGATATCCCCATCGTTGAGGTGGGATGCATCGGTCATTGCTATGCCGAGCCGCTCATCGAGGTCGAGACCGACAAGGGGTCGGTGTTCTATGAAAAGGTCCTGCCCAAGAAGGAGCATCTCGACCGCATCCTCGGACTCAAGGATGAGGGGCGGCTTGCGATACGGTCGCAGAGATCGGAGCGCGAGAAGATAAAAGTGCTTGCGCTCGCCGGGCGTATCGACATGACCTCCATGGACGAGTACCTCGCGAATGGCGGGTATGAGGGGCTTAAAAAAGCGCTCGCGATGAAGCCGGCCGATATCGTCGAAGAGGTGAAGATGTCGGGTCTGCGCGGTCGCGGCGGTGGCGGTTTTCCGACCGGTATGAAATGGTCGTTCCTCGCCGCCAAGGAGGCGAAGGAGAAGATACTCATCTGTAACGCCGACGAGGGCGACCCGGGCGCATTCATGGACCGTTCGCTTATGGAGTCGGTCCCGCATCAGGTGCTCGAAGGGATGCTCATAGGCGCGCTCGCCACCGGCGCGACCAAACTCTTCATCTATTGCCGCGCCGAATATCCGCTCGCGATACGCAATCTCAAGATCGCCATAGAGCAGATATATAAGCACGGACTCAATAAACTTAACGCCCGTACGGTCGAGTTCAGGCTCAAGGAGGGGGCCGGCGCCTTCGTCTGTGGCGAGGAGACGGCGATGATCCACTCGCTCGAAGGCAAACGCGGCACGCCGCGGTTCCGGCCGCCGTACCCGACCGACAGCGGGTATCACGGTCACCCGACCGCGATAAACAATGTCGAGACCTTCGGCAATGTGCCGCTCATCCTGCGCGAGGGTGGCAAGGCCTTCGCCTCGGTCGGCACGCAAGGTTCGAAGGGCACCAAACTCTTCGCGCTCGCCGGCGATGTCAAGTATCCGGGGCTCGCTGAGGTCCCGATGGGCGTCACCATCGGCGACATCGTGTATGAGGTCGGCGGCGCCGAGAAGGGCTCGGTCAAGGCGGTCCAGATCGGCGGTCCGTCGGGCGGCTGCATCCCGGCTGACAAATTCGACGCGGTGGTTGACTACGATTCGCTTAAAAGCCTCGGCGCCATCATGGGCTCCGGCGGGCTCATCGTCATCGGGAACGACCGATGCATGGTCGAAACGGCCCGATATTTCCTTGAGTTCACGGCGCGCGAGTCATGTGGCAAATGCACCTTCTGCCGCATCGGCACTAAACGGATGCTTGAAAAACTCGAGAAGATCACGGGCGGCAGGGGGACCGAAGAGGATGTCGCGTTCCTCGCCGACCTCGGCCCGAAGATCATTAAAGGGTCGCTGTGCGGACTTGGCCAGACGGCGCCCAACCCGGTCATCTCGACCCTACGCTACTTCCGTCACGAATACGATGCGCACACCAAGGACCACAAGTGTCCGGCGCTCCAATGCAACCAATTGTCCGATGTCAAGATACATCTCGACAAATGCATCAAGTGCGGGCTGTGCATCAAGACCTGTCCGGTCCATGCGATCAGCAAGGAATTCGTCGTCGACAACGCGATATGCACGAGGTGCAATTCCTGCATAGAGGTATGTCCGAAAAAGACCATCAGCCGTGTCGAGAAGGGGACCGGCTACTACGGCAAGAGCGGAGGTAACTAATGAGCATCACCATCACGATAGACAAAAAGCCGTTCGCGGCCGAGAAGGGCGAAACGATCCTACAGGTCGCCGAACGCAACGGCATCTCGATCCCGACGCTCTGCTTCAACCAGAAGATAACCAAGACCACCTCCTGCTTCGTCTGCCTCGTGAAGGACGCGAAGACGGGACGGTTCGTCCCCTCCTGCGCGATGGAGGTCGCCGACGGGATGCAAATCGAGTCCGATACCCCGGAAGTGTGGGATATGCGCAAAACGGCGCTCAACTTGATGCTTTCCGAGCACAGCGGCGACTGCGAAGCGCCCTGCACCATCGCCTGTCCGGCCCATGCGCAGGTCGAGGAGTATGTCCGCGAAGGAAAGAAAGGCAACCTGCTCGAGGCGCTCAAACTCATCAAGGAGCGGATCCCGCTCCCGATGTCGATCGGTCGCGTCTGTCCGCGGTTCTGCGAAAAGGAGTGCCGCCGCAATGTCGTCGACAAGGAACCGGTCGCCATCAACGACTTCAAACGGCTCGCCGCCGACATGCATTATGATTCCTATATGGAAGAGATGAAGCCGTTCACCGGCAAGAAGGTCGCCATCGTCGGCGCCGGTCCCGCCGGTCTGTCGGTCGCCTATTTCCTGCGGCTGAACGGCGTCGCGTCGGATCTCTACGATAAAATGCCCCAGCCGGGCGGCATGTTGCGCTACGGTATCCCCGAATATCGCCTGCCCAAGGGGATACTCGACAAGGAGATCGCCCATTTCGCCAAGATGGGCGGCATTGCCATCCACTGCAACAAGGAACTCGGCAAGGATCTCGCCATCGAGGACCTGCAGAAGAAGTACGACGCCGTCGCGATAACGGTCGGCTCGTGGAAGTCGAGCGCGGCGGGTGTCGAGGGGGAGGAACTCGCCGTCGGCGGCATCCAGTACCTCGAAAAGATCGCGCTCGCCGGCTGGAAAGGCGACAATCCCGGCAAGACCATCGTCATCGGCGGCGGCAACACCGCGATGGACTGCCTGCGCACCTCGGTGCGGCTCGGCTCCAAAGAGGTCACCTGTTTCTACCGCCGGACCGAGGCCGAGATGCCGGCCGAAAAGATAGAGATCCATGAGGCGAAGGAAGAGGGGGTCAAGTTCGAATTCCTCGTCGCGCCGGTGAAACTGCGCAAGGAGAACGGGCGGCTCGTCCTCACCAGCCAGCGGATGACGCTCGGCGAGCCCGACGCCTCGGGCCGTCGCAAGCCGGTCCCGGTCCCCAACAGCGATTTTGACACCGTCGCCGACACCGTCATCGCCGCCATCGGCCAGAAGACGATCGCGCCGAAAGGAGTGAAGGCCAACAAATGGGGCGATGTCGAGGTGAGCAAGGAGAACTGCCGCATGGAAGGCAGTATCTACGCGGCAGGCGACTGCGTCAGCGGTCCCGCCACCGTCGTCGAGGCGGTCGCCGGGGCGCGCCGGACGGCGCTGGCCATACTTGCGCAGATAGAGAGCAAAGAATTCAAGGAACCCTATCTGCTGAACGTTTCGCGCGGCAAGTGGCAGAGCCTCAAGACAGACGATCTCGTGTTCCTCAAGGACCCGATCGAACGCAAACGGACGCCGCAGCGGCTCATCCCGGAACACGACCGCGTGACCACCTTCAAGGAGGTATCGCTGACCTACACGCAGGCCGAGATAACCAAGGAGGGCGAACGGTGCATCGAATGTTCCTGCACCGCGAAGGGCGACTGTTCGCTCAAGAAACACAGCGAGACCTATACCGCCAAGCCCGACGCGATGGTCGGCGAAAAGCCGAACTTCGGCTACGATGTGCGGCACCCCGAGATCATCCTCGATCGCGGCAAGTGCATCAAGTGCGGCGTCTGTGTGAAGGTCTGTGGCGAGGTGGTCAACCAGAACCTCCTCGGCTTCAAGTTCCGCGGCTTCGGCACCCATGTCGACACGGCATTCTCCCAGCCGCTCCCGTCGCAACTCTGCCGCGACTGCGGCAAGTGCATCGGCGAATGTCCCGTCGGCGCCCTCGACTGGAAATTGAAGAAGTAACCGATTATTTTTAACCGCAAAACTCGACAACTTCTCCCGATGTATTTATAGTTCCTTGTTCATTGACGGCAAGGGAACGCGCCATGACCCGCGAGAACAAGACCGCGAAGTATGACCGCATCGTCGCCCAACTGGAGGAACTCTACCTCAAGACGCCCGACCCGATCGCACGGATGGCGACGGCTTCCGCACTACTCAAAGGGAAGTTCAAATATTTCTTCTGGGTCGGATTCTACCGGCTCGTTGGCGGTGAACTGACGGTCGGGCCGTATCAGGGGGCACTCGCCTGTCAGGTGCTTAAAAAACACACCGGCGTCTGCTGGGCCGCGATAGATCGCGGCGAGACGGTGCTCGTCCCCGATGTCGAGGCGTTCCCCGGTCACATCGCCTGCGACAGCCGTTCGAGGTCCGAGGTCGTCGTGCCGCTACGTGACCGCGACGGTCGCATCTGGGCAGTGCTCGATGTCGATTCGGATGAACTCGATTCGTTCGACGCCGACGATGTCGCCGGATTAAAGAAAGTGGCGGCGCTTATCGATCCGTAAGATTTTTTCTGTTATATCCCGGGGAAAACATGGTCAGGAACAGCTACCCCACTGGTCGGGATCCGAACAACTGTCAAAGCTGAAGCCGTCACAGGTGTTGTTGCACGGAACGGTGCCGCATTTGTTTATTGCGTCGCAGTTCATGGTCTGTCCTCCCGCTTCGCATTGTTCGGTCGTAGCTTCATGGAATCGGATATCGTCCACATAGAAGGCGTCCCAGCCGACATAGTTCGACGTGTCCTTATAGTACTCGAACTCCAGGGTCTGGAAGCCGGCGGTCGTGGGGAGGCATTGTTCGCTCCATGTCCGTTTGTCCCCCGAAGTTTCGAAGAGCTTGGAGCCGTTGATGTACACTCTGAATTTATCGAACGATTCAGATTGTCCCGCGTACCAGAAACATATCTGGCCATCGGTATAACGAAGCATTGATACCGAAGATGTTCCACCATCGTCCGGTACGGAACCCGATTTGAGCGAGTAGGACCCGGTATGTTTCTGGGTGCTCGAAGTATCCCAGTCACCGTTCGAATAGTTCGGCAGGCCCCCTTCGAAGGTCTCGGTGAATGCGTCGATAAGGCCGCCGGGCACGCCGTCGCCGCAGACATTTGCCGCGCAGGTATGGGTCACGATGCTGCAGACCTCGCCTGCGCCGGTGTTGCAATCATTATTGTCGCGACACTGAACGCAGGTGTTGTTCGAGGTGAGGCAGTGCGGCGTGCCGTCGCCGCAGTGGCCCTCCTCGAGGCACTGAACGCAGGCACTGGTCCCGTTCCCGTAGTCTCGACAGTAGGGGGCGCCCGATCCGCAGGCGGCGCAGGCCGCCCCGCACTGTCCCGCGGTATTGCAGAAGGTACAGTCGTAGCCACCTCCCGTGTAGTAGTCATTACAAATGCAGGTGAATCCGGGTGTCGCGTCGGCGCAATGGGCGTTCGAGGGACAATCGTGGCTTACTTCGGTACATTCATCGATGTTGCGGCAGGATCCGGTCAGGAACTCGAACCCCCACGAACAGGAGCATTCATAGCCGCCCAGCGTGTCGTTGCAGGTCGCCGCAGCGTCTCCGTTGTCGTCGCAAGGTCCTTTGCCGTCGGGGGCGCATTCGTTGATCTCCTCGACGGCCGTCGTGAAGGAGAAAACATGATCGACCGTCAAGCCGTTGCCCGCCTCGTCCTGTGCTCCGGTCGTCACCGTGACGGTGTAGGTGGTATCGTAGGCGAGCACGGATGCCGGCGTGAAGGTGGCGGTCATGCTGCCGGAATCGTACGAGACCGCACCGTTGACGGGGGTCGCGTCTTGTTTGACCGTCATCGTGGTGGGGGTCAGGGTGAGGGCATTCATGGGTTCCGAGAAGGTCGCCGCCACCGTGGTCGCGATGCCGACGCCGGTCTCGTTCGCCGCGGGGGAGGTCAGGGTGACCGTCGGCGGGGTCGTGTCGCTGTTCTGATCTATGTCGGGCAGAGGGCCGTCATCGAAAGGAAGAGTGTCATCGAGAGGGAGGGCGTCATCCTTGATCGTCACGTCGTCTTCGGTGCCTGCTTCGATGTCCTCGTCGCCCAACGGTCCCGTGCCGTCGATGTCATCGTTGTCGGACGCTAGGGTGTCTTGCGGTATCTCATCCTCGTCCGGGTCCGACGAGGTGTCGTTGAATTGGTCATCGTCGATCGGTGCGTCCTGTTCGATCGCTTCGTCACTCACGTCCGCTTCCGGCATCGCTTCGGCCTCCTCGTCGGTGGCCTTATCGGTGACGATCGTTTCGGTGTCCGTTCCGCCGCTCTGGTCGGGAGACTCGACACAGAAGCCGTCCTCGCAGACAAGACCGTCACCACAATCGAACGCCGTGACGCATTCTACTCCTTCCGGTTCATCGTATGAGCAGGCCGACAACCACAATAAGGGGAGGATAAAAAAGGCCATCTTGAACGACGAATGATGTGGTGATATCATGGGGTCCTCCCTGAACGAAACCTCTGTTCCTATCATATGCCGTCCATCTCGAAGTTGTCCACCCACGCGGTGTAGTGTGTCGTCACCTTCGGCGAATAGTGGGCCCAACGGACCTTGAAGGCCGAGCCGGGGGTGACATGCGCCGAAAGGTCGGTCGATTCACCGTAGATGGAGGATGTGAAGGAGGTCCAGGTCTTCACGGTCGTCCATGAGGAACAGGATCCCTGACAGACCTCCAGTTTCAGTGAATCGGCGGTGGTCGCGTTCTCTTGGAACCGGTAGTCGTAGGTGATCGTGAGGGAGCAGCCGCTTTTCCGGTGATATTCCGGGCTGACCAGATAGGCGGTGCTCGTTTCAGCGTTGGTCGGTGGCTCGTGCGCGGCGCGATTGTCGTAAATAGCGTGAGAGTATATCCAGTTGATGCACCCAGTGCCTGTGCAACTCAGCGTCCAATTGTTGCCCCGCGGGTCGGTCCATGTGCCGTCGAAGCCCATCGTCACACTCTCGCATGTTACCGCGGTGTCCTCGTCGGGCTGTTCGTCAACGGCTTCGATGTCGACCGCGTCGTCGGTCGCGGTGTCGTCGGTCACGGTGTCGTCGGTCATAGTGTCGTCGGTCACAGTGTCGTCGGTCACATCGTCGACGGGAGGGATATCCTCGTCGACTTCGTTCTCGCCGATCGTATCGTCCAGTGTCAGGTCGTCGGGCATGGCGTCGTCTTCGACCGGTGGAAGATCGGCGTCGGGAAGCGGTGTGTCAACTTCAGGGAGCGTTTTATCGTTCGTGCCGCCATCGGAATCGTCCGTGTTGACCGAAATGATGCAAGAATGATCGACGCATTCCCATCCATCGGCACAGTCGAGCGTCGTCTCGCAGTAGTAGGGGTCGTCCTCGGGGGTGGCGCAGGCGAGGGGAAAAATGATCGATAGTGAAATGGAAAGGACAAGGTAAAAATGCATCCGCATGAGCCGCCCTCTTTCAGAAAAAGAAAAATACCCTAGGATTTTAAAGTATCGTGCGGCAAAAAGCAAGCGTTGTGCTGGCGTTTTATTATGGCAGTGATCCGGGCGAGTAGGTCGCCGGATACACATCAGGACAATATCGAGACACGATCCCCGCCCCCTTTGATCAATTCAACGAAACAGTATCGACGATCCATCCGGGGTTCAGGAGGTCCCATGCGGTGGATCCGTTGGCCCGGAAACGGATACGGGCCGTCGCGGTGCGGCATTCGGCGGGTAGTGTCCATGTCTGACCCGTTTTTGAAAAGGAGCGGTCTATAGAAGAGTTTCCGTCGCAGTAATAGGTGGTGCAGCCGCTGCTCTTGGTCTGGGCTGTCGGAAGGGTCGGCGGAGTGAGCGAGACCCAACTGCCGCCGCTGTTCCCGGAACATTCGACATAGATCTTCTGGTTCTTGTCGGTGCCCGATTCGCTCGACCAGAGGTCGTCCTTGAGTTGGATCTGGAAGGTAAGGACGGCGCTCGGGCATCCGGCGAGCGATAGATCGGTCGCATAGGCGAGGTTGTGGGTGTAGGAACTGTTATAGGAGGTGGTCGATCCCCACCGCATCTCGCTCCCTTCCCGACGCCAAGCCCCTTCCTTGGTCCAACCGTCATCGCCGCTGTCCCAAGTTGCGAGCGTCAGCGGCAGCGGGCAGGCGGTGCAGATGTTCTGGGCATTGCAAGATTCCCCGGCGCCGGTGTTGCAGTGGGCGTTATCGGTGCACTGGACGCACTGGGTCGTGCCGTCCCCGTTGTCCTTGCAATGCGTTGTCGTGCCTTCGCAGGCAACGCAGACGGCGCCACACTGACCGTCGGTGTTGCAAAAGACGCACGCGGTACCATCGCCGCTGTAGTAGTCATTGCAGGCGCAGGAGAACAAGCCGACGCTGTTCGTGCAGGTCGCGCCGGTCTCCGCGCAGTTGTCGGTACCGGCGGTGCATTCGTCGATGTCGAAGCAGGAGCCGTTCGTGAATTCGAACCGGAGCGCAGTGCAGGTGCAGGTGTAACTGCCCGGCGTATTGGTGCAGGTCGCCGGCGTGTCGCCGTTGTTGTCGCAGGGATTGGTGTTCACCGTGCATTCGTCGATGTCGTCGCAGGCATGCTGATCGGCGTTCAGCGTATAGCCGTCGTCGCAGGAACAGGTGTATCCCTCGACCGTGTCGGCGCAGTTCTGCGCGCAGCCTCCGTTGTTCTGATCGCACTCGTTGACGCTGTTATCGCTATCGGGCGTTATATCGTTCGTATCAGATGGTTCCATATCGCCGGTCGTCGGTTCATCCGAGTCTATGATCGATCCCTCGGTGTCGAGGAGAGGGTCTTCCTCCGTATCGGTCACCGGAGCCTCGTCGTCATCGGTAGGCAGGTCTTCATCCACGGCGGTGTCTGATCCGGTCGTGTCGGGAAGTGCGTTGTCGTTCCCTCCGGTGCTATTGTCGGTGCCGGACTCGACACACACATACTCGGGGCCGCATTCCCACCCGTCGGGGCAATCATACGATGTTTCGCAGTAGGCCTCTTCCTCGAGTGGCGTACAGGCGGTAAAAGCAAAAAGGAAAAGTCCGGATAAAAAGAGGGCGAGGCGTTCACAGGGCATCTTCATGGGTATACTCCGCTAAAAGGAACGAAGGATAGTAACGCGAAAGGCATAAAAAACAATGGCTTTTATCTCTTACCGCACGCAACGGACGCCGTATGCGTTCAATTTATATGCCGGATAGCGCGCTCCCACCATGCCGTTGACCACATAGGCCGACTCGGGGGAATAGGTGGCGGTCGTTGATGTCCACTGTTCCACCTGCCAGTTCCCCGGGAATTCGGTCCCGCTGAAGTCGCCCACCGACAGGTCGTAGATGGTCCGCAGTTCGTTCGCCGTCGGTAGGCGCCAGTCGTTATACCCTGCGTACACGGCTGTTTCGCAGTACCAAAGGGCATTCTGCCAGTCGACCTCGGTGTAGAGTACCGGCGACCACATCAGTCCGGTCGTCTCATCGTACCACACCGGTTCGTTGTTACGCTGATAGGCGACCGCCTGCATCGTCGGCTGATAATAGGTGTTGTTCACGCACAGAACTTTAGCGGTGCTCGTTTCGTCGTAAGGCTCGAAGGCACCCGAGTGGGTGTAGACCTGATAGGCGTAGCCGGTCATGCCGGGGACCTCGATCGCGGTCCAGAGACCGTAATTGGCGGGGATATCGAAGAAGAAATCGGGATCGAACATAGGAGAAATGCTGAAGTTCAGTATGGTGTCGATCTCGCGGTCGGTCGGCAGGCGCCAGCCGCTTGCCCCCTCCCAATTCTGACCGGCGCAAAAGGCCTGTGCCTCGGTCCAGGTGCAGCCGCTGGGGGAGGCACAGAAACCGTCCGCGGAGTAATCGCTTACGAAGGTGCTCGGCCAGGTGAGTCCGGTCGACTGGTCGTAGACCGATTCGGGGTAGAGCGCAAGCATCTTGGTCTTCCCGCCGAAATACTGCGCATCCTGTCCCGCAAAGGTTTCGGCCGCCAGCGGGCAGGAGATGAGCCCCGCAGTATCGTAACAGGAGAATTGTTCGGTCGGCGGGACGCCGGTGCCGACCCTGACGCACAGGTCGAAGGTCGAAACATACTGGAAGAAAGAACCGCCGTAGCAGGAGGTGTCGAGCACACAACGGTCGAGATTCCACGTGCAGGTGGTAGCACAACAATACGCATTGCCGGTGTACCCGGTAAGAGTGTCGGCGCAGGCCGCTGTCGTGCTGTCGCATGACTCGCCTGTTTCGACCACCGTGTTACCGCAGACCGGCGCGATCGCGTCGCTGTCGGGCTGGATCGTATCCTCGTCGTAGACCTCGCGCACACCGCCGGTGAGCGTCCGGTTCCCCATCGGTGCCTCGGCCGTTATCTCGATATTTACGGTGTTGGGTGCGGTCAGGGTGAAGACGACCGTCATGGCCGCCGTTTTCTCGGTCGAGCCGTCCCAGTAGGTATAGTCGCCGGTATAGGTGTAGCCGTTGAAAGTGCCGGCGTGCGAATAGTAGAACTCCTCGGTGCTGTTGAAACTGATATCGAGCATATAATCGTCGGTCTCGCCCTTCATGACCGACACATGGGCGTTATCGGTCGTGAACTCCCATTCACCCAGCAGGTCGTCGGGGTTCTTGACCGTATCAGCGTCGGGCAGGATGTCGTCGGTCGCGATATCGTCACGACCGGCCGTGTCGCTGTCGGCGCCGAGCGTAACGCCGCAGGCGGCGATTTCCGCGGCGCAGTTCTCGGCACCGCAACTATCGCACGCGATCGGGTCGCCGTCGCCGCAGGCGGCGTCGCAATTCTCCATCCAGCAATCGACCAGCGCCTGGAAGAGCGGTTGCGCGTTGACACTTCCCTCTGCCTTGCATGCGTCCATGCACTCGAAGTCGTTACCGCACGGCACCGCGCAATTGTATATTTCCTCACAGGTCAGGCCGATATCATTCTTGTTCCTCACATAGACCGCGAAATCGGAGAAGTGGCCCACCTGCGACATGATGGGATCGCCTGCCATGATGGGGTCGCCCGCCATGATGGG
>JAKQHE010000230.1 GCA_029573155.1 bacterium
CGCGCTGGCCCGCGTGGCGGGCGGCGGCATCCACTTCGCCGACGAGATATTCAAGAACAAGCGCGACCTCGTGCAGGTCTATCTCGGCGTCATCCAGAACCGCACGATAGACATCGAAGGGTTCAAGTGGCCGCTCGACTCGCTCATCGTCGCGACCTCGAACAACGCCGAGTTCGCTCGCTTCCTCGAAGAGAAGGAGCAGGCCCCCATCGTCGACCGGTGCCGCCTGTGCTACATGTCGCACAACACCAATCTCAAACTGCAGAAGGAACTCACCGCGTTCGCCATCGGCGGACTCGAGAAGACCACCTTCACCGGCCAGAGCCTGCATGTCGACCCGAACCTCAACCACGCGATATCGGCGTCGGTCGTCCTGTCGCGGATGCCGAGATCGGATAAACTCACCCCGGTCGAGATGATGAAACTCGCGGCGGGCGAGGTGGCGGGCGAGAAATCCATCAAGACGCTCGCCGAGGTGATCGGCGAACTCAACACCGACCCCGACATCACCAAGCGGTTCGGCCAGAAAGGGCTCGGCCACCGAAACCTTGGCCGCGCGGTGCAGGTGCTCCTCGAGCGCAGCGAAACACAGGAGGGTAAGTGCATGTACGCCGGCGACGCCTTCAAGGCGCTCGAAAGCGTGATACTCGACTATGTGCAGGACGCCAACGACCGCGTGAAGTACTTCAACGACCTGAAACTCGCCAAGGGTCTGTACCGCGAACAGGTGATGACCTCGATATTCAACGCCTACATGGACGAACCGAACGCGATAGAGCGCGATGTCATGAACTATGTCAACATGATCATCGGCATCGACGCGAAGAACCTCGGCCCCGACAAACTCTGGACCTACCGCGATCCGCAGACGGGGAAACTGGTGTCGATGAAGATAGACGAGACCTTCATCAACAGCGTCGAGGAGCGGATGGGGCTCAAGAACAGCGAGCAGAAACACTCCTACCGCACGACCATCTCGAAGATATACGGCCAGAAGGTCATCAAAGATCCGAACTACAACTTCATGGACAACAACGACCTCGTGAAGGCGGTGACCGATGTGCGCCTGCAGTCCGACATCGCCGGCGCCGGTTCGCTCGTCGGTGCGCTCGCCAATCGGACCAACGAGGACAATCAGAAACTCTACGGTCGCATGATAGCCACGATGACCGGCAAACTCGGCTACTGCGCCACCTGCGCCCAGAAGACCATCGAGTACTTCTGCACGCAGGACGACGCCGGGTAGCCGTCCATGACCGACCGACCGATCCCCGCCGTGGACGACGACGGCGCGGCCCTCGACGCCGAACGGCGCCTCAGAAAGCGTCGTATCGTGCGGCTCTCGCTCGCGGTGGATGCCGCGATCATCCTTGCCGTCGTGCTTTTCATCTACATCGCCGGCTCGTCGTTCCACGAAACGGTACGGGATCACGATATGGTCGCCATCATCGTGCTCAAAGACCCGCAGGACCCCGCGAAACAGTGCCGATGTATCGAACTGACCGAGGGACTCGATTACCTCGCGTACCGTATCGGCGTCTCGGTAGCCTTCGGCGGCCCGACGACCGAGTGCGGGCACGACGCGCTCGTCGTCTTTTCCCGCACCGGCGTTCCCGAGCAGTACCAACTCGCCGTGAGCACCCGGTGCGGCTACATCAAATACCCGCCGACCGAGAAGTTCCCGTTCGGCGAACCGCGGGCCTATTTCCCTTCCATCGTCGGCGGCTACATCGACCGTGCGCGGTCGGACGGCGTCGACTGCGAGTGCGCCGATGGCTGACCGTCGCATCCTGCTCCCGCTACTTTTCCTGCTCGCGTTCCCGCTCACCGGAAAGGATGCGGCGCCCGACGCGTCATCCGACGGGTCGGTGCCCGACGCGCTGAGTTACACCCCCGCCGGAGAGGATCCGGTGCGCACCGATGTCGCGCGGGAGGCCGAGAAGGCGTTCTATGTGAAAGGAACAATGATAGCGTTGCGCGAGACCGCTTCGGCCAGCGGGCGCAAACTGCTCATCCTGCAGAACGGGGACATCGTGAACTTCACCGGTGTCCGCCTCAGCGATCAGGGACGCGAATGGATGAAGGTGACCCGCTTCACCCCGAAGGGTGGCACGGTCGAGGGATGGGTCGATTCACGATATCTCTCGGAGACCAAGATAGAGGGGAAGTTCTCGTTCCTCAAGACGGTCGACCTGACGCCGTTCCCCAAGACAAAAGGTTACAAGGAGAATCCGCCGGTGAAAACGCGCGGGGTCTACATCACCGTCTATTCGGCGACCCCGAAGAACATCCGCCGCTACTTCAACATGGCCGAGAACGGGCAGATAAACACCTTCGTCGTCGATGTGAAGAATGTCGAGGGCGAGATACTGTTCAAAAGTGCGGCGGCCGAAAAGCATTTCCCGGCGGCCAACAAGCGGGTCGTCTATAAAACGACCCCACCCTTCATCGCCGAGGCGCGGCAGAAGGGCATCTACCTCATCGCCCGGATGACCGCCTTCAAGGACAACTACTACGCGCTCGCCTACCCCGACCGCGGCATCATGGTGCCGGGGACCGACGAACTCCTGCGCGACCGTGACAAACTGGTGTGGGTCACTCCGCACGACCGTCACTACTGGGAGTATCTCATCGACCTGTCGCTCGAGGCGGCCGCGATGGGGTTCCACGAGATACAGTTCGACTACATACGCTTCCCCGATCTCAACAAGGAGATGGACACCCGCAACGCGCTCGGAGAAAGCAGGCCGCAGGCGATACAGAACTTCCTCAAATACGCGTATGAGCGGCTCTCGAAGGCGAAGGTCTATGTGTCGGCCGACATCTTCGGGCTCGTGCCGAGCGTCGCCGACGATATGGCGATCGGCCAGCACTGGGAGACGATATCGAATGTCGTGGACTATATCTGCCCGATGATGTACCCGAGCCACTACGCGACCGGGTTCGCGGGGCTCAAGGTACCCGACAGCGATCCGTACAAGACGATACGGCAGTCGGCGCTGGATTCGGTGCGGCGCAACAAAAAACTATCGACCCCGGCGATCATCCGGCCATGGATACAGGACTTCACCGCCTTCTGGGTGAAGGAGCACATTCCTTACGGCGCGAAAGAGGTCGAGGACCAGATACGGGCGCTCCGCGAACTCGGCATCGACGAATACCTCATCTGGAACCCGCGCAACCGCTACACCCCGATCACGGTGCCGAAGCCGGTGAAGGCTCCGGAGACGCCGTCGCCGTCGCCATCCCCAGCCGGTCCATAAAGAAGGCCCATTCCATCGCCGCCTCGGCGATGCGCATCTCGGTCCCTTTCCCCTGACCGTGTCCCGCTTTGGTGTCCACATAGAGCAGTATCGGGTCCTTCGAGGTATTGGCCCACTGAAGAGCCGCCGCCATTTTTTTGGCGTGGAGCGGGTGAACGCGCGAATCGTGTTCGCCGGCGGTCAGCAGGACGGCGGGATAGCGTTCCCCCTGTTTCACCTTGTGGTAGGGCGAGTAGCGGTACAGCCACTGGAACTGCTCGGGCTCGTCGGCCGAGCCGTATTCGCTGACCCAGTAGCGGTCGATGAGGAATTTGTGGAACCGCAGCATGTCGAGGAGCGGCACCGCGACGAGCGCCGCCGAGAACAGGAGCGGTTCACGGGTGACGAGCGCGCCGGTCAGGAGCCCGCCGTTGCTGCCGCCCATGATGCCGATCGTCGCGGGGCTGGCGTACTTCTCGATGATGAGCCAGCGCATCGCGTCGGCGAAGTCGTTGAAGCAGGTCTCCTTGGCGCCCAGCATCCCGGCGCGGTGCCATGCCTCGCCGTATTCGCCGCCGCCGCGGATGTTCGCGACCGCGTAGATGCCGCCGCGCTCCAGCCAGCCCCAGTTCGCGGGCGAGAAGTGAAGCGGATAACTGACGTTGAAGCCGCCGTAACCGACGAGCGCCGTGGGGTTCATCCCGTTCTTCTCAATGCCTTTCTTATGCACGAGGAACATCGGTATCTTCGTGCCGTCGGCGGCGGGGTAGAAGACCTGCGTCGTTTCGAGAAGGGAGGGATCGACCGGGACCGCGGCGCGGAAGAACTCCGTGAGCCCCTCCGCGGGCGTCCAGCGCAGTATCGCCGGCGGATAGGCGTAACTGGAGAAGGCGAGGAACAGTTCCTTCTCGTCGGGCGATCCGGCCATGCCGTGGACCGACCCGATCGTCGGAAGCGCGGGGGTCGCTACCCTTTTGCCGGTCAGGTCGAACAGCACCACCTGCGAGGCGACATCGTGCAGATAGTGGACCGCGATGTGGTCGCCGGTCACGAGGAACGCGTCGAGTATGTCCTTCTCGTGCGCCGGGATGAATTCCTCCCACGCGAGCGTCTCGGCGTCGACCCGGACTATCTTCCAGTTCAGCGCGCCGTCGCGGTCGGTCCGCAGGTATATCTTGCCGCGGAAGATGTCGCCTTCCCATATGTTGTCGAAATTGTCGACGAGCGGGCGGGCGGTCTTTCCCTTCGCGTCGTACAGGACGAGCCGCGCCTTGCCGGAGGACCCCTGATATTCGGAGATGAGGAGCCAGCGCCCCGTCTCGTCGAGTCCCGAGACGATGATGCCCTCCTTGAGCGTCGCCTTCGCGATGACCTCGTCCTTCTCGGGATCGTCGCCGATGCGGTGGAATCGCACCGACTGATCGGTGTCTATCTCACCGGGAGTGGCGCCGTCGAGTTTGCGCGAGTAGAAAAATCCGGTCTCGTCGGGCAGAAAACTCACCGCGGCGTAGCGGCACCCGGCGATGGGGGTGTCGACATCCTTCTTTGTCGCGACATCGTAAAGGTGGAGCACCGACTGTTCGGACCCCTTCTCCGAAAGGCCGTAGGCGATATACTTCCCTGTCGGCGAGGCGTACCACCAGTCCATCGCGGTCGTCCCGTCGGCCGACAGGGTGTTCGGGTCGATGAGCGCGGCGTCGACGCCGTTCTCGCGCAGGTAGAGGACCGGCTGGTTCTGCAGGCCGGTCGTCTTGCGGAAAAAGAGTTTGCCTTTACGCGGCACCGGCGGCTGCATCTTGTCGAAATCCCATATCTCGGCGAGCCGTTTTTTCAGCGGCGCGTACTGCGGGAGCGCCTCGATGTACTTCATCGTGAAGGCGTTCTGCGCCTCGGTCCACGCCTGCGCCGCCGGGTCCTCGGTGCTCTCGAGCCACCGGTAGGGGTCGGCGACCTCGACGCCGTGGAGCGTCTCGACGAGCGACTCGCGCTTCGTCTCGGGGTAGGGGGGGAGCGGCCGCGCCTGATGGGCGACGATCGGGCCGCGCGAACAGGCGAGAAGCCCCGCGAACAGGGCAAGGCAAAGGATCCGGTGCATGATGCGCCTCCTTTCATCAGATAAGAACGGAAGACCGCTCCTACTCTAGTGCGAAGCGGGCGGCAAGGCAAAAAAAATGCTCAAGTTGCAATTCGGGAAAGAGCGGGTATGATGGCCCGACCGTCGCACGACGGAGGAGATGACGATCTTACCCGTGAGGAGGAACCTATGAGATCTATGGTACTGGCCGCCGTCCTGTTCATGGCGATCCCCGCCTTCGCGCTCAATGTCGCCTGTGTCGACATGAAGAAGGTCTGGGAGAACTCCAAGGAGATAAAGGCAGAAAAGGCCAATCTGGAGAAGGTGCTCAAAAAGACGCAGGAGGACCTCAAGAAGAAAGAGGCCGACCTCAAGGCGTTGCAGGAAAAGGCGTTGAAGGGCGCCCAGACGATGACCGACGAGGCGAAGCAGGCGATGCAGGAGGAGTTCCAGAAGAAATATCTCGAATTCCAGGAACTCTACCAGTCGAGCCAGAAGATGCTGCAGGAAAAAGACTACACCGCGCAGTCCTCTTTTATCGAAAAGGTCCGCAAGATAGCGACCGAGATAGCCAAGAAAAAGGGCTATGACCTCGTGCTCGCCAAGGACAATGTCCTCTACATGCAGGACAAGTACGACATCACGCAGGATGTCATCGGCGTCATCAACAAATAGGATCCTTCCCCTTTTGTAGGGGCGTGATCCATCGCGCCCTCTTTCTTGCATTTACCTCTTCAATTCGTTACAATCGGTCGTTCTTTCTGGGAAAAATAGGAGGCCGACATGACGCGGTTGTTTTTTTGGCTTGCGATGATGTCTTTGGTGTTTGTTCTTGCGTGCGAGGACAAAAAACCTTCCAACTCCGTGTGTGGAAACAAGATCATCGAAGGATCTGAGGTCTGCGACAAGAATCTAAAGGACTGCGACAAGATCGATCCCAACTACATAAGTGGCACGGCGACCTGCGAGGCGGATTGCAACGGGTACGATGTCTCTGCCTGCGTAGAGTCCGTGTGTGGAAATAAGATCAAGGAAGGGGTGGAGGTCTGTGAACAAGACGAACAGATCGACTGCGGAGATATACCGGATCAAAATTATAGTGCCGGAACGATGGTTCCCTGCAAGGATGACTGTACGGGTTATGTGACAACAAATTGTGTTGAACCGATTTGCGGAGACAAGGTTAAGGAGGGGGTGGAAGTTTGTGAACAGGATGATCAAATCGACTGCGGAGATATGCCTGATAAAAATTATATGCCCGGGACGATGGCTTCCTGCAAAGACGACTGCACAGGATACGATGAAAGCGGATGTGTTATATCTGACGCCGATGGTTTGGTTAATGATGTAACGATTCCTGATACAACTGACATTGACATGCAAGATGAAGATTCATTTGTTTCGGATGCGGCAGATGATGAAACTAACGATATGGGCATAGATGAAGATGTTATAATACCTGACGAAGACACTGACTTTACAATAGGAACCATGTCTTGCAATGCCGAGGTCTGCATAGACAGCACAACAAATCTTGCATGGTCACGAGCGCGGGCCCCGCAGTCAAACATGACGCAAGATGCTGCTGTATCTTATTGCAACAATCTGTCCTTTGATGGGGCGGATAATTGGCGATTGCCCAACATAAATGAATTGCGTAGTCTAATAAGAGGCTGTCTGCTGACTGTTACTGGGGGTGCATGTGCGGTAATTGACCCCAGTTGCTTGTCTTCCTCTTTAGCCTGCTTCTCTATGGAAACATGCGCTGCCTGTGTTGAAGCTGGGGGATCAGGAGAGTTCGGGTTTTATTGGGATGCAGGTGTTTGGCTTGGTGATGGTGTTATGGGTTTAGGAATCTATTTTTGGTCTTCTTCTCTGGTATCAGGCAATCAAAACGAGGCATGGATTGTTGATTTTGATTACGGAACGGTAAGGTATCAAGGGAAGGAGAAATCCGCATGGGTGAGATGTGTTAGGGGGCCGCTGTAGACTTTCTTTCTCATAATTGTTCTTGACAAGATTTTAGCAAGGTCCCGAGATCATACCAAATATTGACAATTCGAAATCTTTGCAGCAGACTCTTCTCAGTTAATTTCCACGAGAGGTGCTATCATGTTTCAAGTGCAGGCTAAAGAAGGAATGGAACATAAGCGACGCAAGGAGATTGTTGTGCGAGAAGCGAAACTTTGGGGTCAGTTATTCTCATGGGATAGACGAAGCGGCTGGTGGAGTAAAAGATGAATGATCTGTCTGATATTCTGGAAGAATTTGTATGTTCTGAAGTGGTTGTCATCGATAAGGATGGCAACAAATCGGCATGCGAAGGGAAAATCGTTTGTTACAATAATGGGGACGCAGAGTTTCAGACAAGAGATTGCTTTAATTGTTCTCTTGTCGAAAACGCTCGCATGACTGGAAAAACAAAAGAAGGAATGGCTTTTGAAATAAGAGGCGTGTGGTGTGTTGATAAGTTCGAGCGACATGAGGTCGGGAATCCTGTAAAATACGAGGCCAGATTTAGTTTTGAAAAGGCTATTTTAACTGCTGACGATACTTTGCTGCCAGAATTCGAAGATCATGTCATCGTTAATTTAAACACAACGGGAAAAAGAGAAGTAAGGTTCACTTGTGGGGGAAAAAAATGTTTGTTGGTATTTGATCACTTAAGGGGCATCGCTACGTTGAGAGCAGACGAACAGCTTGGTATCTCTTCTGACATTCTGATGCTTCTCTCGCTGGCGCAAAGGAACGTTTTCTTTTCTCCAATCAGGAAAACATATAACGGAACTACTCTTTCAAAGATATCCATATTTCCTAACAAGGGGTTGCGATCTGCCCACCCGATGATTTCAAGAGATGCGGAAAAACTTGCGAAATTCATAGAAAACGCCTGGCCTTATTATACCAAGAACCAAGAAGAATATAATCTTCCTAGACTATTCCAGTTCTACTGCCTCTCTATTGCCGATGAAATCGTTGAGGTAAAGTTTATCCTTGCCAGCGTCTTCATGGAGGCATTCAAGTTCTATTGGGCTCTTAATGTCGGAAAAAAAATTCGCTTTCCAGAGAGTGGCCTGATTAGAGGGTTCAGGCGATCCAAGGGAGAAGGGAAATATAGTTTCAAGGATCTTCTTGAAGAAGCCTGTACCGACGTAGGCTGTAAGAAAACAGAAACCGGTTTTATTGACAACAGAAATGCACTTTTTCACTCCGGTGCATTTAAATATGAGCAGATGAATTCGTCGGAGTCGAAAAAACAAATAGTGCCGGAGTTGTTTACTCTTTACCGTCAAATTGATGAAATTCTTCTTCGCTTAATAGGCTATGCAGGCCCAATATATGAATACGGAAAGCCGGATGAGCCAGTAATCTTTCCTTTCGGGGGAGCCGGAGGAGCCGAAGGGGAGGAGCCGAAGGGGTCAGAAGGGGTCAGGGCGCAAGAACTATAGAACTGGCAGAAATCGTGAGAAGTGAATCGTGAACGCCCTTCGCTTGACACTTGCCCACCGATAGGCTATCATGCTTTTGTTCGTTAGGGAGGAGTGTCCCGATGAAACATGGTTTTCGTGTCTACATCGACACCTCGGTATTCGGCGGATGTTCTGAAAAAGAATTTGGCGTATGGTCAAACGCCTTGCTTTCCGAGATAAGCAAGGGAAAGAAGACCGCCGTCATCTCCGACATAACCATCAAGGAACTGAGTCTTGCCCCGCGTGAGGTCCGGTCGGTATTCGAAGCCATTCCGGAAAAACACCGCGAGATCGTTGCGCTGACCAAGGAATGCGAAGCGCTTGCTCAAGAATACATAAAAGAGAAAGCCGTGAGTCCCAAGTTCGAAGGCGACGCATACCATATCGCCATTGCAACGGTGTGCCGGGCCGATGTCCTTGTAAGTTGGAACTTTAAACACATGGTCAATGTGCGACGCATACAGCGATACAATGCCGTTAACCTCAAGCACGGCTATTCGATGATAGATATCCGTTCACCAAGGGAGGTGATAGATGAAGAATAGGATTGAGAAGAAACGGAAGATCACGCCGAAACCGACAACGCCGAAATGCGTCGAGATGATGCGTGCCATAAGAACGGCGCTTTTCGCCGATTATTTGAAAAACCCCGCGCTGATGAAATCTGACCTCGAAAACATTCGCAAACAGTACGGCCTCGCGTCCTGAAGCGGGTTCTGGTGGTCGCACCTATATAAACAGACGAGTTGACTTCCCTTCGTAAATAAAAGACAATGGCCCCATGAAAAGGACCATTTTCTTTATCATCCTCCTTTCGATCATCACCTATCTCAACTGGGACCGCATCGAGCCGCTGTTGCCGCTCTCCGCGCCCGCGCCGCACGCGGTGGCCGATTTCGAGGCGGCGAAGAAACTGCTCATGGAAAAGGTCTATTACGACCACCGCGAGACCATCTACTGCGGTTGTCCGTTCGACGAGAAGAAGCAGATAGACCTCGACGCCTGCGGCTACACCCCGCGGAAGGACCCGCAGCGCGCCGCGCGTCTCGAGTGGGAACATGTCGTCCCTGCCCACGCCTTCGGCCAGAGTTTCGCCGAATGGCGCGACGGCCACTCCGACTGCGCGGATAAAAAAGGTCGTTCGTTCAAGGGGCGGCGGTGCGCGCGGCTGACGAGCAACGAGTTCCGGCGCATGGAGGCCGACATGTACAACCTCTACCCGGCGGTGGGGGAGGTGAACGGCGACCGTTCCAATTTCTCCATGGCCGAGATACCGGGGGAGAAACGGGAGTACGGCGCCTGCGATGTGGAGATAGAGGACCGCAAGATAGAGCCCCGCGAGGCGATCCGGGGACTCATCGCCCGCACCTACCTTTACATGGACCGCGCCTATCCGGGGCGCGGCGTCATATCGGACAAGAACCGGAAACTATTCGATGCGTGGGACGCCCTCTATCCGGTGACCGGCTGGGAATGCGAACGGATGCGCCGCATCGAGGCGGTGCAGAAAAGCGAGGATCCGGTGCTTGCGGAGGCCTGCGAAAAGGCGGGCCGTTAGATCAGTTCCATCGTCTCATCAAGGTCGGCGATGATGTCCTCCGGCTCTTCGATGCCGACCGAAAGACGAATGAGTCCGTCCGATATGCCCGCCTTGAGCCGATCGACCGGCGGGATGGTGGCGTGGGTCATCGATGCGGGATGCTGGATGAGCGTCTCGCAATCGCCGAGCGACACGGCCAAGGTGCAGAGTTTCACATTGTTCATCAGTTTCTTCCCGGCCTCGATGCCGCCCTTCACCTCGAAGGATATCATCGCGCCGAACCGCTTCATCTGCTTTTTCGCCAGCGCGTGGTCGGGGTGCGAGGGGAGCCCGGGATACCAGACCTTCGTGACCTTCGGGTGTTTTTCAAGGAACGCCGCTATCTTCTCGGCGTTATCGCAGTGCTTCTCCATCCGGACGGCGAGCGTCTTGATGCCGCGCAGGAAGAGCCACGCGGTCAGGGGGCTCATCGTCGGGCCGAAGTTGTTGAGATAGTCCTTCTTTATCCGGCACATCAGATCCTTCGAGCCGGCGATCATGCCGCCGATGATGTCGCCGTGCCCGCTCAGGTATTTAGTGCCCGAATGGATGACGATGTCGGCGCCGAGCGCGAGCGGCGAGGAGAGCCACGGCGAGGGGAAGGTGTTGTCCACGGCGAGCGGGACGCCCCGCTTTTTCGCCACGCGGCCCCACAGGGCGATGTCGAACACATCGAGCGTCGGGTTGGCGGGCGTTTCTATGAACAGGAGGCGGGTCCGGTCGTCGGTGGCGGCGAGGATGCTCTTTTCGTCGCGGCAGGCGGCGGACGGCAGGAGGCGCGGTTCGATGCCGAATTCGCGC
>JAKQHE010000241.1 GCA_029573155.1 bacterium
TCCACCTTAACATGAACTCGTCCTTGAGAGCGTACCCCGGGCCGAGTACCCGGTCAAAGAGCGCCTTCAGCGTCGCCTGACTCGCCAGCACGCGATCCTTGCTGAACAGGAGCCGCTCTTTCTCTATGCGCAGTTTTATGAGATCGTTCTGGGACACTCCTTCCTTGCCGTCGTAGAGCCACTGATCGAGTTTTTCCTCGGCCTCGACGATCTTCTCGATGGAAAGGTCCACCATGTTCAGCATATCGGAGGCCATCACATGGGAGTAGTAGAAGGAAGCGGCCTGTTTGCGGAGATCGAGCACCGCTATCTTTTTCTCGGCCTCCTTCACGGCGACCCCTTTCTCGGCGGCCTCCCGGGCGTACTCTATCTTGCCGAAGGTGTATATCGGGAGCGTCACTTCGCCATAAGCGCGCAAGGCGACGCCGAGATCGCCGAGATGGTAACTCCGTTTCCACCCGACCGTTTCGGGCTCGTACTCATAGCGCGGGAACGGCGCCATGCCGAAGGTCACCTTGATACGAGGGAAATACTGCCAGAGCGCCCGGTCCACCTCCGCCTGCGCCGCCTCTATGTTCGCGTCAAGGGACCTGACGAGGTCGGCTTTCTGGACGAACGCGTTGATGAAGGCGTCCCTGTCCACCGGTCCACCGGCCGCAAGAAGCGCCGGGACAAGCAGGAAAAAGAAAAAAAGCGGACGCAGAGACCGTTCCCTCATGACCCCCTGCTACTTCCCTATCTGGGACTGCACCTCTGAAGCGAAATCCTTATTCTCCTTTTCGACGCCTTCGCCCAGTTCGAAGCGGACGAAACGGACGACCTTCAGTTCGGCGCCCGTCTTCTTGGCGACCTGCTTGACATAGGCGCCGACCGTGAGTTCCTGATCCTTCACGAAGGTCTGGTTCACGAGCGTGCTTTCAGATATGAACTTGCGGAGTTTGCCTTCCACGATCTTGTCCACCATGTTCTCCGGTTTGCCCATCTCGAGCACCTGCACGCGGTATATCGCCTTTTCCGATTCGATGAGCGACGCGGGGAATTCCTCCGGGACGACGCAGACCGGGTTCATCGCGGCGATGTGCATCGCGACATCGTCGGCCATCTCGCGCACCTCGGGCTTCGCGAGCACCGCCGCGTCGGTCGCGGCGATCTCCACAAGCACCCCTATCCGACCGCCCATGTGGACATAGGAGTGGATGAACCCGTTCTCCTTGACCGCATAGCGGATGAAGCGGCGCGGACGGATGTTCTCGCCGATCTTCGCCACCGCCCCGGTCGTCAGTCGCTCGATCTCGGCATCATAGAACTTCTCCTGCATGTCGACGAGCGTCCCCTCTTCCTTGCCGTGCCGGTCGAAATAGTCGAGCATGGTCTTCGAAAGTTCGCGGAAGCCGTCGTTCTTGGCGACGAAATCGGTCTCGCAGTTGAGTTCCAGCATGAGCGCCTTCTTGTCGCCGTCCATGCGGATGAGCACCGCGCCTTCCGACGCGACGCGCCCCGCCTTCTTGGCCGCCTTGGCAAGTCCCTTCTCCCGCAGGATGGTGACCGCCTGCTCGGTGTCGCCCTTCGCCTCGACAAGCGCGTTCTTGCAGTCGAGTATGCCGGCGCCGGTCCGTTCTCTCAGTTCTTTGACCTGTGACGCGGAGATATCCATGATCATCGTTCCTCCTTGCTGATGGTGACGCTGTTCCTTACTTGGCGGCCTCTCCCGCCGCCTCGTCCTTTTTGGGGGCCGTCCGGCGGACCGGCTTTTTGGCATCGCCGTCACCCGTCGCCTTCGCCTCGCCCTCATCGCCGCCGATCCTCTTGACCTTCACCTTACGACCGGCCACATTCCGCGTCTCGTCGCCGCGCCCGGCGCGATCGCGGTGATCCTTGGTCTCGGTCTGCGCCTTCTGGCGATGGATGTCGAACCCTTCGAGATACGCGTCCACGAGCCCGTTGACGATGATATCTATCGCCCGCATGCCGTCGTCGTTGGCCGGCAGGGGGAAATCTATCGGATCGGGATTGCCGTTGGTATCGATGATCGCGATGACCGGGATGCCCAGTTTGGTCGCCTCATGCACCGCGAGATGTTCGCGGCGGGGATCGACGACGAAGACGGCGCCCGGCAATTTCGACATCCTGACGATGCCCGAAAGGTTCTTTTCGAGTTTCGTCTTCTCCTTGGCTATGGTGATAAGTTCCTTTTTGGTGTACTGGTAGCGCTTCTCCTCGGAAAGCATCTCATCGTACTTCTTCAGCCGTTTTATCGATTGACCTATCGTCTGGAAGTTGGTCAGCATGCCACCGAGCCACCGGTTGGTCACATAGGGGGCGCCGGCCCGTTCGGCCGCCTGCTTGATGACCTCCTGCGCCTGTCGTTTGGTGCCGACGAGCAGGACCGGGTCGCCGTTCAGCCCGAGGTTCTTGAGGAACTTCGCCGCCGATTCGATGAGCCCGACCGTCTTTTCCAGATTGATGATGTGCACGCCGTTGCGTTCGGTGAAGATGTACGGCGCCATCTTGGGGTTCCATTTCTGTTTCTGATGCCCGAAATGGGCGCCCGCCTTCAACAATTCTCTGATGTCCACTACCATGTGATGCCTCCAAAAAAAGAGTTACCTGTTATCGCTTCCCCCGGCCCTTCCGCTCACCGTTCCGCGGCCCGCGCGGAACGGACAGGTACGGCGGGCCTGTCCCGGGGTGCTTTTAACAGCGGCATAGATACTCTGAAACCCCTGTTTGTCAACCTTTTTCTGGCAAAATCGGCCCGGCTCGCTATCATCACAGCGACCACGAGGAGACCATGAGCGAACGGACGACCTCTTTCATCGAAACGGCCCCCGAAGCGGTACCGGTGCTCGTCGCGGGTCTTGCGCGGCAACACCGCCGGCTCGTGATCGAGGCGCCGGGACCGCGCGAGGCGGCCCTGCTCGCCCGCTCGCTCCACTATTTCGATGTCGACTGCGAACTGTTCCTGCCGCCCTTCCTGCTCATGGAACGCGGTGCATACGACGCCTCATGGGAACAGCGGCTCATCCGCCTGCTGGAAAAGAGCCGTGGCATCGTCGTGGTCACCCCGCTCTCGCGACGATTCAGACTGCCCGCCGCGCTCGACGCCGGCGCGCTCCGCATCGCGCCTGGCACCCGGCTGACCGCCACCGGGCTTTCACGCGACCTTGCCGCACGGGGTTACGACCCGGTCCCCATCGTCCGGGGCTTCGGGGAATTCTCGGTGCGCGGCGACATCATCGACATCGCCGCCTACGAGCCCGACACCGGCTGGCGCATCGAACTGTTCGACGACGAGGTCGAGAAGATCAGCCGCTTCTCGCTCACCAGCCAGCGCAACACCGGCGACGACCCCGAGGCGCACCTGTTCCCCCGCATCGTCTCACGACTGCTCGCCCCCGACTGGAAGGCGCGCCTCACCTCGCTGCTCGCCGCCGAAGGGAACCGGCGCATCATGGAGGTCGAGGAAGCGATCGAGGCGGGAGCCGGGCTCCCCGGCGACCTTCACCCGCTCACGGCGGGCGACCGGCTCATCGAGGAGTATTTTGACGCGCCGGTCATACGCTGGGAACGGGTCCGGTGCGAGATGGCGCTCGACGAGGAGATGAAACCGCTCACGACCGAACGGGAACGACGCCGCGCCGAAGGGGCCTTCACGCCGTTCGATATACGCGCCTCGTTCCGCGAACGGGCCGCCGCGCCGATCGTCGAGATAAGTTCCTTCTTCTCGACCGCCGAGGCCATCGTCAAATATCCGGTCGCCCACCAGCAGGCGTCACCGCACGAGAAGGAACATCCTGAACTGCTCCTCGGGCGGCTCGCGGCCGACAACGCCGTCGTACTCTTCACCGATCACGGCGGCAGGGACCGTTGGGGCGACCTGTGCGTCGAAAAGGATATCCCGTCCATCCCGCTTGAAACGCTTCCTTCCGCGCCGGAGCGCGGCACCGTCCACATCATCGAGGGGGACGGCTGGGCCGCGCCCGACGCGGTGCTCATCGTGCCGCACGCCGGGCTCGTGGTCCTGCACGAGAAACTGTTCGCGGTGCGCGCCCCGGCCAAGCCGTCGCGCCGACGGGCCGTCGAGGAGGCGCCCGAGGCGGACGAAACGCGTCAGCCGCTCTTGCTGGACGAACTGATACCGGGCGCCCCGGTCGTCCATTACACCTACGGCGTCGCGGTGTACGAAGGGATGAGGCGGATCGAGAAGACCGACTGTCTGACGCTCCGGTACGACCACGACGACAAACTCTACCTGCCGGTCTACAACATGCACCTCCTCTACAAGTACCGGTTCGAGGAGGGCTATTTCCCGCGCTGTTCGAGCCTCCGTTCCTCGGTCTGGGAGACGACCAAGGAGAAACTGTCGCGCGAGATCGAACAGGTGGCCGAGAAGATACTGCAACTCTACGCCGAACGGGCGGTCGAACAGGGGCGGCCGCTCCCGACCTCGGGCGAGATGGTCGAACGGTTCGCCGCCGAGTTCCCCTACCGCGAAACGATGGATCAATCCCGCAGCATCTCCGAACTGGAACAGGATCTCTCCTCGGGCCGCATCATGGACCGTCTGTTGTGCGGCGATGTCGGCTTCGGCAAGACCGAGGTGGCGATGCGCGGATGCATGGTGACGGCGGCGGCGGGTCGACAGGCGGCGGTGCTCGTCCCCACGACCGTACTCGGCTTCCAGCACTGGCAGACCTTCACCGAGCGGTTCCGCAATTTCCCGGTCCGCGTCGAACTCCTTTCGCGTTTCCAGTCGGCCGCCGAACAGAAAAAGATACTCGTCGGGCTGAAGGAGGGCTCGGTCGATGTGGTCATCGGCACCCACCGCCT
>JAKQHE010000260.1 GCA_029573155.1 bacterium
CACCCGGGCACTGATCGACGCAGAGTTTGACCTCGCCGCAGGAGCAGAAGCCGAAACAGCCGGTCGTGCTCCAGCGGGTGCAGTTGACATTGCAGAAGGCGTTGGCGGTCCCCGCCTCGTACTTGTCGGGATCGACCTCGCCGCAGTCCTTCTTGTCGCCCGACTCGCAGATCTCGTACTGGTCTATCACCTTGTCGCCGCAGGTCGCGTGGGTCTTGCAGGCGTCGGTCTGGAACTCGCATTTCTCGGCGTAACAACCGTTGTCGGTGTTGGCGCACTCTTCCTCGTAGCAGGTGAGCATCGTGTCGAGCCGCGTGTTGGCATCGGCGTAACTCTGCGCCTTGCAGGCGTCCTCACAGGTCGTGTCGCCGGCGCATTCACCGATGCAGGTATAGACCTCGTAGCAGGTCAGCGCGTTGATGTCGATGCACATATAGACATCGAACGCGGTGCAGATGGAATTGCAGAGCGCCTCCTTGCCCGGTTTATATTTCTCCGGGTCGAGTTCGCCGCAGTCTTTGGTATCGCCCTTCTCACAGACCTCCCCCTCGTCTATCGTGCCGTTGCCGCATTTTTCGGAGGGGAAACAGGTGAAATAATCGGTCGGACAGGCCGTTTCGGTGCATTCCTTGACATCGGCGCCGCTCGCGCAGTTCTGCTCGAAACAGGCCATGAGCGCCTCGTACCGCGCCTTGCCATCGTCCGATCCGGCGTCAAGGCAGTCCGTCTCGCAGGTGATGTCGCCGCACCCCGCGACGCAGTCGTATATCTGGGCGCAGGTATCGGTGCCGGCGAGCACGCAGTCGTAGGTGTCCCAGGTGCGGCAGTTATCGGCGCAGGTCGCAAGGTCGCCCTCGCGGAAATTGGGGTTCTCTTCGGTGCAGGGCTTGGTGTCGCCGATCTCGCAGACCTCATAGTTCTGGCTCGGCTCGACGACGCCGTTGCCGCACAGATCGCCCGGGTCGCGCTCGATGCAGTTGCTCAGGTCGTAGGCGGAACAATCGGCATTGCAGGTGGCCAACTGACCGATATGGTAGCGGCCTTGCGTAGAACAGTCGACCGGACCGTCGCAGACCTCGTCACCGTTTATGACGCCGTCGCCACAGCCACCGGTCGCGATGGTGTCACTGTCGGAGGTGGAGTTGTCGCTACCGCCGGTGTCTATCGGCCCCTTGTCCTCGTCCTTTTTGCACGACACGCACAGCAACAGTGACAGAAGAAGGCCCGGAACGATACTGGAGCGCAAAACGGCTGAATTCATCTCACATTCTCCCTTGACGATGTCTTTTTTCAACTCGCGGGAACGAGTGTAGCCGACAAAAAATGATTTGTCAATAGCGCGGACGGTCGCTCCCGGGAAGCAGGTTATTGGCTTTGCGCCGCCGGAACGATGACCGTCACGAGGCGGGAGGAGAGATAGGCACCGTTGCCAAGCACCGTCACGAGCGCCTGATAGGTCATCGGATTGGTCGTCGTGTTCTTGCAGAAATCGTTGTGGAACCGTACATCGAAAGTCACGGTGGTCCCCTGCTTGACCGAGAAGAAGGTGGTTTCATCCTGCCCCGAGATCCCGTCGATAGGATCGGCCTTGACGGGGGTTGAGGATCTCACGAACTCGGCGGCCGAATGGCCGTCGCACTGCTCGTCCGATAGACTGCCGGTCGTCACATTCATGTCGATGTAGGTCATGAGCGACACGACCGCATCGGCTATCATGCCGGAGAGGCCGCTACCGTCCGGACTGCCGGTGTGCGAGTTAAAGTTCTTACCGCTCCCATCAAGCGATCCGGTCGCCTCGGCCATCATCGTATAGTCTTGCTTGCAGAAAGAGGTCTCGCCGCCGTTCTCGTCGTCGAACCCGGTGTCGATGCCTATGAATTTCGCTCCGATGCTGTTGAGTGCCGCGATCGCCTCGATGATGTCAGGGAAGTGGCCTCCTATGGTCTTGCATTCGTTGTAGTTCGTATAGTTGGCCGGGTCGGGACACTGGGTGTAGGCTTCGTCGCTTATCTGGATGAAGATGTGCATCGCCTTTTCGCGGAAACATACGCCGCCGAGCGTACCCAACTCGCCGGTGCAGTCCATCTTCGGGAAGTCGACGATCACATCAGGGTTGGGGATCGCACCCCACGCGCCGGGGCCACACTGACCATTCATCGGATTGCAGCCCTGTATCGTGAATTGTATGGGGGCACCGGTGGCGGCATAGACCATGGCGGCCGTCGGCAGTTCGGTCCCGCTACATTCCCCCACATTGGCGACCGAATTCTTGACCGTTTCGGCGTCCATGATCATGGCCTGGTACAGTTTGTAGAAGGGATCCCACGCATAGGTGACCAATCCGAACGAGACATTATCGATCGCCTGCGTTATCGGATCGATGATGTCGGTCTGTATCCCCTGCTTGAGATTCTCGGTCTCGTCCATCATCGAGCCGGAGTTGTCGAGAAAGATGAGGACATCGGCCGCGTCTATGTTGGTACTGAAATCAAGTTCCCGTTGCGCCGGATTCTTGGCGTTGTAGGGCAGAACGACATAGAACATGCCGTCAGGGACCTTCTTTTCGGGATCGATCGCCTGCTGACCGGGATCATACCCGTTCTCTTGGGCATAGACGATCTCGGCGAGGTCATCGGTGCCATCGTCATCGGTATCGGCCTTCGTCGGATCGGTCCCGTAGGTCGCCTCTTCGGAGTCGGCCAGACCGTCGTCGTCGGAATCCTTGTCAAGATAGTCGGGTTGTTCGTCACCGTCGCTGTTCACCGGGTTGGTCGGATCGGGGCCCGCCTCGGCGCTATCGGAAATGCCGTCACCGTCCGCTTCAGCGTCAAGGCAGTTGGGCGCGCCGTCGATGTCTCGGTCGCCGCAGCCCTCGACACCGTTGGGGATGCCATCGCCATCTTCGTCGCCGTTCGGATCATCGCACCCGCAGTCGGAGAGTGGGATATCGGTATCGGTCACGAGCAGATCCCCCGTCGCATCGTCGGGTCCGGGCCCATCTGCTGTCTCCCCGTCGGCCGTTGCCATCCCGTCGGCGAGCAGATCCTCTCCCTCCTCGGTCGGCGTACAACCCGCCGCAAAAAGCAGGAGAGATAAAGCGAAAACGCCCGCTGTCAACACACACGAAAGGTTACGACACATCATCCCCTCCATCCTCTGGTGACCATACCGATCTGTTTTTTTTCAACTCGCGGAACGAGGCTACCCGATGGGAAGGATTTTGTCAATAACCTCTTGGCGGATCAGACGAGTGCGCGGGCCCAAGCCGCAAGGACGAGCAGAAGAGAGCACAGCGACAGAAGCATTCGACCGGGCGGCCCCATGAGCACCCCGCGACCCAGTGCGGGAAGCGCCACGAGACCGACGCCGAGACCGGCGACAAAGCCGAATAGGTGCGCCATGAAATCGGTCCGTTCGCTCGTGCCGAGAAAGGCGAGGAGCGCAAGTCCGGCGGCGAACGGTATCCAGATGCGGGTGCGCGGCAGGCGAAACCGTTCGAGCACCTGCACCGCCGAAAGGACGCCGACCGCCCCGAACACGGCGGTCGAGGCGCCGATGGAGTTGTGCGCCGAGCCGTAAAACCACGCATTGAAGACATTGCCGATCGCGCCGGCGGCGAGCACAAGCAGCCACGCCCAGCCGGCCCCGATGATGCGGCGAAGCGCCCACAGCACGACACCGCCGAACACGAGGTTGGACCCGAGATGGTCAAGATCGCTGTGAAGCGTCAACGCCGTGAAGGCGCGCCACCATTCGCCGTCGCCGATGCGGATGGCCGAGGCGCGTCCCGCCGCAAGCCAGAATTCCCGGCCGGGGGGCGCATAGGTATAGGAATGGAACAGCGCGAGCAGGCAGAGCACCAGCACGAGTCCCGGCACCGCCGCGGGATAAAGGGGGAACGACGGCAGCGGCGCGCGGCGGACCCGCTCCTCCTGTTCGTACTGTGACAGTTCCCGTTCCGCCCGTTCCCGGTCGTCTTCCGCGATGTAGAGCGTCCACCCCTCGGGGAGGTTGGCGAGCGTGTGCGGAATCTCTTTGGCCTGCAGGACCAGACTCCACCGCTCGGCGATGCGGCGGTCGCGCGAGGTCGCGAGCGGTTTATATTGTTCGGTCGTGTCGGTCATGCCGTACCCTCCGGGCCCAGTATACCGATGCGCGCACTAAATGCCAGATAAGGAGCGGGCGATGGCGGGCGACTTGCTTTTTCCTTCCTTTTCCCGTACCTTACGCGGGTACCGGTCCTTCATGCAAGGGAGGTTCCCCGTGCCGTACGAACAATACGCTAGATACGCCAAATGGGCCGCGCTCGCCCTGTTCCTGCTCGTGGCCATGGGCGCCTCCTCGTGGGGCGTCGGCGGCGCGATAGCCGCCTTCCTTGCGCTCGCCCTGTTCGCGGTGCTCTACGCGAAGGACGAGATAGCGGTCCATCCGGTGACCGAGGATGGGCCCGAAAAAGAGGTGTCGAGGAAAAAGGAAAAACCTGCGGGAAAGGAGGCGAAGGACGAAAAGACGGTGAAGCCGACCGCGCGACCGGAAGAGCCCGTGCGGGTGAGCACCGTACCGGGGGCTCTTCCTTCCGCAGGGAACTCGATAGAACTCAAGTCGATGCTGTTCGACCGCGCCGGAGAGGAGAAGAAACTGCTCGAGGCGGCGCGAAGCGGCGACCTCGCACTCGTCACCCAACTCGTTGAGCAGGGGACCGCTCTGGACGCCGAGAACCCCAACGGCGTCACCCCGCTCATGTTCGCCGTTCGCGGCGGTCATGCCTTCGTGGTCGCCTATCTCATCGAGCAGGGGGCTGATGTCAACAAGAAGACCAAGAGCGGCGTCACTCCGATGAAGATTGCCCGCGAGGCGAAGGCGCAGGAGATGATGGACCTCCTTGCGGCAGGCGGCGCGCTTGACTGAAAAATATTTTTTGACACTCCGCCTTCTTTCGCTTATCATGCTCGAGTATTGAAACGGAGTCCCCCCATGAAGAACATCGCGTTCGGCGACAACAGACATCATCATGTGCACGATGGCGGACCGTTGGCCTAGCTGACCGCGCGGGTATGATATCCACGGGCCGTCGGCGAAAGCCGGCGGCTTTTTTTTTGTCCGGAGGAGGAGACGATGGCAACGTTGAGACTGGTGATCCCGAAAGGGCGGATCTACGAGAAGGTCTTGAAACTGATGAACGACGCCGGCTACCGGGTGTCGGTGCAGGGGCGCGAACTCAAGCCGGTGTCGGGCGACCCCGACATCGAACTCAAGATCATGAAGCCGCAGAACATCCCGCAACTGGTCGCGCTCGGTTCGCACGACGCCGGGTTCGCCGGGCTCGACTGGTGCGTGGAGACCGGTTCGGCGGTCGAGACGGTGCTCGATCTCGGGTTCGACCCGGTGCGCATCGTCGCGGCGGTCCCCGAAACGGTGAGCGACGCCGACCTGCGCCGGAAGCGGATCGTCGTTGCATCCGAGTACGAACGGATAACCCGCGATTGGCTCGACCGCGAGAAGTATGATTATCACTATCTGCGGGTCTATGGCGCGACCGAGGTCTTCCCGCCCGACGACGCCGACATGATCGTCGACAACACCTCGTCGGGAGCGACACTGCGCGAGAACAAACTGCGGATCGTGGGCGAGGTCATGCGCTCCTCGACGCGGTTCATCGTGAACCCGGCGGCGCTCACCGACCCGTGGAAAAAAAATAAGATAGCGGAGATGAAACTGCTGTTCGCATCGGTCCTCACCGCCGCGAAGAAGGTGATGCTCGAGATGAACATCCCGGCCGACAAGGCCGACGCCGTCATCCCGAAACTGCCCTGCATGAAGGCGCCGACGGTCGCCGAACTCGCGGGCGGCGCCGGGTTCGCCGCGAAGATCGTCGTGAACCGCGACATCGTCGCGACGCTGATACCGGAACTGATACGGCTCGGGGCGACCGACATCCTCGAGTACGAGATAAACAAGGTCATCGTCAACTGAAGGAGGCGCTGGTGCTGCCGATACGAGAGACGATAGCGCGGATGGAGCCCTACCAGATGGAGGAGGATCGCACCCCCTTCCTGCGGCTCGACGCGAACGAGAACCCCTACGGCCCCTCGCCGCAGGTGGCGCGGGCGATCGCCGCGATCCCGGCGGCCGACCTCGCGCGCTATCCCGACCGCAAGCCGCTGCGCGACGCGATCGCGGCCCGCGAAGGGCTGTCGGTCGAACAGGTCGAACTGTCCAACGGCTCCGACGATATCCTGCGCAATCTCATCGACCTCACGCTTCGCCCCGGCGACGCGGCGGTCGTGACGGCGCCGACCTTCTCGATGAACATCCTTTTCCTTATGGTCCGCGAGGCGCGCATCGTAAAGGTGCCGTTCGGTCCGGCCGACCCATTCCCCGAAGAGGAGGTGATCGCGGCGGTCCAGAAGGAACGGGCGAACCTGCTGATGCTGGTCAATCCCGGCGCGCCGCTCGGCCAGCCCATCGACCCTGCGGCGATCGAACGGGTCGTTGCGGCGAACCCCGATACGCTGGTGGTCGTCGACGAGGCCTACGGCGAATTCGCCGGATCGACCGTGGCGCCGCTCATCCGCCGCTACTCCAACCTTGTGGTGACGCGGACCTTCTCGAAGGCGTGGGGGATCGCCGGGATGCGGGTCGGCTACTGTTTTGCCGATCCCGCCGTCATCCGACCGCTCCGCACCGCGCTTTCGCCCTATCCGCTTTCGGCGGCGGCCGTTGCCGCGGCGCTCGCGGCGCTCGGCGATGAGGCGTGGATGCGCCGGTGCGTCAAAGCGATATGCGAAGAACGGGAACGGATGCGGGCGCTGCTCGCGGCGCTCGGCTACACGGTATTCCCCTCGTCGGCCAATTCGCTCGTCATCACCGGCGGCGGACTTGCCGCGACGACGGCCTATCTCAAGGAACGCGGCATCCTCGTGCGTCATTTCGCCAAACTGCCGCCGCTCACGGGCGACGCCCTGCGGATATCGGTCGGGAAAGCGGAGGATACCGACCGGCTCATCGCGGCACTGAAGGAACGGAGGAGCATATGAAGGAACGGAAGGCACAGGTCGCGCGGAAGACCGGCGAGACCGACATCACGGTGAAACTGAACCTCGACGGCACGGGCGCGGCGCAGATAACGGTCCCCGTCGGGATGCTCGGCCACATGCTCGAAAGTCTCGCGCGGCACAGCGGCGTGGACATCACGCTCACGGCGCAAGGCGACACCGAGGTGGACCAGCATCACCTCGTCGAGGACATCGGCATCGTGCTCGGAGACGCGGTAAGAAAGGCGCTCGGCGATAAGAAAGGGATCAACCGCGCCGGTTTCTTCGTCTTCCCGATGGACGAGGCGCTCGGGGTGGTGGCGCTCGACATCGGCGGCCGCGCTCAATTGCAGTACGAGGCGAAGTTCAAACGGCGCTTCGTCGGCGAACTCGACACCGATACGGTGCCCGAGTTCTTCGGCGGTTTCGCGCAGGGAGTGATGGCCACCGTCGCGGTGCGCGCCATCACCGGCCGCAGTGATCACCACAAACTGGAGGCGCTCTTCAAGGCCTTCGCCAAGGCGCTGAAACTGGCGGTGTCGCGCGACGAGCGGCTGAAGGACTATATACCGAGCACCAAGGGGGTGATCCGATGATCGGCATCGTCGATTACGGCGCGGGGAACCTCCGGTCGGTGCTGAAGGCCTTCGAATTCATCGGGCTGCCGGCGCAGGTGCTCGCGGCGCCCGCCGAGATGAAGGGCGCGTCGCGCATCGTCGTGCCGGGGGTCGGCGCCTTCGGGGCGGCGGTGGAGAAACTCGACGCGTCGGGTTTCCGTGCGCCGCTCACCGACTGGGTCGCGGCGGGGCGTCCGCTTCTGGGCATCTGCCTCGGGATGCAGCTCTTCCTCGATTCGTCGGAGGAGACGCCGGGTCCCCGCGGACTCGGCATCATACCGGGCGGCAACCGGAAATTCACCGCCGGCAAGGTGCCGCAGATCGGCTGGAACCGCGTCGCGTCGAGCGGCGATCCGCTCTTCGCCGGACTGTCGGCCGCGCCGTGGTTCTACTTCGTCCACAGTTACTACGCGGCGCCCGATGACCCGGCGATGGTCGTCGCGACGGCCGACTACGGTATCACCTTTCCCGCCGCACTGCGCAGCGGCAGCGCCGTCGGGGTGCAGTTCCACCCCGAGAAGAGCGGCGAAGCGGGACTCGCACTGCTGAAAAATTGGGGGTGCTCATGAACGCGATACGGATCATACCCTGCCTCGATGTCGATGAAGGGCGGGTGGTCAAGGGGGTCAAGTTCACCGGCATCCGCGATGCGGGCGACCCGGTCGAACTGGCCGAGCGGTACAACGAAGGGGGGGCCGACGAGATCACCTTCCTCGACATCGGGGCGACCTACAAGTCGCGCGAGATCATGCGCGGCATCGTCGAGGCGGTCTCGCGCCGCGTCTTCGTTCCGCTCACCGTCGGCGGCGGCATCCGCACCGTCGAGGATATGCAGGCGATACTGCGCTCGGGGGCCGACAAGGTGTCGTTGTGCAGCGCGGCACTGAACGATCCGGCGCTTCTCACCGAAGGGGCGCGGCGGTTCGGGAACCAGTGCATAGTTCTCTCCATCGACGCCAAGCGGCACGGCGATACATGGCACGCCTACAAAAGCGGCGGCCGGACCGATTCGGGGCGCGACGCGGTGGCATGGGCCATCGAGGCGGTGGAGCGCGGCGCGGGTGAGATACTGCTCAATTCGATAGACGCCGACGGGACGCAGGCGGGTTACGATCTGGAGCTCCTGCGGCGCGTATCGGCGGCGGTGCCGGTGCCGGTCATCGCATCGGGCGGCGCCGGGAAGCTGGAGCATTTCACCGCGGCGGTCCGCGAGGGGAAGGCCGATGCGCTGCTCCTCGCGTCACTCCTGCACGACGGCGTGATGACGATACGGCAGATAAAAGAATATTTACGGAACGAGGAGGTGATGGTGCGATGCTGATACCATCGATCGATCTGATGAAGGGAAAGGCGGTCCAGCTGGTGCAGGGTCGCGAAAAGGTGCTCGAGCGCGACGACCCCGAAACGCTCGCGGCGGAATTCGGCCGGTTCGGCCGCATCGCCGTCATCGACCTCGACGCCGCATTCGGCGAGGGCGACAACGAGGCGCTCATCCGGCGGCTCTGCGTCATCGCCGAGTGTACGGTCGGCGGCGGCATCCGGACGGTCGAGAAGGCACAGAAAATGTTCTCGTACGGCGCGGCGCAGGTGATACTCGGCTCACGCCTGTTCGCGAACGGCGCGGTCGATGTCGAGTTCGCGAAAGAGGTCGCCGCGGCGGTCGGCCGCGAGCGGGTCATCGCGGCGATAGACGCCCGCGACGGCATCGTCGTGGTGAAAGGGTGGAAAGAGTCGGCCGGCCTGCCGGTCGCCGACGCGGTGAAGGCGCTCGATCCCTATGTCGGCGGCTATCTTTTCACCGCGGTCGAGAAGGAGGGGATGCTGCAGGGTCCCGCCTTCGACCGCATCGAAGCGGTGCGGGCGCTGACAAAAAAGCCTATCACCGCGGCGGGCGGCGTCACGACGGTCGCCGAGGTGGCGCGGCTCGACCGGATGGGGGTCGACGCGCAGGTCGGGATGGCGCTCTACACCGGGAAGATGACCCCGGCCGCATGTTTCCTTGAAACGCTCGACTGGGAAAAAGCGCCGCTTATCCCGGCGATAACGCAGGATGCGGCGGGGCAGGTATTGATGCTCGCCTACATGAATACGGAGGCGCTCGAAAAGACGCTCACGACCGGCAGGGTCACCTATTGGTCGCGGTCGCGCAAGGAGCTTTGGACCAAAGGCGATACCTCGGGTCACTACCAGACGCTCCGCGCCATCCGGCGCGACTGCGACGGCGACGCGCTGCTTCTGACCGTGGCGCAGGAGGGACCCGCCTGTCACACCGACCGCTACTCCTGTTTCGGCGACCGCCGTTTCTCGCTGAACGAACTCTACGGCGTCCTTGCGGCGCGCATCGCATCGGGCGACGCGAAGAGTTACACGGCGAAACTGTCGCCCAAGGAACTGCGGCAGAAACTGCTCGAGGAGGCGGCCGAAGTGGCGCTTGCCGACGATCGTGACAACAAGGTGTGGGAGGCGGCCGATCTGCTCTATTTCCTGACGGTGCTGTTGGCCAAGGAGAAGATAGGGCTCGACGAGGTGATGAACGAACTGCAGAGACGGAGACGGAAATGATGAGGATCATAAAAGCGGCCGATATCCCGGCGTCGTTCTATGAATACCGCGAGATAGCCGAGTCCGACACGGTGCGGGCGATCATCGACGATGTGAAGCGGCGCGGCGACGAGGCGGTCCGCTTCTACACCGAGACCTTCGACCTCGTGAAACTGAGCGACCTGCGGGTCCCCGAAAGTGAACTCGAAAAGGGGCTCGCCGAGATCACGCCGGAACTTAAGAAGGCGCTCGAACTGGCGGCGGGGAACATCCGCCGCTTTGCCGAGGCGCAGCGGAAAGGGCTCACCGATATGAGCATCGAAACGATGCCGGGGGTGATCGCGGGGCAACGGGTGATCCCGGTCGAACGGGCCGGCATCTATGCGCCGGGCGGCCGCTTCCCGCTCCCGAGTTCGGTCCTCATGGGGGTCATCCCAGCGCTCGCGGCCGGGGTGAAAGAGGTGGCACTCTTCACGCCGCCGCGCAAGGACGGCACGATACTCCCGGCGATACGGGCCGCGGCGCTCATCGCCGGCTGTCGCGAGGTCTATCGCGTCGGCGGGGTGCAGGCGGTCGCTGCGATGGCCTATGGCACCGCGACCATCCGGCCGGTGCAGGTGATCGCCGGGCCGGGGAACCGGTTCGTCGCCGCCGCGAAAAAACAGGTCTACGGCGCGGTCGGCATCGATTTCATCGCGGGACCCTCCGAGGTGCTCATCATCGCCGACGATTCGGCCGATCCCCGCGTGGTGGCGGCCGATCTGCTCGCGCAGGCGGAGCACGACCCCGACGCCTCGGCGATACTGCTGACCACTTCCGGGAAACTCGCGCAGGCGGTGGCGGCCGAAGTGGAGCGGCAACTGGCGCTGCTCCCGACCGCCGGGACGGCGCGGCCGAGCATCGAGGACAACGGGCTCATCGTCCTGTGCGACTCGCTTGATGATGCAGTGACGGTGGCGAATAAAAAGGCGCCCGAACACCTTGAACTCGATATCCGCGACGCCGAGAAGCTCGTCCCGCGCCTCACCAATTACGGCGCACTCTTCATCGGGGCGCGGTCGGCCGAGGCGCTGGGCGACTATGCGGCGGGTCCGAACCACACGCTCCCGACCGGCGGTGCGGCGCGCTACACCGGCGGGCTGTCGGTGCTCAATTTCCTCAAGGTGGTGACAACGCTGTCGGTGACCCCCGACGGGCTCTCGGCGATCGGGCCGGTGGCGGTGACGCTCGCGCAGGCCGAGGGGCTCGCGGCTCACGCCGAAGCGGTCACGGCGCGATTGCAGGTCTAATTTTGTGACACCGGCTTCCCCGGTAGCGCGAACTCGAAGGAATCATAGATCGCCCCCTCGTAAAGATAATGGTAGGCGGCGTAGTTCGAGAGGACCTTTTTCACATAGTTGCGGGTCTGGAATATCGGGATGTTCTCGACCAGTTCGTCCATTTCCATCTCGGCCATACGCTTGATCCAGCGATCGGCCTTGCCCGGCCCCGCGTTGTAGGCGGCTGCCGCGAGCGCCATGTTGCCCTGATAGCGCTTCAGCAGGCCACCGAGGAATTTGACGCCGAACCGCGCGTTGGTGAACGGCTTTTTCAGCAGGTCGTTCGTCACCTTACCGCCGTACCCCTCCTCCTTTGCGAGCAGGTTCGCCGTGCCGGGAAGAAGTTGCAGGAGCCCGACCGCATTGGACGAGGAGACCGCCCCCGTCTCGAAGTTACTCTCCTGTCGCGCGAGCGCCACGACGAACAGGAGCGGCACGCGGTACAGCGCCGCGTGCGGCACGATCTCCCGCTCGTATCCGACCGGGTACTGCATCTTCGCTATATCGCCGGAGAACTGGTAGTCGGTCGGCAGCGACCGCGCGAACATGCCCGCAAGCCCGAACAGCGACAGTTCCTGTGCCAGATGGGCGGCGAGCAGCCGGTCCTCCGGCGCTCCGGCGCCCGCCACCGTCCCCTGCGCAAGATACAAAAGCCCTGCCGCCGTCGCCGGCTGACCGGCGGCCCACAGCGCGGTCACCCACTGCATCTCGGGCAGGAACCTATGGCCGCTCCGCATCGGGAAGGCCGAAGCCCGAGCATTCGAAGGGATGTCGCATCCGATGTTCTTCACGCGGAGCCGCGACGCCGCTAGCATGCCGTAGTAGGAAAGCGGCTGTTCGCGCGCGATGTCGCAGAACGCCCGTATCGCCTCGGGGTCCCGGTCGTTCTTTTCATCGATGCGCCCCTGCCAATATCGGGCTCGCTGGGCATCGTAACTGTTGCGCAGCGAACTCTGCAAGATGCCCGCGAGCGCGGCGGTCGCCTCGTCGTAGCGCTTCTGCAGATAGCGTATCCAGAACACGAGGAACTCGACGGTGCTCCGGTGGGTCGACAGGGGATATTCGGCGAGGATGCGCAGGTACAACTCTTCCGCGCGCGGCCAGTTCTCGGTGAGCCGTTCCATGTCGGCGGCGTGGTAGAGGAACGAATCGCCTCTGTCGGACGCGGCAAGCCGCCCGTAACCGGTCAGGTAGGCGGCGATCGCCTCGGGGTTCTTCCCGAGCGCGGCGTACGAGTAGCCGCTCCAGCGATACAGGTCGGCGATGTCCTCCTCGAGCAGGTCGAAGGCGCTCATGCGATCCTCGAGGTTCCGGTATATCTCTATCGCATCCTGATGGTCCCGCTTCCGGGTATGCGACATCGCCCGTAGCAGACCGGCGCGCCAGTCGGTCGCGTCCTTGACCGCATCGCTCCTCGGGAACTGCTTCCCTATACGCAGGCACCGGTCATACCGGAAGGCGCGGTAGTTGACGTACATGCGCCACAACTGATAGTCGCGCCGGGTCTCCTTTTTGCCGGACCACGCGGCGGTGAACAGGCCATCTATCTCCTCCTCGAGTCCCTCCGAGAGTTTGCCGCGCACCCCCTTGAGGAACACGAACGCCTCCTCCGGATCGCGCTTCACTAGTTCGCGCACATAGATACGCAGGATCTGCTCGTTCTCGGTCATGCGGAATTCCTGCAGGAACTCCGTCATGCGACCCGCCTCGGCGAGGCGCCGCAGATACAGCGGGTGCAACCGCGAGAAGTAGGGCTCGCCGAGGTCGTTGATGAGATCGCGTATCATACCCGGGTCCATCTGCCGCCAGCGGTTCGCGACCAGCAGATACACCGCGACGGCGCGTGACGCCTTCGCCTCCTCGCTCACGAGGATGCGAGGAATGAACTCGGGATCGCCGCTCCGGGCTCCCGACAGTTCGCCGTAGATATCCTCCACCGGCGTCGCCTCGTCGAGAATGCGGAGCGCCGCGAGGACAAGACAACTCTGCGTATCGCCGTGCTCGCAGAACGACTCGCGGTCCGTATCCTCCATCGCGCGATACATCGTCAGAAAGCCGGTAAGCGGGCTGCCGGGCGTGTCACGGGATGGAAGTTCGAGCGAAAGCGATAGCAGGGCGGCGAGCAGCACGGTCATGGTATCTCAATGTGCGACACGGAGGTGATGATATGGCCCGCCATCACCTGACAGACCTCCCACAGGAGGAGCACCGCGATGCGCGGATCGTCCCTGACGAGCGTCTCTATGAGCGGCCGGCGCAGGACGAGAAAGGTCGAGTCGCGGTCGACGAACAGCGTGTAGTTGACCGGTCGCTGGGCGAAGAACACCACCTCGCCGAGTATGCTGCCGGTCGCCACGCTCTCTATCTGGCGCGACCGGCGTAGCACCGACACCTGACCTTCAAGCATGACGAGCAGTTCCCCCTCGGGGTTGAGCGGGAACTGGATGATGTCGTACTTCTTGAGGGTGCGCACCTCGGCGGCGTGGACCACCCGCTCTATCTGGGCGTCCTCGAACCGGGCGAAAAGCGGTAACGCCCGCGCGACGCTGAACAGATCGAGGAACCGCTCCGCGACCGCCG
>JAKQHE010000005.1 GCA_029573155.1 bacterium
CTCGTGTTCTTTTCCCGTCATGCCGACTGCGCCTCGGCGCCGCCGACTATCTCCATGAGTTCGGTCGTTATCGCGTTCTGCCGCGCCTTATTGTAAGCGATGAGCAGTCGCCCGGTCATCTCGGACGCGTTCTTGGTCGCCGCCTCCATCGCGTTCATGCGGGCCGACAGTTCGCTCGCCACCGATTCCATGAGGTAGTGATACAGTTCGGTGGCCGCGAAATGGGGCACGAGATGGTCGGCTATGACCGCCGGCGACGGTTCGAACAGCGTGTCGCGTCCCGCCGCGTCGCGCGCTATCTCCTGCGGTTCGAAGATGTTCTCGGTGATCGGGAACAACTGTTCCTCCTCTATCTCCTGCGCGAGCGCCGAGCGGAACCGGTTGAATATCACCGTGACACGGTCGTGGTCGCCGCGCAGATAGCCCTGTGCGAGCAGGTCGATGATCGGCGTCATCGCTTCGGAGGACAGTTTTTTCAAAGTGTCCATGAACAGCGTTTCGCGACGCACCGGCAGGTCGCGGAGCGACTCGGCCGCCTTGCGCCCGATGAAGAGGAGCGTCACCTCCTCCGGTCGCAGGCCGTCCCGTTCGATGCGGCGCCGCACGGCGCGGGCGATGTTGGCGTTGAACGACCCGCACAGACCCCGGTCGCCCGACACCACGACGATGAGTTCGCGGCGCACCGTATCGCGCGGCACCATGAGCGGATGGACCCCCTCGACGCGGTCGGCGATCAGCCCCGCAAGGCGCCGCAGTTCGTTGGAATAGCGGCGTATCGACAGCATCGCGGCCTGCGCGCGGCGCAGTTTACTCGCCGCGACCATCTTCATGGCGCGGGTTATCTTCTGGGTGTTCCGCACGCTCTGGATGCGCTTGCGTATGGTTTTCAGCCCGGTCGCCATCGCCTGTTACGCCCCGGCCTCCGCCTCTTTCGCGGCACCGAAGACCTCCTTTTCGAGATATTCCTCGAACGCGTCGAGCATCTCGCGCAGAGCGGCCGCCGTGGCGTCGCTGATGACCTTCTCCTTCCGTATCGTCGCGAGTAGCGCCCCGTGACGGTGCTCCGCGAACGAGAGCAGTTCCTCCTCGTACCGCCCGAGGTCCTTCAGGTCCCACCGCTTCAGGTAGCCGTTCACCGCGGCGTAGAGGAGCACGACCTGCCGGGGCACATCGAGCGGCCGGTACTGTTTCTGCTTCAGGATCTCGGTGATCCGGGCGCCGGCGTCCAACTGGTCGCGCGTCGCCTTGTCCAGATCGCTCCCGAACTGGGCGAACGCCTTCAGTTCGCGGTACTGCGCGAGCACCAGCTTGAGACTCCCCGCCACCTGCCGCATCGCCTTTATCTGGGCGTTGCCGCCGACGCGGGAGACCGATAACCCGACATTGATGGCGGGTCGGATACCGGCATAGAACAGATCGCTTTCGAGGAATATCTGGCCGTCGGTTATCGAAATGACATTGGTCGGGATATAGGCCGATATGTCGCCCGCCTGCGTCTCGATGACGGGGAACGCGGTGAGCGATCCGCCGCCCGCGGACTCCGACAGTTTCGCGGCCCGTTCGAGCAGGCGCGAGTGGAGGTAGAATATGTCGCCCGGGTACGCCTCGCGGCCCGGCGGCCGCCGTAGGAGAAGCGACAGTTGCCGGTAGGCGACCGCGTGTTTGGAAAGATCGTCGTACACGATGAGCGCATGGCGGCCCGAATCGCGGAAATGTTCGCCGATGGTCGCCCCCGCGTAGGGCACGATGAACTGGAGCGGCGCCGGGTCGCTCGCCGTCGCGGCGATCACGATGGAGTAGTCCATCGCGCCGTGTCGCCGCAGTTTGTCGACCACCTGCGCGACGGTCGACCGTTTCTGGCCGATGGCGACATAGACGCAGAGTACATCGCCCCCCTTCTGGTTGATTATGGCATCTATGGCAAGCGCCGTCTTGCCGGTTTGACGATCGCCGATGATGAGTTCGCGCTGCCCGCGGCCGATGGGTATCATCGCATCCACCGCCTTGAGCCCGGTCTGGAGCGGCTCCTTGACCGGCTGGCGCTTCACGATGCCGGGCGCCTTCACCTCGACGGGACGGTAGGCCGAGGTGTCGATGGGGCCGAGCCCGTCCAGCGGTTCGCCGAGCGCGCCGATCACGCGCCCCACCATCGCGTCACCGACCGGCACCGACATGATGCGGCCGGTACGCCGCACCTCCTCGCCCTCGCGGATGTGCTCGTGGTCGCCCATGACGGCGACGCCGACCGAGTCCGGTTCGAGATTGAGCACCATGCCGTTCGCGCCGCTCGCGAACTCGACGATCTCGCCGGCGAACGCGCGATCGAGCCCGTAGACACGCGCGATGCCGTCGCTCGCCGAGATGACCGATCCGACCTCGCGCGTTTCCAGCCGTTTCTCGAACTGTTCTATCCTTTCGCGGAGTATCTTGCCGATCTCCCCGCCCCTGAGCACCGTTCCCTGCATGGTCGTCTCTCCCGTATCCTATCGTCCTTTTCCTTCGCGCAACCGGTCGCGCAACAACCGGATATGGTTCCGGAGCGACGCGTCATAACAGACCGAATCCTTCTTTACCACCAGCCCTTCGAGCACCGCGGGATCCACCGTGAAGCGCGCCTCGGCCGTTTTTCCGAAACGCTCCGCGAGGACGCGGCGCAGGTCGGACTCCTCGTCGTCGGCAAGCGGCCGGGCGACCGACACCTCCAGTTCGGCGATGCCCTGTCGCCGGCGCCAGAGCCGTTCGGCTCTATCGAGCACCGTCGCGAGCAGACCGATACGATGGTTGTCGACAAGCGCTCCGCAGAGGTTGAGAAGCGCCGACTCGTAGCCACACCGCGCCCCGACCACCGCGAGCAGTTCCCGCTTTTCGTCGCGGCCGAACGCCGGCGACTCGAGGAAACGGCGCAGGTCATCCTCCGCGGCGAGCAGTTCCACCAGATCGCGCCCGTGCCCGAACAGGGCCGTCGCGGCGGAGGCGGGCCCCTTCACGCCGTCGAGCAGCGCCTGCGCGTACCGGGTCGCGGGATCGCTCACCTCGCGCCTCCCCGTTCCAGAAGCGCTGTCGACGACGCGAGCACGGCGCGGCGCCGTTCGGCGTCGAGCGCGCCGGCGCCCCGTTCCGCGTCGGTGACGAGCGCGGCGACGAGCGACGCGAACGATTCCTCGTAACACCGGTCGCGCGCCTCGCGCGCGGCGCGGTGCGCCTCGCGCCGGAGAAAATCGGTCTCGCGACGCGCGCGATCGGCGATCTCGGCGGCGGCCTGCGCCGCCCGCTCCCCGTACCGCTCCGTCACGCGCCGCCGCTCCTCCGGCAGGTCTTCGAGCAGACGGCGGAACCGCGCTATCTCCTGTTCCGCCCGTTCATAGGCATCGCGGTACCGTTCCATCGTCTCGCGCGTCGTCCGTTCGCGCTCGGCGAAAAGCGACATGACCGGTCGACGCGCCAGCCGGAGGAGGATGGCCGCGAACAGAGCGAAATTGATGAGCGCGATGATGAAAAAGGCGGTGGCGCTCACGGACGCCCCCACAGCTTATCCGCTATCGCCTCCTCGAGGTCGCCGCGGTGCGACCGTATCTCGTCGAATATCACACCACACTGCTGTCGGGCCGCTTCCTGCTCGGCGGCGACCATCTCGTGCATCTCATCAGATACCTTTTCGACCGTGGTGCGCGCCTCGCGCTCGGCCCGTTCCTTCGCCTCGGCGACGAGCGCCATCCCGGCGCGGTGGACCGTTTCCATCTCCCGGCGATATCGTTCCTTCAGTTCGGCGAGCGTCCGTGACGCCTCGTCGGCGTGCGTCCCCTCCCGGTTGAGCCGGCGGTCCCTCTCGGCGAGCACGCCCTGTATCGGGTCGAACACCCAGCGGCCGAACAGGAACAGGAACACCGGGAACAGGAGCGCCTGCAGGAGAAAAAGGGTCGGGTCGAACGATATCATGGGATGCGGACCGTATAGTTCCCGTCTGACGACGGCTCGAGAATGAGCCGCGACTGCTGGGAGGAGGGCTTCACGAACTGCCGGTCGGCGAGTCGTTTGAGCGCGGTGTAGAGCGGGCCTTCGCAGGTCGAGCGGAGCGTGTAGGAGACATGCCATTCCTTGCCGACCTTCACGGGCGGGTCGATCTTCTCGACATCGAGCGCGCAGACCGCTGCGGTACAACGGTTACGGTCGCAGGTGAACACCTTTTTTCCCTCGTCGGTGAGCGACAGGCGCGGCATGGAGCGGCCCGCCTCCTTGACGAACACCGATTCCTCGAAGATGAGATACTTTTTGTCCGCCGCTATCGCCCGGTAGGTAGGCACATAGGTGTCGTCGGTCATCATGCCGGCGAATATCGTGACCGACGGGGCCGGCATCTTGGCAACCGTCTCGCGGACATACTTCTCGGCGGTGCCGGGCGGCAGCGCCTCTTCGACGCAGGACATCGCGAGCCAACCGAGAACGGCGGCAAGCAGGACGGCGAACCTTCCTCTCATGGTTTTCCTCCTTCGGGCCGCGGCCCCTCCTCTATGCTGAACGATACCGGATAGGAAAAGGTGGTCGTGCGATTCTGACCGCCGGCCGGGAACGCGATGCCCCGGATGATGCCGGCCACGCAGTCGGCGACGCGGTTGTCGGGAAAGG
>JAKQHE010000021.1 GCA_029573155.1 bacterium
GCACTCGAGATCGACCGCCGGGCGGCAGAGCGTGCCCGAAAGGAAATGACAGCCGTCGCAGCAATCCCCCGTCGAGCAGACGCAGGTGTCGACATCGGCGTCGGGCATCGTCGTGTCGTCGATCATCGGCGTGTCGTTGTCGCCGCTCGTACCGTCGTCGGTGAGTGGCGTATCGGCATCATCGGTCGTGCCATCGTCGGTGAGGGGAGTATCGGTGCCGTCGGTCGCGTCATCGGAGGCGTCATCGGTCGCGTCATCGGTCGTGTCGTCGATCGTGTCGTCGATCGTGTCGTCGGCCTGATCGGGCCCGACCGCATCGTCGTCGCCCGTCGCGCCGTCCTCGCCGTCGGGGGAGAGGAGGTCATGGTCGCCGGGGTCGATGTCGTCGCGTTCGACCGGGGAGGCGTCGTCGCTTTGCGGCTCACCGTCGCCCGTATCGTCGTTCTGGAGCGGGTCATCGCCCGTCGCGTCATCCTCGTCCACGGCGGCGGTCGTGTCGTGGTCACCCGGCGCGGCGTCACGGGGGATAGTGGTCGCGTTATCGCATCCGGCAAGGAACAGCAGAACGGACGCGGTGACGAAAAAAAGACGGCGTATGCTCATGAATACCCTCCACCGATAACACCATAAGTTGAAAGATACTACTACGGACGCGCGGGAATATCAAAAAATCAGGGCAGTATCCGTTTTTTCTTGCTTCGACCTCTGGAAGCCGGTATCATGGCGCGTTGGTCATTAACCGTTCAGGGAGGGGGCAAGATGAAAAAGGTCACGAAGATCATGGTGTTGTGCGGGCTCATGCTCGTGTCTCTCGCGTTCGCTCTTGTCGGGTGCGGCGGCGAGGACGAGGGGGACAAGCCGGGGAAGATCCTGTTCAAGATGGTCAATCCGGGCGCGGACGCCGAGACGACGCTCGCGGTGCGGATGCTGGCGACATCGAACCCGCCGCTTACCGGCGAGACCACCGAGACCATATTGGTCGGCACGAAAGCGGGGGTCGGCGATATCTGGGTGTCGCAGGGGATCGTGAAGGCGGGACAGCCCGACGATCTCGAATGGGTGCGGCTCACCGACACCACCAATACCGAACTGAAGTCGTTCGAGGATTACTCGCTGTCGCCCAAGGAGGTCCCGGCAGGCACCTACCGGAGCATCAAGATATCGCTGCGGAACATATTTTACTACCAGACCGAACTCGCCTCCGACCGCGCGGTGAAATACGAGATCCTGCAGACGATGGGCAGTTCCGAGGATCCCTGCGACGAGAACGATGAGAGTTGGGTGAAGACCAACTATTTCTCGGACGACGGGAACCACAAACTGGATGAGAACGACAAGTTCGAGGTGGTTGCGCCCGGCGAGAAGGTCGGCGGGTTCACGGTCGAGCCGGGGAAGACCGCCGTGGTGAGTTGGCGCTGGCTCATGTACGGATGCAAGATCTTCCTGATAGACAAGAACGGGAATCTGGCGTTCGACTGCGGCGTCGACGATACCGAGGACGAGTGCCCTCCCGAGTTGAAGAACATGTTCGATTTCGTCGTGGAATATCAGTAGCGGCAGGCGGGCGCCCCGGTCACGGGGTCCTCATCGGGTTCACGGCAGTATCCTGAAATGCTCCACATAGACCACTTCGCACGCCCCGTCGCCGGTGTCGGTGCGGGTCATCGAACTCGACCAGTTGAAGCCGTCCTTCCGGTCGGCCCGCGCGAGGTAGCCGGAGAACTCGACGATGTCGCCCTTCTCCGCCTCCTTGATGCGCCGCTCTATCGCCTTGGTCGCCGGGATGAGGTGCATGTTGGCGCTCGACGAGATGATCTCCTCTTTCGGGATGGGGTAGTCGCTCCCTTTGGTGTTCCAGCGGTAGAACCTGACCGACTGCGTGATGTCCAGTTGATCGATGACCGCGCTGTCAGACATTTTTCCCCAGCCGAGCGCGAGATCGACCGGCACGAGCCCCGAGCCGCGGTCTATCCAGTAAGGTTCGGCCGACAGGACGCGCGCCTTCAGCGAGAACTTGGCGAGCCCGGTGATGGTGTATTCGCCGTGGTCGATGACCGGCTGGGCCTTGAGATCCTCCTGCACCGGCACATCGGGGGCGAGTATCCCGGCGGGGTGTTCCTTGCCGTCCGATGGCCAGAAGTACCAGCCGAGAACCGCGAGCGCTATTAATATAATGGTAGTGCGCAGGTTACCGGTCATCGGTTATCGTATCGCCGGATAGTCGGCAGGTGTTTCAGGACGGATGATCATTGATGACGGTAACAATAAAGTATCCCCCAATCTTCGAAATTAAGAAATATAAAGAACAACAATGCAAAGCCGACCACGCCCAATACGAAAGTAAGAAACAAGCGAAGAATGATTTTTTGCTTTGCAAGCAGGAAATATGAGAGAGCTCCGGTTGCTGTTGAAATTATTGAAGATATAAGGACATAACGCTCAATCGCTATCGCAGAAACGGGGTCGCCACAACCGGCCGACTTTGCGTCCCCTGTCATCCCTGCCCAGTACGCAAAGCCAGCGCCCAGCAGGAACGCGCAGGCCGATATTGCGACGGATATCTTACCGATTGTTTTCCCTATGTTTCTTGCGTCCGTCGCCATTCAATAACCCCCTGCTACATGCTGAGCCACGAGATGTCGCCGATGCGGGCGGTGACCAAAGTGACGATGTCGCGGATGAGCGCGATGCGATTGCCCCGGACGGCGGGGTCTTCGTCCATGACGAGCACCTTGTCGAAGAAGCGGTCGATGAGCGGTTTCATCGATATGATCGCGTGCGCCGCCGTGAGGTCATCCTTCGTTTTTTCGACCTCTTTTTTCACCTTCGCGAGCGCCGCATACAGCTCCTTCTCCTCGGCCGCCGTCAGTTTCTTCTCGTCGATGAGGCGCCCCTCATCATCCTTCGCGTTCTTGAGGATGTTGCCGGAGCGCTTGAGCAGTTGCACCATCTCAAGGATATCTTTTTCCTCGACCAGTTTCGCGATGGTGGCGACGCGCCGTTTCACCTCGGCCGGCACCCGCCAGCCCGCCTCGACCGCAGCCTTCACGACCGGCGTTTCATACGGGAATATCGCGTAGTAGCGCTGTTTCATGAAGTCGGCGAGGTCGGCCGCATCGAGTTTCAGTTTCGCGCTGTGCGCCGTCACGAGGCCCGCGGCATGGGCGAAAAGTTCCTCGATGTCGAGAGCGATGCCCCGTTCGGCCGCTATCTGGAGAAGGCCGATGGCGTTGCGCCGTATCGCGAACTTGTCCTTCGCGCCGGTCGGTTTCATCCCCGCCATGAAGCCGCCGACCATCGTGTCGGTCTTGTCGGCGAGCGCGAGCACCGCGCCGCGCACCGTTTCGGGGAGCCGGTCGCCCGAGAAGCGGGGCAGGTAGTGTTCTTCGAGCGCCTGCGCCGTCACGGCGTCGAGTCCGGCGTTCAGGGCGTAGTAACGCCCCATCGTCCCTTGCAGTTCGGGGAACTCGAAGACGACGCCGGTGATGAGATCGTTCTTGATGAGGAGCGCCGCCTGCGCCGCCGCCTCAGCCTCTTTCGCGTCGAGTCCGAAGTACCGCTCGCCGATGAAGCGCGCCAGTTTAGCGGTCCGTTCCACCTTGTCGCGGTAGGAGCCGAGTTCCTTCTGGAACATCATGCCGGAAAGTTTTTCGGTGAGCCCCGCGAAGTCCTTCTTGCGGTCGTCGTAGTAGTAGAACGCCGCGTCGGCAAGACGCGCCGCGACCACCTTTTCACACCCCTTCACGACCACTTTGGGATCGGTCGGGGCGTTGTTGAGGAACGATATGAACTGCGGCAGGAGTTCGTGCCGGTCGGACCGGTAGATGGTGAAATAGCGCTGATTCTCTTTAAGGACGAGCGTGATCAGTTCGGGCGGCAGATCGGCGTTCTTCGCCGGGATGGTGCCGACGATCGCCACCGGCCGTTCGGTCATGTTGGCGACCTCTTCGACCAGTTCCTCGTCGACGCCGTCGTTCCCTTTGAGGTCGCGGGCGATCCGCTGGACCTCGGCGCGGATGAAAAGGGCCCGTTTCTCGTGTTCGACGATGACGGAGGCCTTTTCGAGCGCGGCGACATAGGTGCCGAAGGTGACCGGTACCGCGCCGGGGGCCATGAAGCGGTGACCGAACGAGCTCTTCCCGTAGGCGATGCCGTGGAACGACCGTTCCACCGGCTTGTCGTCGATGAGGCAGAGGATCCAGCGTATCGGTCGCGCGAACTGCAGGTCGCCATCGGCCCAGCGCATCGATTTCGGGAACGGCATCGCTGAAAGAAGTCCCTCCAGCGTCTCGACGATGATGTCGTTGACGGGGCGGCCCGGCTCGACATGCCAGCCGGTGATGAGTTCCCCTTTGCCGTCGGCCGACTGTTCAAAGGTGTATTCGGTAAGGTTATATTTCTTGAGGAACGCCTCGCCCGCCTTGCCCAGTTTGCCGTCGGCGCCGAGCGCCACCTTCTTGGGCGCCCCCTGCACCTTCTCGCGCAGTTCGGGCTGGACCGCCGGAAAGCCGCCCAGTTTCAGGGCGATGCGGGAACAGGTGCTGAACACCTCAACCGACGCCGGGGCGATGCGCGCCGCGGTCATCTTCTCGACCATCTGCGACCGCAAGTGTTCGGCCGCCGGACGGATGAAGGAGGGGGGGAATTCCTCGAAACCGATCTCGAAGAGCAGGTCAGACATGGGAAGCCTCTATGGTGCGTTGTTTTCTCAGCATACGGATGCGAATGATGATGAGTACCGTCGCGACGGTGATCGCGATCCACTGCGAAGTGGAGAACAGCCACAGACCGCCACGCCGGTCGATGCGCAGGAACTCGATGCAGAACCGCGCGATGGCATGGAACATCAGCGCGTGCCACGCGTAATAGCCGGTCCACAACTGTTTGGCCTTCGGGAGTTTTACGAGCAGGAATATCAGTATCGAGCCGCTCGTGCAGACCTCGATGAGTTGGGTCGGTATCAGCGGCGGGGTCGCCAGCGCGGAGGACTCGAGAAGCCCGTCCCGGTAGAGCCCGCTCGCGGCGGCCGAACGACCGGGGAAGACGAGCCCGAAGGTCTCGCTTATCGCGCCGTAACAGCACCCCTGCAGGAAACAGCCGATCCGGCCGACCGCCGATATCTCGTAGAAGACGAACACGATGATGTCGTAGGTGCGGAGGATGTTGAGTTTCCGGTCCTTCCGGAACAGGAACCAGCCGAACAGGGTACCGGCCGCCATCGCGGTGAGGATGCCGCCGTAGAAGACCTGCCCGCCTTTCCAGGGATAGAGGAACTCCTGCCGCAGGAATGCGAGGAACCCGGCGTTGCGGATGACCCCGATGAAGCGGGAGAGTTGTTCGTCGAACAGGATGTGGAACAGTTTCGAACCGCAGATGCCCGCATAGAACATCAACGAGAGGTTGAGGAACATCTTCCACCGTTCTATGACGATGTGGCGCGTGACGAGATAGACGAGCGGATAGGCGAGGAAAAGCGTCAGGAACTCGAACACGGTGTAGGAATTCCACCCCCGTATGCCCATGAGGTCCCACAGCGGCTGAAAGAATCTCGGATCCATCGTCGCCTCGCGTTGTTGTCCCCCCGATGATAGGTGTTCGGGCGGTGAAGTCAAGCGGAGCGGTCTTTCTCTTGCAATCGGCCGCCGCCGCGTTATACTCGGTCCCGTTCATTATCCATGCCGATGAGGTGAGCGATGCTTCTGAAGGGGAAACCGGCGGCCGACGCGATCATCGCCGGCCTGGCATCCCGCGGCCTGCCGAAACTGAGACTCGCGGTGTTCCACCCCGCGGGCGACGCGTCCGCCGAAAGTTACCTCAAAGCGAAGGAGAAGGCGCTCGCGCGGCTCGACTTCGCGCTCGATGTCGTCACGGTGGGCAGGGATACCGGCGCCGACGAGTTCTTCGCGCTTCTCGACAAGGCGAACCGCGACCCCGGCATCCACGGCATCATGGTCGAACTGCCGCTTCCCGGCGGCATACCGGCTCATGAGGTGAACCGACGGATAGACCCGGCAAAGGATGTGGACGGCGTATCCTATCACAATCAGGGGTTGCTCTATGCTACCCGCGAGGAAAAACTCGTCCCGTGTACGGCGCTCGGGGCGGTGCTTCTGATCGAACATTACCGGATACCGGTGGCGGGCCGCCGCGCGCTCATCGTCGGGCGGTCGAACATCGTCGGCCTGCCGCTCTTCAAACTGCTCCTGAACCGCGACGCGACCGTCACGGTGGCCCACAGCCGGACGCCGCACCTCGCGAAACTGGTCGGCGGGCACGATATCGTCGCGGTGGCGACGGGGCGTCCGGGGCTCGTACGCTCGGTGGATGTCGCCGACGGCGCGGCGGTCGTGGACATCGGCATCAATGTCGGTCCCGACGGATGTCTGTGCGGTGACTTCGCGCCGAAGGACGAGAAGGAGTCGGAGCGCATCCACTATTCGCCGGTGCCCGGGGGCGCCGGGGTGGTCACCAACGCCGTGATGCTGAGGAATCTTGCCGAATGTTACCATATACAACAGGGGAGATGAGGATGAAGGACATCGATGCGATCATGAAGGCGTTGCCGCACCGGTACCCGTTCCTGCTCGTGGACCGCGTGCTCGAACTTGAGCCGGAGAAGAAGATACGGACGCTCAAGAATGTGACGGCCAACGAGCCGCACTTTCAGGGCCATTTCCCGTTCTATCCCATCATGCCGGGCGTGCTCATCGTCGAGGCGATGGCGCAGAGCGCCGGGATACTGTTCAGCGAAGGGAACGCGGACAAGAAGATGCTCTTCATGGGCATCGATGCCTGCCGGTTCCGCAAGGAGGTCCGCCCGGGCGACCAACTGATAATGGATATCGAGGTCACCCAGCAGCGCGGCGCGATACTGCGCTTCAAGGGGGTGGCGTCGGTCGACGGCAAGAAGGTGGCCGAGGCCGAGATGATGGCGGCGCTCGATGCCGGCGATCGCTGAGGTCCTCACCGAACTGCAGGGTGGCGACCTGCTGCTGCGGGTACTCTCCGACTGGACAAGGATCGTCGGAGCCCGCAGTCGGGGGATACTGTTCCCGTACAAACTGGACAAAAGGAAAAAGACGCTCCGCATCGCGGTGCCCAACGCGATGGTCCGTTCGCAGTACGAACCGCTCGCAGCGCTGATAGTCGAAAAGATGGCGAAGGTCTGCCCCGGCTCCGGGATCGAACACCTTGTCTTCTCGGTCGAACCGCGGTTCTTCAAAAGGCATAAGAGTGTCGCGCGTCCCCGCCCCGGCGTCGAGCCCGAGCCGGGGACCGTGACCGAGAAAAAGGAGTATCTCGTGGCGCAGGGGTTGTCGCCGGAGCGGGCCGAGGTGCTCGCCCGCATCGCGGCGCGTCTGGAACGGCGGCGGCATGCGGCTGGATAGGCCGGCGCTCCTTGACGCCATACTCCCCGCGCCGCCGGGGTCGTTCGTCGTGCTTGAGTTGACGTGCGACGGTATCGCCCGTCGCGCCGTCCATCCGACCGAATGGGCGGTCGCCGACCATCTGGCCCGTTTCCGTCCCTCCAACCGCATCGTCGGGCTGGCTATCGCATCCGAACGGGAACTTATCCTGCCCGACCCGGGCGGGCTCATGGACGAACTGCTGATATCCTTCCTGTTCCTGATAGCGCGCGACGAGACGGGGGTCCCGACGACCGCGACGGTCCGCCTGCGGGGCGACGATGCGCGCCGCCGGGCCTATCCGTTCTTCCTGATGCCTGAGGAGTTCGAACTTCCCGTCCCGCGCGGCGCCGATACCGCGATACTGCTTTTTAACGGTGCGGGCGACCGGTCCTTCCTCCGCGAAACGATGAAACTGGCGCGCGACGCCGGATACCGCATCGTCGCGACCGAGATGCCGCGCGCCGCGACGCTCACCCGGACCGGCGCCGCGACGCTGGGAGAACGGCTCGCCGCCGCGGAAGGGTTCGACACCGTCATCTTCGCCCGCGATCCGGGCGCCCGGGCGCTCGCCATCGTGGCGCGGGCCTGCGATAAACGGGTCATCACGCGGGAAGACCTTATCGTCTCGATATTCGAGAAACGGGCCGACGGCCAGAGCGGCAAACTGACCGCCGCCGCCGCCGCGACGGGACGCGAACGGGTGCGGCACCACGAACGGTCGCACGGTCTGTCGCGCCTGACCGGCGGGGTGGGGGCGCGCGGGCCCGGCGAAACGGTGCAGGAGGAACGCAAACGGTCGCTCAAGGTGCGGGCCCGCCGCATCCGGGAGGCGCTCGACAAGGAACGGGGCCGTCGCGAGAACCAACGCAAGTTCCGTGCCCGCACCAACCGGCCGACCGTGGCCATCGTCGGCTACACCAACGCGGGGAAATCGACGCTGTTCAACGCGATCGTCGGCGAGAAGGTGGTGCGGGGATCCGACGAGTTCTTCTCCTCGATAGACCCGAAGATACGGCTGGTCACGCTCTTCGGTCGCAAGTTCTTCCTGCTCGACACGGTCGGGTTCATCGAAGGGATGTCGCAGGGGGCGCTCGATGCCTTTGAACAGACCTTCACCGAGATACTGAACGCGACGCTCATCCTGCAGGTGGTCGATCCGACCGATCGCGAATGGCGCGTCAAAAAACGGTATGTGGACGAACTGCTCGATTCGTGCGGGGTGGCGGTCGGCAGTGTCGAGGTGCTTTACTCGAAACGCGACCTGCTCACCGGCCATCCCCCCGACGGCGGCGAACGGTGCTACGCGGCGGGCGATCGGGGCGACGTCCGGCGACTCAAACGATCCCTGTTCGAACGACTTTTCGGAGAGACGGCGCCCGCCTAGCGCGGCAGACCGACACCGTGATAATCGAACAGTTCCCGGACCTGCTGGTCGCGGGAGTAGACATTGCGCAGGTCGAAGAAGAACCGGTCCTTCATGAGCGACCGCAGTTTCGTGAGATCCATGCCGCGGAACTGGTTCCATTCGGTCAGGATGATCACTGCGTCGGCCCCGGTGACCGCCTCGTAACTGTCGGCGCAGTAGGCGATCGCCTTCTCATGATCGGCCAGTCGCCATTTCGCCTCGTGGAACCCCTGCGGGCAGAAGGTCCGCACCGTCGCGCCCGCCTTGACGAGCGCCGGGATGATGGTCAGCGACGGGGCGTCGCGCATGTCGTCGGTGTCGGGCTTGAAGGTGAGCCCGAGGACGGCGAATGTCTTTCCCTTTACGCTTCCCATAGCGGCCAGTATCTTCTCGACCATCTTCTGTTTCTGCTTCTCGTTGGCCTCGATGGCCGCCTTGATGACCATCAGTTCGACGCCGTGTTTCCTGCCGATGTCGTAGATGGCCTTGGTGTCCTTCGGGAAACAGGAGCCGCCGTAGCCGGGCCCGGCGTGGAGGAACTTGGGCGATATGCGGCCGTCCATCCCCATCGCCTTGGCGATGTCCTGCACATTGGCCCCGACCTTCTCGGCAAGGAGCGCCATCTCGTTGATGAACGATATCTTCGCCGCGAGAAAGGCGTTCGACGCGTACTTTATCATCTCGGCCGTCTCTATCGTCGTGAAGACGAACGGCGTCTGATTGAGGAACAGGACGCGGTAGACCTGTTGCATCGCCTCCTCGGCGCGCTTGCTTGCGGTGCCGATGACGACGCGGTCGGGGTGGGTGAAGTCATGGATGGCGTGACCTTCGCGCAGGAATTCGGGGTTCGAAACGACATCGAATTCATGCGAAACGCCGCGTCCCTTGAGTTCGTCGGCGATCGTCTTCCTGACCAGTTGGCCGGTCCCCACCGGGACGGTCGATTTGTCGACGATGACGGTGTATTTGTTCATGTGGCGGCCGATCTCCTTGGCGACCGCGAGTACATACTGCAGGTCGGCCGAGCCGTCGTCCTTGGGCGGCGTGCCGACCGCGATGAATATCACCGTGGCGGTCTCGACCGTGCGCTTCATGTCGGTCGTGAACGAAAGCCGTTCGTTGGCGACGTTGCGCGCGACGACCGCGTCGAGTCCCGGCTCGTAGATCGGCATCACGCCGCTTTTCAGCGATGCTATCTTCTTCTCGTCGATGTCCATGCAGATGACCGTAAGGCCGAAATCGGCGAGACAGGCGCCGGAAACGAGCCCGACATAGCCGGAGCCGACGACCGCGATCTTCATGTTGTTCCTCCTTACACAAGAGAATCCTATGCCGCGAAGCACTGTAGCGATTTGACCGGCGAGGTCAAGGATTCAGGGGATATTTCGGATGGCGTGCGGACCGTCAGCGGGTGTTGTCCTTCAGTCGGGAATCAAGCTGCTTGCGATTGAAAAGCACTATCTCGATGAACCCGTGCAGATAACCGATGCCGTAACTGAAATGGGTGGCAACGAAGGCGCAGACGAGCAAGGTGAAAAAGCGGAAGGAGCGGCGACAGGGGTCTTTGTGACGGGCGATGATGAAAAGAGAGGATATCGAGACGGCGGTAAGATAAACGCCGGAGTAGAAGGCAAGGAAGGAGGCGATCGCCGACGCGAACGGGGAGGAGATCACGAAGGATACGATGGTGGCGATGAGGAGCGAGAAGAACCCGAGCACGAACAGGGGCGGGATAAGTTGCCGCAGGCTGCAGAGGGTGCCGTATTTTTTGTTGACCTTGTTCTTCCAGTAGCCGTACTGGTAGAACATACTGGCCGCCTTATCGAAGGTCTCGCGGGCGAAATAGCGGATGCGGAGCCACGGGAGCATCAGTATCTTCTGGCCCTGCTGGCGGAGACGCACATTATGCTCGAGGTCCTGCGCACGGGTGAACTCTTCGTCGAAATGACCGAACTTCTCGAGCGTCTCACGCCGCCACGAGCCGAACGGCACGGTGTCCACGAAGCGTTCGCGCCCTTTCTGGACGGTGCGGTAGGTGAAGCCGACACCGAGCGGGTGGCGCATGACCGATGCGATGGCTTGGGCCCGCAGGCCGTCGTCGCCCGGCATCGTTATCCAACAGCCGCCGATGTTGGCCGCAAGGCCTTTCTCGTGCCACTTCACCAGTTCCGAGATATAGTTGTGGGGATATTCCGAATGGGCGTCGCACCGGACGATGATGTCGCCGGCCGCTATCCTGAGCCCCACATTGAGCCCCACGACCTGTACGGTGTCGGGATTATCTATCAGGCGGATGAAGGGGTGTTCGCGGACAAGTTCGGTGACGATGTCGCGAGTGCCGTCGGTCGAATGACCGTCTATCACCAGGATCTCGGAATCGGACCCGGCGAAGTCGTAGTCGTTGGCAACGAGACTCTCAAGGCAGCGACCGATATACCTCGACTCCTGATAAGTTGGTATAAGTATTGATACTTTCATGTGTCTTGCGACGCCTCTCACCACTTAAGGTGCTCCCACTATACGCTTTCGGGAGCAAAAGACAAGTTTAGGGAGGGAATCTTCAAAAAGATGTTCTTTTTTTCAGGTAGTCCCAAGATCCGGACCACAGGGAGGAGAGATATGACATAAAGGGACGGTCTTTCCTGTAGAGAGGCAGTTTTTTTAACGCAAAAACAAGATCGAGCGGAAGAGCGGCCCAGCCAAAAACCCGAGCAAGCATCGCGCCGCGAGCAAAGGTGGTCTTCGCGTCATGTTTTCTCCCCGAACTTTCGAGGGGGTGGGTGAGGATCGGTATGGGAAGATGGATGACGGTGAGCCCGCGTTTTAACGCATCGGTCACAAAGACATATTCTTCGCCGATCGGATATTTCGCGCCGAGGCCGAAAAGGGTGTCGAACCGCAGATCCGATTTGAGCACCGATGAGTGTCGGAACGCGATCTCGATGGAGGAGACACGGGAGGCGCTCAGGATGTTCAGGCGGGTCGCACGGCGGGGGTAGTTCTTAAGTGGCCTGCCATCGGGGTCGGTCGCCTGAAAGGTTATGATGTCCGCTTCGGGGTTCTCCTCGAATGCGCGGGACAGTATGTCGGCGAGATCGGGACGATAGCGCACATCGTCGTCGCTCAGGAGACAGATGTCCCCCGAAGCATTGTCCAAAGCGCGGTTCCGCGACAGGGACAGACCCCTTTCACGATAGCTCAGCACCCGGAGCCTACCGGTCTGGGGCGCGGAGGAAGATCCTTCTTCCGACAATGGGGCGTCCTGCCGGTCCGGTATCTGCTCCACGACCAGCAAGGCGAGTCCTCGAAGAGGATCGTCATTCCGCTCAAGGAACCTGTTCAATGCCCGTTCCGGTGTGCGAAGAGAAGAGAGGAGCAGTTCTATCATGCGGACCCTCTGGGCAGAAAAAGTGAAAAGAGGATGGCTCCGATACGCCGGACCTTTCTTATGCCAAATGAGATCGCGTCCACGAGATACCGTACGATCAGGAAGTATGCCAGATGGCAGATGCACGCGTAGGAAGGGGAGGAGGAAGCGGCGATATCCTTTCTGAGGGTCTCAAGGAATTGGGAGAGATCCCCGGTGTCGAGAAGGCTCTTCAGCAGGAACATGCGACAGACCGATATCCGGCGCTCCAATTCCTTCCTAAAGTCGGGATAACGGGAAAGCAGTCTTTCGTACGTCTCTATCGAAACAAGGAATTTCTTCCTGGCATCAAGGGGGTTCCATGCGCTTGAGAGGTTCTTGCGATAGACCGACATGCTTTCCTCGAGAACATGGAGCGGCCCTTTTGTCGAAAGGAAAAAGAGTAGGGGATAATCGCCGACGCGAAAACCGAGGTGGTACTCTATGTCGGCGAGCATCTCCTCGATAAGGGCGCGGCGAAAGACCAGCGAGGCGGTCTTGACGAACATCCCTTTCGCTATGATCTCCGCTGTCGAATACGAGCGGGCGGCGATGCGGCACAATGGTCGCTCCATGAAGGACGAACCGTCGGGCCGCATGGTGCGTATATCGTAGTTGTGCGCACAGACGGCCACGGCGGGATCCTTCTCCAGGAGATCGACCTGTTTCTGCAGTTTCAGCGGGTCGGTCCAGTAGTCGTCCCCTTCGCAAAGGGCAATGTATCTGCCTTGTGCTCGAGGAAGATTGTAGGCAAAAGTGGGGCGAATACCCTTTGAGTATTGGTTCTCCGTCTGATAGATCGGCTTGATGATATGCGGGTACCTCTTCTCGTATTCGC
>JAKQHE010000269.1 GCA_029573155.1 bacterium
TGCCGTATGGAAAAGAACTGGACGATGAGAGGATTTTTCATCCTCGCGCTCATCATCTTGTCTGTCGTTTTGCTTCTCCCCTCCTTCATGGACAGGGAACAGTACCCATGGCTCGGGAAGATAAATGACGGGCTGAACCTCGGTCTTGACCTCAAGGGCGGGATCCATTTCGTCCTTTCGGTCGATGTGGATAAGGCGGTGCAGGATCGCGTGGACCGCCAGACCGACGAGATGACCAAACGGATGGAGGAGGAGCAGGTCGCCTTCGCTTCCATCAAGGCCGACCCGGTGAATCCCGTCATACGCATCACATTGCAGAACGAAAGCGACGCGGACAAATTCCGCGACAAGGTGATCGATTATTTCCGCACCTTCCGCAAGACCGGGCAGGACGGGCTCACCTATGAGTTGACGATGCGGGAGGACTATATCGGCAACTTGAAGGAGACCTCGGTCGATCAGGCAATAGAAACGCTTCGTTCCCGCATCGACGCCCTCGGTCTCAAGGAGCCGGTCATCGTCAAACAGGGCGCGAACTCCATACTTATCCAGTTGCCCGGCTACAAGGATGTCGAACGGGCCCGATCCATCATCGGCCAGACGGCCCAGTTGGAGTTCAAGATCGTCGCCGAGGACCGTGATCCGCTCAACGGCCTCACCGACATACCGGACGGTATCACCCTGCAGCAGGGGCGCGGGCAGAACTCCGACGGCGGCATGCTCGCCTACCAATATGCCGTTGCGCCCGATAAGGACGCGCTCCTCGGCTGGTTGAAGGACAAGGCGCCCGAAGGCACCGAGTTCCTCGTCGAGGAGATCATTCGCGGGGACGGCAAAAAAGAATATATGTCGTGGCTGGTCGAGAAAAAAGCATATCTCACCGGTGATATGCTGACCGACGCACGCGTCGAGGTGGACCAACAGCGTAACCGCCCCTATGTCAGCCTGTCATTCGACCGCAACGGGGCCCGGATATTCGAGGAGGTCACGGGGAAATTCGTGAAACGGAAAATGGCCATCGTCCTCGACAACCGCGTCAATTCCGCCCCTCAGATACAGACCAAGATATCGGGCGGCAACGCGATGATCACTCTCAATTCGATGAACGATTTCAATACCACGCTGACCGAGGCCAAGGATCTCGCGCTGGTGTTGCGCGCCGGTTCGCTACCCGCTCCGGTCACCTTCGAAGAGAACCGGACGGTCGGGCCCAGCCTCGGCGCCGATTCGATCGAGAAGGGCAAGATATCGGTCGCTGTCGGCATGCTCGTGGTCGTGCTGGCTATGGTCATCTACTACGGTTTTTCGGGACTTGTCGCCGACCTGGCGCTCCTGCTCAACATACTATTCATCATGTCCTTTATGGCCACCTTCGGAGCGACATTGACATTCCCCGGCATCGCCGGCATCGTGCTCACGATCGGCATGGCGGTCGACGCGAATGTGCTCATTAACGAGCGTATCCGCGAAGAATTGCGTAACGGGCACTCGTTCCTGACCGCCTTTGAACTCGGTTACGAGCGCGCCTTCTCCGCCATATTCGATTCGAACCTCACGACCGCGATCGCCGGCTTCTTCCTGTGGAATTTCGGGAGCGGCACCGTCAAGGGATTCGCTATAACCCTCCTCATCGGCATCGCATCGTCCCTGTTCACCGCCGTCTATGTGACCCGCGTCGTGTTCCATCTTGCGATGAAACTCGGCTTCAAGAAGATATCGGTTTAGGAGGGCTCTGTCATGGAACTGATCAAGAACACACTCAACATAGATTTCGTCGGGAAAATAAAAATCTTCGCCATCCTTTCGTCCATCGCGGTTCTCGCCGGCATCGTCCTTCTGCTCGTTATCGGCCCCAACTACGGTGTCGATTTCAAGGGAGGCACCGAGATACAGATAAAGATAGAGGGCATCGATATCGGCGGTGTCCGTTCGGCCCTTTCCGAATTCAACGGTGTCGAGATCATGCAGTTCGAGGGTCACGATAACGAATTCACCATCAAACTCCCCTCGATAGCACTTACGGACGCCACCACCGTGGAACGCTATATCACTGATGTCCAAAAGGCGTTCCCCGATACGCCACTCATCAAGAAGCATTTCAATGTCGAGGTCGGCGACCGCATCGAACTGTGGTTCGACAAGCCGATAGACCAGGATCGCCTGACCGGGATGGCAAAGGATCTGGCGGTGCCCGTCACCGGGCAGACAGAATATAATCAGGTCGGCGAACGCCACATCTATAAAGTGTTCCTTAAGAGTTTTACGAGCACCGTCATCGCGGCGGTTGAAAAGAAAAGTGGTTCACAGGCCGAGGTACAGCGGGTCGAACTCGTCGGCCCCAAGGTCGGCAAAAAACTGCGAACCGACACTTTCATGGCTGTTTTCTACACCCTCATCGCTCTGCTCATCTATGTTGCTCTCCGTTTCAACTTCCAATCGGCCCCCGGCGCCGTTGTCGCGTTGTTCCACGACACCATGATAACGCTCGGCATACTGGTACTGTTCCGCGTCACCTTCGACCTCACCATCGTCGCCGCGCTCCTTACGATGATCGGCTACTCTCTCAACGATACCGTCGTCATCTACGACCGCATCCGAGAGAACCTCAAGAACCCGCACAAGGGATCGACACTGAGCGAGAAGATAAACATCAGCCTCAACGAGGTCCTCAGCAGGACGATCATCACCTCCGGCATGACCCTGCTCGTCGTGCTCGCGCTCCTGCTCCTCGGCGGCGACATCATCTGGGGCTTCGCTTTCACGATGTGCATCGGCATCGTCGTGGGCACCTACAGTTCCATTTACATCGCCAGCCCGGTCACGATCTTTATTGAGAGACATATGAAGAAAGAACAGGCGACCTGAGCGGATGAAGAAAGAATGGGTACTACTGGATGCTGACCCCGCGAAAGTAAACACGATCACCAAGACGCTCGGCATATCCGAGCCGGTGGCGAACATTTTGGTGAACCGTGGACTTGACGACCTCGAGTCGGCAAGTCTCTTTCTGCAGGCGAAACTCAAGAATCTGCCCGACCCCTCCCTCATAAAAGACGCTCAGAAGGCCTCGAAGATCATCGTCGAGGCGATAAAGAAGGGCCGACATATCGTCATCTACGGCGATTATGATGTGGACGGCATCACCTCGACCGTTCTTGTCTACAAATTCCTTTCGGTGCTCGGCGCGAGCGTCCGGTGCTATATCCCCCACCGCATAGAGGACGGGTATGGACTCAACACCTATACGCTCGAAGAGATAGCCACCGACGGCGGCGAAGTGGTGCTCACCGTCGATTGCGGCATCACGAGCGTCGAGGAGGTCCGGTACGCCCGTAATCTCGGACTCGACATCATCATCGTGGACCACCACCATATCGGCGAAACGCTTCCGGACGCGGTCGCCATCATCAACACCCACGCGGAGGACTACCCCTACCCCTTCAAGGAGATGGCGGCCGTCGGTGTCGCCTTTTCCTTCCTCATGGTGCTCAAAAAGGCAGTGGAGGAGGACGGCTTTTTCACCGGCACGCTCCCCAACCTCAAGGAATATATGGACCTCGTCGCGCTCGGCACCGTCGCCGACATGGTGCCGCTCGTCGGGACCAACCGTATCTTCGTCAAGCACGGACTCCAGCAGATGCAGACGAACAATCGGCCGGGACTTCTGGCTCTCGCTCATGTGTGCGGTCTCAAGTCGCTCGACGAGGTGACCCCCGCGATCATCAGTTACAAAATGGCGCCCCGTCTTAACGCAGCGGGCCGTATCGGCAACGCCATCAAGGGGGTCGATCTCCTGCTCGCGCAGAATTACGATGTCGCGATAAAGATGGCCGAGGACCTCAATCTCACCAACGAGTACCGCCAGAAACTTGAGGCGGAGATATTCGAACAGGCGATCCGGCTGGTCGAAGAGAAGCGGCTCCACGAAAAGAACGCCCTGGTACTCTATTCGCACAACTGGCACCCCGGCGTCATCGGTATCGTCGCCTCGCGACTGGTTGAACGATACTACAAGCCGACCATCATGATATCGGTCGAGGGCGGCGTCGGACGCGGATCGGCCCGTTCGATACAGAAACTGCACATCTACCACGTCCTTGAACAACTCAACGGCCTGCTCGTGCAATACGGCGGCCACAAGTTCGCCGCCGGCCTTACCATTAATGAGGCGAATATCCCCGAGTTCGCCCGCCGTTTCGACGAGATAGTCGGCGGAACCCTCACCCCCGATGACTACCAGAATGTTCTCGAGATAGACGCGCAACTCGAACTGGCGAAACTGACCCCGGAACTCGTCGTCGCTCTCTCATCTCTCGAACCGTTCGGCATGAACAACTGGGAACCGAACTTCCTCGCCACCCGGCTGGTCGTGAAAAAACAGAACGTCGTGAACCGCGCCCACCTGCACTGGCGATTCCAAGCGGAGGATTGCCCGTTGCAGTTCAACGCCATAGGCTTCGGACTCGCGAACGAACGACAGGTCCCCTCGATCGGCGACCGGATAGATATCGTCTATTTCCCGCGCATCAATGTCTTCAACGGTAGCGTTTCTTTACGACTGTATGTGAAGGATTTCCGGCTATCGTCCTGAATATCTTTCGAGCATCAGCCCGCCAACAGCCTTTCGGCCTCGGTGAACGCCAGCCCCTGCGGGATACCTTTGGATATCGCCCCGGCCCGACGGATATCGCCGATAAGCACTCCCCCGACAAGCCGTCCATCACGGCCATACACGACCTGATATGTCCCCGCAGCCTCATCCATGCGGCGGAAGGTGTCGTACCGCACCTGCGGATCGCGCCCGATATCCCCGACGGAATACAGTTGCGTACCGAACACTTTGAGCACCACCGGAGCATCTTCCGCGACAAAGACCGCATCGCCACCCGCCGCATTACGCCCCGCCACGGACCCCTGCCGGACCGCCGGCATCCAGAGTTGTACGCCGCGACCGAACTCGGCGCAATCGCCGGCGGCATAGATGTCCGACGCCGAGGTCTCCATCCGCTCATTAACGACCACACCCTTATTCACCGTCAGTCCCGCTGAGCGGGCAAGATCAACCCGCGCCCGGACCCCGATGGAGAAAATGATCATGTCGGCCGGTAATTCCTCGCTCGATCTGAATACGACGGCGGTCGCCCGTGTATCGCCGGCTATCCGTTCGGTCTGCACCCCCAGACGCAGACGGACGCCGCTCGCCGCAACGATGCGCTCGAAAAATCGTGACCCCTCGGGGTCCAACTGCATCGGGAGCGCGCGGTCGGCCATTTCGACGACGGTCACCGTGAGTTTCTTTTTCAAAAGCGCATTGGCCGCCTCGAGCCCAAGAAGACCGCCACCGATGATGACGGCGGTGTGGGAGCGGTCTGCGCACTGCGCGACGCGGCGCGCGTCGTCGAGCGTCCGTACGGCAAAAACGTTCTCGCGGCTCAGCGCATCGGCCATCGGGACGAAAGGCTGCGCTCCCACGGCCAGTACCAACCGGTCGAACGGCAGAAGCTCCCCGCTTACCAGCAGGACCTGCCGGCTCTGGCGGTCTATCCCGGCGGCACGAATGCCGCGCCGGAGGTCTATCCGTTGGGCGGCGAACCACCCCGCGGGCTGGAGCAGGAATTGGGGGCGCCGCTCCACCGACTCGTCGCCGATGTATTCGGTCAGCGACGGGCGATGGTACGGCAGGTGCGGCTCTTCCGAAATGAGGGTGATCGTCGCTTCTGGAGAGGTTTTCCGCGCCTCCTGCGCAGCCGACAGGCCGGCCGCCGAAGACCCGATGATAATAATACGCGAGGTGGTATCTGCCATGGCATCCTCCGCCGCAGGTTGTCCCTCCCGTATATGCCTTCACGGCGACACGCTGTCAACAAAAACAATCTTGACAAGCGACCGTGAAGGACGCTATAACCGTCCGGTATCGTGCATCACCAACCGTTCGAAAGGAGTACCCGATGGTCACCGTACGCCCCTTCAAGGCCTTCCGCCCCCCCCGATCGCTCGTCGAGGAGATCGCCGCGCTACCCTATGATGTCGTCAACACCGCCGAGGCGGCCGCGTTCGCCAAAGGGAAACCCCATTCCTTCTTCCACATCACGCGGGCCGAGATAGACCTGCCACGTGATATCGATATCCACGATGACCGGGTCTACACACAGGGACGTGACACTCTGCAGCGCTTCATACGAGAGGGTATTCTCGTGCAGGACAAGGAGCCGCTCTTCTACATCTACGCTCAGAAGATGGGCGACCATGTACAGACCGGGCTCGTCGGCTGCGTGTCGGCCGACGAATACAACGCCGACCTCATCAAGAAACACGAACTGACCCGCAAGGACAAGGAGGATGACCGCACGCGCCACGTCGTGACGCAGAACGCGAACGCCGAGCCGGTATTCCTCACCTATCGCACCCGGAAGGAGATCGATGAGATGATATTCGCCCACACCGGGAAGAACGCGCCCGAGTACGATCTCGACGCCGACGACGGCATCCGTCATACGCTCTGGGTGATCCGCGACAAAGCGCTCAACGACCGCATAGCCGCCGCGTTCCGCACGGTACCGCTTCTCTATGTCGCCGACGGGCACCACCGGAGCGCCTCGGCAGCCCGTGCACAGGCCGAGAAACGCAAGCACGACCCGAACCCGTCGCCCGACCGTGAATATAATTATTTCCTTGCCGTCATATTCCCGCACGACCAGTTGCGCATCATGGACTACAACCGGCTCGTGAAGGATCTGAACGGCAACACCACCGATCAGTTCCTGAAGAAGGTGGGCGAGAGATTCGACATCTCCCCCGCCACGCAGGCGGCCCCGCAGGGACAGACCTACTTCGGCATGTATCTCGACGGAACGTGGCACCAACTCAAGGCGAGACCGGGCACCTTTGACCCGAAGGACCCTATCGGCTCGCTCGATGTCGCGATACTGCAGACCAACCTCCTGGCTCCGATACTCGGCATCGCCGACCCGCGCACCGACAAGCGGATAGATTTCGTCGGTGGCATCCGTGGACTGGGAGAACTCGAGAAACGGGTGGACTCGGGTGAGATGAAGGTCGCCTTCGCGATGTACCCGACGACGCTCGACCAGTTGATGGCGGTCGCCGATTCGGGCAAGATCATGCCGCCGAAATCGACCTGGTTCGAGCCGAAACTCCGATCGGGTCTCTTCGTCCATATGCTGGACTGACAACATCTTCGTCTCCGCTCCGGGTATCGTTGACTTTTGCTATTGATAGGATATAGTGCCTCGTCTATTCGGTCAGTTACATATCGGGCGCGACAACAAGGAGGAACGGTGATGGCCGGCGATCTTCACGAACAGACCAAGAACTTCGAGCACAAGGTCAAGGATATCAGCGACTACCTGCGGACGAATGTGCTGTCCCCCGCCGAACAGGAGCGGGACCGCATCATCGCCGAGGCGAACGCCGAGAAGGATCGGATCGTCGCGCAGGCCGAAAAGAAGGCCGAACAGATCGTGCAGACGGCCGAGGAAAAGGCGCGTCGGACCATCGAAACGGCTGAATCGTCGCTCCGTATCGCCGCACGACAGGCGATCGATACGCTGAAGATAGCGCTTGAGAAAGAGGTGCTCTCCCGCACCGTCGGGGGAAAGGCTCGCGAAACGCTCTCCGACCGCGCAGTGATGAAGGAACTGCTCGGCGAGATGGTCCGCCAGACCGTTGCGTCGGGCATGGGACAGGTCTCCCTCCTCCTTTCCGATGATCTGCGCCGCGATCTCGGCGATGCGTTAAAAAAGGATATCGCCGCACAGGCGACCGCCGGCATCACTCTTTCAGACGAGACCGTGCCGAGCGGTTTTGTGGTCAGGTTCACCGACAAGGGGTTCGCCTACGAGTTCACCCATGAGGCGGTCCGCGACCTGCTCGCCGATCTTCTGCGTTCCGACCTCCGCGAGTACCTGTTCAAGTGACGACGGAGCCGGGTGAACACGGATGAGATTCAATCATTACCTCGTCGGGGCGTTGCCGAAACTGACATGGGACAGCGAACTGCCCTCCACGCTTGAGAGGTTCCTCGACGATCACTGGTTCCTCCTCGAATCGCTCTACGATCCGTTGAAGGACATCCTGCTCCAGAATGACCTCTACAACATCGAACTGGTGCTCCGTTCGCAGATACCGCGGTCGAAAGCGGGACCCGATCAGGGGCCCCAGCCCATCGAGATATACAAGCCGAACTATCTCGAGGTCGAGGACATCGTGCTGTTCCTGCAGGAGCCGTTCCAGAACATGCCCGACCCGAACTTCCCCGAATTCATCGTCGACTACTTCCTACAGCACCGCACCCCCCAGGAGCGGGTCGACCACCTTGAGGATCTCTTCATCGGGTACTTTGTGTATCTCCAGAACTGCAAAAGTGGGTTCGTCCGTTACTACGGTCGCATCGCGACGGTCATCCGGACGGTGCTCGCCGCCCAGCGCATACTGCAACTCGGTCTCAACCTCGAAGAACACCTGAAGGGCGACCCCTACATCGTTCAGACGATACTCGAGAACCGATCGTCGAGCGACCTCGGACTCAAAAGCATCTTCCCCGAGGTCGTCGACATCATCAACCTGTTCAACAAGGAGCCGGTTGAACTCGAACATGATCTCGACCGCATCCGCTTCAAGTTGATGGAAGAGGTCGGGAGAGAGACCCCTTTCGGGGACCACATCCTCCTTTCCTACATTATCGGCTTCCAGGTCCGTGACATATGGAATTCGCTGAACAAGCAACGAGGCGAGCGGATACTCGACCACATCGTACAAGGATAATCACCGGGAGAATATGTTCATGAGCACCGTACACGCACACGCCACCGGCCGGGTCATCGCCGCGCAGGGCAACCTCCTGACCGTCGCGTTCGACGGCATCGTCCGCCAGAACGAGGTCGCCTATATACGCACCGAAGGACAGCGACTCAAGGGCGAGGTCATCGAGATAAGCGGCAACCTCGCCAAGGTGCAGGTGTTCGAGATGACCCGCGGCATCACCTACGGCGACGCGGCCGAATTCGACGGCGACCTGCTTTCGGTCGAGTTGGGGCCCGGGCTCCTCAAGAGCATCTACGACGGCCTGCAGAACCCGCTCGAACTGGTGGCGGAGCAGGCGGGGTATTTCCTGCCCCGCGGCGTGTATCTCATCCCGCTCCCCCGAGACACGAAGTGGGACTTCACTCCGGTCGCGAAGATCGGCGACACCGTCGAGCGGGCCGACTTCCTCGGCACGGTCCCTGAAGGGGTCATCACCCACCGCATCATGGTACCTTTCTCGTTCGTCGGCAAAGGCAAGATAACCGCCATCGCACCGTCAGGTTCCTACACTATCGATCACGAGATAGCCCGCATCACCGACGAACAGGGCGTAGAACACGCCGTAACGATGGTCCAGCGCTGGCCGGCCAAATTCCCGATACGCTTCGGCCGGCGGCTACTTCCGACCGAACAGCTGACCACCGCCTGCCGCATCATCGACGGCCCCTTCCCGGTCGCGAAGGGCGGCACCTTCTGCACCCCGGGCCCCTTTGGCGCCGGCAAGACGGTGCTCCAGCATCAGATATCGAAGTTCGCCCACATACAGGTCGTCGTCGTGGTCGCCTGCGGCGAACGGGCCGGCGAGGTGGTCGAACTCTTGAAGGAATTCCCGGAACTCGACGATCCGACGAGCGGGCGCAAATTGATAGACCGCACCTGCATCATCTGCAACACCTCCTCCATGCCGGTCGCAGCGCGCGAATCGTCGGTCTACATAGGCACGACCATCGCCGAATACTATCGCCAGATGGGCATCGACTGCCTGATGCTCGCCGACTCCACCTCGCGCTGGGCACAGGCGCTCCGCGAGATGAGCGGACGGCTTGAGGAGATACCCGGCGAAGAGGCGTTCCCCGCCTATCTCGCCTCGCGCATCTCGGAACTCTACGAACGGGCCGGCGTGATAGAACTCAAGAACGGCAAGACCGGCTCGCTCACCATCGGTGGCGCGGTCAGCCCCGCCGGCGGCAACTTCGAGGAGCCGGTCACGCAGGCGACGCTCGCGGTGGTCGGCTGTTTCCTCGGATTGTCACGCTCCCGTTCCGACGCGCGGCGCTACCCGGCCATCGACCCGCTCATCAGTTGGTCGAAATACCTTGACCGCTTCTTCGAACACGGCAAGGAGACCACGCGGCACCGCATCGAGATAGTCCGCAAGGCGAGCCGGGTCGTGTTCGCCGCCGACGAGATCGGCAAAAAGATGTCGGTCGTCGGCGAGGAAGGCATCAGCCGCGATGACATGGTCACCTTCCTCAAGGGCGAGTTCTATGACGCCGTATTCCTCCAGCAGAACGCCTTCGACAAGGTCGACACCGCGACCGATCAGGTCCGGCAGACCGAACAGATAGAACTGATAGAAAAGGTCATCGACGCCGAACTTTCCTTCGATTCGCACGACGCGGCGCGCCGGTTCTTCCTGACCCTGCAGGACAAGTTCATCCAGTGGAACTACACCGCGCCCGACGCCCCCGAATACGCCGACCGCAAAGCATCATTAGTAAAAATACTGAGGGAACACTCTCATGGTTAAGACCTACCACCGTATAGAGAGGATCAAGGGAAGCATAGCCCAGATCCGCGCCGAAGGGGTGAAACTCGGCGAACTGGCGCAGGTGAAGATGCGCGATGGCCGCTCCTCGCTCGCCGAGGTCATCAGTTTCGACGATGACAAGGTCACGCTCCAGATCTACACCGGCACCAAAGGGGTCTCGACCGGCGACGCCATCCGGTTCCTCGGCAAACCGATGCAGGTCGGCTGCGGCGAAGCGTTGCTCGGTCGTGCCTTCAACGGCTCGGGCATCCCGATGGACAACGGACCGGATATCATGGCGGAGAAGGTCGACATCGGCGGCCCCTCGTTCAACCCGACCAAGCGCATCGTCCCCAAACGGATGATCAAGACGAACATCCCGATGATCGACATGTTCAACGCGCTCGTTCGTTCCCAGAAGATACCGATATTCTCGATACCGGGAGAGCCATACAACGAACTGTTGGCCCGCATCGCATCACAGACCGACGCAGACATCATCATCCTCGGCGGCATGGGGCTCAAGTTCGACGACTACGAGTTCTTCCGTCAACATTTCTCCCGGACCGGCGCGATGGAGAAGACGACCATGTTCATCCACCTCGCGTCCGATCCGGTCGTCGAGTGCCTGCTCGT
>JAKQHE010000045.1 GCA_029573155.1 bacterium
GCGAAGTAATCTTCCCCCTTGTGGTTCAGTTTTATCTCGGTCTTCTTCTCGTTCCTGTCCTTGACGAAAAACACCTCCACCTGCGTATTCTGGGTGATGAGTCTCTCCAGTTTGGTCAGACGCCTCTCAGCATACTCCTTGAGACCGTCGCTGTGGTCAAGGCCCTTGAAGGAAAAATTGATGTTCATGGTTTCCTCCTTTCAAAAGAAAAAGTACGGAACAATGGTAGCATGCCGGCGGTATCCTGTCAACTAATCGCGACGGCCGAAATGCAGTTTCCGCGCCAGCACATCGAAAAAGTTGCGGCGGGAACTCGGAACGAACTTGAGCATCCGGTGCATCTCGCGTGCCACGATGCGGTCACCCGATCCAAGCGCCACGGGCCTGCCGCCATCCACCGAGAGCGTCGCCGTCTCGCCTTCACCGAGCGATATCTCAAGTTCGGAGGCGCTGGACAGGACGAGCGGCCGCTGGGTGAGCGCGTGCGGCGCCACCGCATTGACCACCATCGCGTGCTCGGTCGGGAACAGTATCGGCCCGTTCAACGAGAGATTGTAGGCGGTCGAGCCGGTCGGGGTCGCGACGATGAGCCCGTCGGCCTTGTAGTGCGGGAGATTCATCGCCGCGTACCGGATGGCGAAATCGAGCATCGTCCCGTCGGGATGCCGCATGACGAGCAGTTCGTTGACCGCGACGGCGGTCAGGACCTTCTCCTCCCCGCGCAGGACGGTCACCGAGAGCGCGATTCGCCGCTGTATCAGGGGCGACGGTCCGAGCACGCGCCGCAGTTCGTCGGGCTCGTCGGGCGTTATCTCGGTCAGGAACCCGAGACTTCCGGCGTTCACCCCGGCGATGGGGACATCGAGCGAAAGCGCCTCGTGACTCGCGTCGAGGAAGGTGCCGTCGCCGCCGATGGCGACGATGAGGCCGATATCGAAGGTCTTGTCGGGCGATATGAGGACCGGGCGCCCCAGTTCGGTCGCAAGGTCCCTGACGAGCGCGACGGCCTGCGCGATCTCATCCGTGCGTTTCCCGTCGCCCCTGACGAACAGGAGCACGCCTTTGCTCATGGCTGTCTTCCCTTCAGTTCGACGAATATCTTGTTGTCCTCGGGCTTGTCACCCGGTGTAAAAGGCAGTTCGGCGACCAGATCGCCCTTGCGGAACTCGAAGATATAGGTGCGCCCCTTTGTAAGCGTCATCTCGGTCGGCGTCAGGTTGCCGCTCTCGCGACCGTCAAGATAGATGTCGGCCTCGGTCGGACGCGAGGAGATGAAGACCGTCACCGTCTCGCTCTCGAAGGGGAAGAAGAGATACACGCCGAGACCCGTGAAAAAGAGCGCGAGGAGCACGAGCGAGATGATGATCGGCCACTTCCATCCCTTCTTGATGTCATCCTCCGGCTCCTCCGGCTCCGCAGGGCGGCGGCTCCGATCATCCTGCTGGATGCGGATCTTCTCGTTAAGGTCTATCTGCTCTATCTCGCCGATATCCTTGAATATCTCGTCGACCAGATACGCGGTCTGCGCCTTTTCGAGCACCTTGGTCATCTTGATGAAGTGGGCCGCGAATTCCCGTTTGAGGATGGCGGGCAGGGTGTCGACCTGCGGATTGAGTTCGCGCATACTCTGGAACCGCTTGATGTCGTCGAGCATCTCGGCGGCGCTCCCGTAGCGACGCTCCCGCGTCTTCTGGAGCGCCTTCTGGAGTATGAAGCCGAGTTCGCGAGGCACCTCGGGGTTGACCGTATGCACAGGCGGCACCTCGTTGTGGACGATAGCGTGCAGTATCGCCGCATCCGAGTCGAGATGCTTGAAAAGCGGCTGACCCGAAAGCAGCTCGTAGAGGATGACGCCGAAACTGAACAGATCGCTCCGGCGATCGAGTTCCTTTTCCTGACACTGTTCGGGAGAGAGATACCCGTAGGTGCCCTGCACCGTACGCAGGTCGTTCTTGAGCACCTTGGTGTAGACCGCGTTGGCGATACCGAAATCGACGATCTTGATCTTGCCGTCATACGAGAGCAGGATATTGTTGGGATTCATATCAAGATGGACGACCTTGAGGAAATTGCCGTTACGGTCACGGGTATTGTGGGCGTAATCGAGCCCGTCCAGCACCGCTACCGCT
>JAKQHE010000055.1 GCA_029573155.1 bacterium
AGATGATCATGCCGGGGGACAATGTGAAGATCACGGGCGAACTGATAGCGCCGATCGCGATGGAGGAAGGTCTCCGTTTCGCGATCCGGGAGGGCGGCCGCACGGTGGGCGCCGGCGTGGTGACAAAGATAATCGAGTAACTGTGAGGTGACGACGTGAGTGACAGGATCAGGATCAAGCTCAAGGCGTTCGACCACAAACTGTTGGATGGCGCGGTGTCGGAGATCATCGATACCGTTATCCGAACGGGTGCGCGCATCGCGGGCCCGATCCCGTTGCCGACCAAGATCCATAAGTACTGCGTTCTTCGATCGCCACATGTGGATAAAAAGTCGCGCGAGCAATTCGAGATGCGTGTCCATCGCAGGATACTCGACATACTCAATCCCACGACGCAGACGATGGATGAACTTATGAAGACCGATCTTTCGGCCGGTGTGGAGATCGAGATAAAGACCAGTTAGGGTGTCCTGGAAAGAGAAATTAAACGGGGAGAGAAACCATGAGTGCAGGACTTATTGGGAAAAAGGTCGGGATGACGCAGATCTTCAATGAAGACGGCGTCTCGATACCCGTCACCGTCATCGAGGCCGGTCCCTGCTTCATCATACAGAAAAAGAGCACCGAAAAGGACGGCTATTGTGCGGTCCAGGTCGGTTTCGAACAGAAAAGTAAAAATGTTCGGAAGCCGGAAGCGGGGCATTTCAAGTCGGCCGGGAAAGGGATATTCCGCCGATTAAAAGAGTTTCGCGTCAACGAGAAGGACCTGCAGGGTCTTAATCTTGGCGATGAGTTAAAGGCGGACCTTTTCAAGGTCGGCGAGAAGGTCAAGGTGACCGGCTTCACCAAAGGCCGCGGTTTCACCGGCGTGGTGAAACGCTGGAATTTCTCCGGCGGCAGCGATGCGCACGGCTCGAAATTTCACCGTAAGGGCGGTGCGGTCGGGCAGAATGTCCATCCGGGAAAGATATGGAAAGGGAAACGGATGGCGGGTCGGCTCGGCAACGAACAGGTGACGATCAAGAATCTCGAGGTGGTGAAGATATACCCCGAAAAGAACCTGCTTCTGCTGAAAGGCGCCATTCCGGGCGCGACGGGCGGCGTCGTGTACATCAAGAAAAGCAAGTGACGGAGGAGATGATGCCGGTAATAGATGTATTTGACCGAGACAAGAAAAAGGTCGGCGACATAACGCTGCATGATGAAGTGTTCGCCGTGAACTGGCAGGAACGACAGGTCCCGGTCTACGAGGTGGTCCGTATGCAGACGGCCGGTTGGCGGTCCGGGACCCATGCGACGAAGACCGTTTCGACCGTTTCCGGCGGCAATTCGAAACCCTTCCGTCAAAAGGGTACCGGTCGAGCGCGCCGCGGCACTATGCGGGCGGGCATCATGCGGGGCGGCTATGTCATCCTCGGACCACAGCCGCGCGATTACTCCTATACGGTACCGGCCAAGAAGCGGCGACTTGCCATGAAGGCGGTTCTTTCGGAGCGCCTTGAAAAAGGCAGCCTTTTCGTGATCAAGGGATTCGACTTCGATACGGTCAAGACCCGCGAAGCAAAGAGCCTTCTGAAAAAGACATGGGATCTCTCCGAGGCGATAATCATTACCGGGGATCGTGAGGAGAAATTCGCTTTGAGCGTACGTAACATACCGGAATATCTGGTGTTGCATTTCTCTCAGGTGAATCTGTACGACATCATGGCGTATAAGACGATCCTCATGACCGAAGAGGCGGCTAAATACATTAACGAGGTCTATGTGTCATGAAAAAAATGAGATACTTCGGCATTATCAAGCGGCCCATCATCACGGAGAAATCGACAGCGCTGTCCCGTGGAGAGGAGAAGGGGTATCTCTTCGAGGTCTCCATGGACGCTGAAAAGGATGATATCAAAGCGGCGGTCGAGAGCCTGTTCGATGTAAAAGTGAAAGAGGTCAATACCGTTATCGTGCGCGGAAAGGTCAAGCAGGTGAAACGGGTGACCGGCAAGCGGAACAACCGAAAAAAGGCGTATGTGACCCTCCAGAAGGGGTACAGTATCAATTTCATCGAAGGCGTATAACACAGGGGAGCGCTAATCATGGGTATCAAGACTTACAACCCCACATCGGCGGGAAGACGGAACATGTCGGTTGCCGATCACACGGTCCTGACCGAGAAGCGTCCCGAAAAGGCACTTGTCCGTTCGCTGAAGAAGTCGGGCGGGCGTAATGCCTACGGTCGCATCACCAGTCGTCGTCGTGGCGGCGGCAACAAACGCCTCTATCGCATCATCGACTTCAAGCGGGACAAGATAAATGTCCCGGGAAAGGTCGCGGCGATCGAATACGACCCGAACCGCAACGCGCATATCGCGCTCATTCATTATCTGGACGGCGAAAAACGCTACATCATCGCTCCGGAAAAACTTGAGGTCGGCGACACGATCGTTTCGGCCGACAAGGATGTTGATGTGCGTCCCGGTAACGCGATGAAGTTGCGCTATATCCCGGTCGGTACGGTCATCCACAATGTGGAGACCAAACAGGGGAAAGGCGGTCAGATAGGCCGATCTGCGGCCTCCGGTATACAGTTGCTCGGCAAGGAGGGCGACTACGCGACGGTCAGGATGCCTTCCGGCGAGATACGCATAATCCATCTGGAATGTCGGGCGACGATAGGCCAGGTCGGCAATTCGGAGGCGTCCAATGTCCGTATCGGCAAGGCGGGAAAATCGCGTTGGCTGGGTCGTCGTCCCAAGGTTCGCGGCGTTGTGATGAATCCGGTCGACCACCCGCACGGCGGCGGCGAGGGGAAAACCTCCGGTGGTCGTCATCCGGTATCTCCGTGGGGTAAACCGACGAAGGGATACAAGACCCGCAACAACAAACGGACCGACCGTTTCCGCGTGCGAAGAAGAGGAAAGAAGTAAACAACACCGATTAATTCAAGAGCGAGGGAGACACCATGCCGCGTTCAGTAAAAAAAGGGCCGTTCGTTGATGCGCACCTGTGGAAGAAAGTGGTGAAGGCGATCGACTCCAGCGACCGTAAACCGATAAAGACCTGGTCGCGTCGCTCGACCATCGTACCTGAGATGGTCGGTCTGACCTTCGCCGTGCATAACGGGCGCAAGTTCCTTCCGGTGTTCATCACCGAGGAGATGGTGGGGTTCAAATTGGGCGAATTCTCGCCCACAAGGACCTTTAAAAGCCATGCCGGAGAGAAGAAAAAATAAATTGCAAAAATGAAGGAAATGCATACACTACCCCCGCTTAATTTTTTGTGAGTTGGAGAGGCTCAGATGGAAGATAAGACCGTGAAGGCGACACTGAAGTATTATCGCATGTCCCCCCGACGGGTGCGCGAGGTCGCCGATGTGATCCGCGGAAAACGCGTCGAAGATGCCCAGAATATTCTCGATTTCACCAATCGAAGAGCCGCGGGGGCCCTTAAAAAACTGTTGAGTTCGGCTATAGCCAACGCCGGCAACAATTTCGGCCTTGATCCCGATCGTTTGTTCGTGGTAGCCATAGCGGTCGACGAAGGGCCGATGTGGAAACGGTTCATCACCAAATGTCGCGGGCAGGCGAGCCGTATCGTCAAACGCACCAGCCATATCACGATAGAGCTCGGTGAGAAAAAAGAAAAAAAAGGATAACGAGGAGAGAGCAGGAGGTGTCCCTTGGGACAAAAGGTTAATCCCATCAGTCTGCGCGTCGGCATAACGAGGACCTGGAGTTCCGTATGGTACTCCCACCGGAATTATGCGAAGTGGTTCCATGAGGACCTTAAGATCCGCGAAGCGATCAAGAAGGAGTTCTACCTTTCCGGTATCGCCGCAGTGACCATCGAACGGTCGGGCGAAAAGATCAAGGTCGTTATTCGTACCGCTAAGCCCGGTCTGGTCGTCGGCAAACAGGGCGCCGGTATCGAAAGAATAAAGCAGATCGTCGGCAAGATCGCGCAGAATGCTCAAGAGGTGTTCGTGCAGCCCGAAGAGATAAAAAAGCCGGAGATCAACGCGCAACTGGTCTCGGAGAGCATAGCCGAACAGATCGAGAAGCGGGCCCATTTCCGTCGCGTCATGAAGCGGGCCATGGGTAATGCGATCAAGAGCGGCATCGAAGGTATAAAGGTGCAGGTCGGTGGTCGTCTCGGCGGCAACGAGATCGCCCGGGTCGAGCACTATCACGAAGGCCGGACACCGCTCCATACCCTGCGCGCCGATATCGATTTCGGGCACGCGGTCGCGCGCACCACTTACGGCACGATCGGTGTCAAGGTCTGGATATACAAGAGCGAGGTCTCGAAACGCTACGACTCGAGACGAAAACCGGCAGAAAAGAGATCAACCTCTTCGCAGGATAGGTGAGCGCCATGTTGATGCCGAATAAGGTAAAATATCGCAAAATGATGAAGGGGCGCATGGCGGGCATATCCACCGCCTGTAACGCCATAGATTTCGGCGAGTACGGTCTCAAGGCTCTTGAGTGCGGGTGGGTCACCAGCCGCCAGATAGAGGCGGCCCGTGTCGCCATCATGCGCATCGCCCGTAAGGGTGGTCGCATGTGGATCCGGGTGTTCCCTGACAAGCCGATCACGAAAAAACCGCTTGAGACGAGAATGGGCAAGGGCAAGGGTAATCCGGAGGAGTGGGTCTGCGTGGTGAAGCCCGGTCGCATCATGTTCGAGCTGGGTGATCTCGATGCCGCTTCGGCGAAAGAGGCGCTCCGCCTCGCTTCCTATAAGTTGCCCATAAAGACCAAGATAGTCATGAAGGGGGACGAGATACGATGAAAAAGGTCGAAATGAAGAAGAAGAGCCGCGAGGAGTTGAAGGATCTGTTGCTCGTTCTTGAGGAAGAACATTTCAACCTCCGCGTCCAGAAGGCTATGGGGCAGTTGCAGAACACGGCCCGCATCAGATTGGTGAAGAAAGATATCGCCCGGGTCCACACCTTTCTTGCCGCTCCCTCTCAGAATACCGTAACGGATAAGAGGTGATCCCCATGAAAGCAGGAAGCCATAAACGGACATTGGTCGGCGTCGTGGTGAGCGACAAGGCGGAAAAGACGGTCACGGTCTCGGTGCAGCGCCGCTACAAGCATCCCCTCTACAAGAAGATGATCACTACCCGGAAGAAATACCTGGTACATGACGAACAGAACCTTTGCAAGATCGGCGACCGTGTTCGCATCAGCGAATGTGCCCCTTTGAGTAAGCGCAAACGCTGGCTGATCGTTGAAAGGATAGCGTTGCAGGGAGACGGAGCATGATACAGGAACAGACCAGATTGGCCGTTGCAGACAACTCCGGCGCAAAGGAAGTGCAGTGCATCAAGGTGTACGGTGGCTCTAAGCGGAGATACGCCGGGATCGGTGATGTCATCGTCGTCTCGGTCAAGGATGCCGAGCCGAAGGGGAAGGTGAAGAAAGGTGAAGTGAAGCGCGCGGTCATCGTGCGACAGGCGAAGGAGTTGAAACGGGAGGACGGTTCCTATATCCGTTTCGACGACAACGCGGTGGTCATTCTCGACGATTATTATGAGCCGTTGGGTACCCGCGTGTTCGGCCCCGTCGCCCGCGAACTCAGGATCAAGGGATTCATGAAGATCATATCTCTCGCCCCCGAGGTACTGTAAGGAGAACACCATGAGCACAATGGCGAATATCAAAAAGAACGATACGGTTCGCGTCATCACCGGTAAGGACAAAGGGAAGACCGGCAAAGTCTTGCGGGTCATCACCGATACCGAGAAGGTGGTGATAGAGAATGTCAATGTGTACAAGAAACATCAGAAACAGGGACAGAACCGAGAGGCGGGGATCGTGGACAAGGCGATGCCCATCCACATCTCGAATGTGCGCGCGATCTGTCCCAAGTGTGCCAAAGCCACTTCGTTCCGCCGCAAAGTTTTGAGCGACGGAAAGCGGGTGCGCTTCTGTCGTGCGTGCGGCGAGACCATAGAGTAGGCGGAGATAGATGATGGAAGAAAAACAGAAAAAAGCAAAGACGCCCAAAGAGCAGGCGGCGCCCGAGAAACAGAAGACGGCGAAGCCGGCCAAAGAGGCGGCCAAAGAAAAGGCGCCGGAGGAAAAGCGACCGAAATATGTGAGCAGGATGCGCACCTATTATCAGACGGAGATACGGCCCGCTCTCCAGAAGGAACTGGGCATCACCAACCCTATGGCGGTCCCGCGTATCGAGAGGATCGTGTTGAACATGGGTGTCGGGGAGGCCACGCAGAACAAAAAACTTCTTGAGGACGCTGCGAAGGAACTGGCGCTTATCGCTGGCCAGCGACCGGTCATCAACAAGGCGCGCAAGTCGATAGCCACCTTCAAACTGCGCGAAGGGACGCCCATAGGCACCTCTGTTTCTCTTCGCAAGGACCGCATGTACGATTTTCTTGACCGCTTGATATCGGTCGCGCTCCCGCGCGTCAAGGACTTCCGCGGCGTTTCCGGAAAGGCCTTCGACGGCAGAGGTAACTATTCGCTCGGCATCAAGGATTTCATGATTTTTCCCGAGATCGATTTCAATAAGGTCGAAAATGTGAAGGGGCTGAATGTCACGATATGCACCTCCGCCCGTGATGACAAGGCGGCGAAGGCGCTCCTCAAGATGTTCGGCATGCCGTTCAATAACTGATAGATAAAGATAAAGGAGGGTTTCTGTGGCCAGATTGACGATGATGCTGAAGGCGAAAAGAAAGCCGGCGTTCTCGACCCGCTACCATAACCGTTGCCCGTTGTGCGGTCGTGCTCGCTCCTACATAAGGAAGTTCGATATGTGCCGACTTTGTTTTCGCAAAATGGCGAGCAACGGCCTTATCCCCGGTGTCATAAAATCAAGCTGGTGAACAGGAGAGAAGGATGAACGATCTGATATCAAACTACTTGACGCGGCTCAATAACGCGCTTCGGGCCAAACACGAAACGGTCGTCGGCATCCCTTCATCCCGCGTGGTTGAAGGGGTCAGCAAGGTGCTCAAAGAAGAGGGCTTCATCAGCGATTTCCGCGTCACCGATGTGGCCGGGAAAAAGACCATAGCCGTGGATTTCCGTTACCACAAAGGCAAGCCGGTCATTTCCCACATCGAGCGTGTCAGCAAACCGGGGCGTCGTGTGTATGTGCCGGTCAAGGAGATACCGTATGTGCGTGCCGGGCTTGGCGTGTGCGTGGTCTCCACCTCGAAAGGGGTGTTGACCGACAAAAAAGCGCGCGCTATCAATGTCGGCGGCGAGATCCTTTGTAAGGTCTGGTAGCGAAAGGAGGTTACCGTGTCGAGAATAGGCAAGAAACCGATACCTTTTGATAGTAAGGTCGAGGTGTCGCTGAAAGAGAACATGTTGCGGGTCAAGGGTCCCAAGGGGACGCTCGAACAGGCGATCCACCCCAAGATAACGGTCCGCATCGAGAAGAATGTCATCACGGTAGAACGCGCCGATGACGAGAAAGCCACCAAGGCTTTGCACGGTCTGTTCCGCGCGTTGATACACAACATGGTGACTGGCGTGACCACCGGTTTCTCTCGCGTGCTCGAAGTGAAAGGTACCGGTTACAAGTTCGAGATGAAAGGGAACAAGCTTTCCTTCCTGTTGGGATTCTCGCATCCCGTCGAGTTCGACATACCCAAGGGGATCACCGCCGAGGTCAAGCCGGGCGAACTTACGCTGACGGCGGCCGACAAGCAGTTGTTGGGGGATTTCTCCTCGAAGATAAAGGCTCTGCGCCCGGTAGAACCGTACAAAGCCAAGGGCATCAGTTACCGCGGTCAGGTGATCCGGCGCAAAGCGGGAAAGGCGGCAGGCAAATAAACGGATAGAGGGAACGAGGTTACATCATGGACAGAAAAAAGAAAATAGAGCAACGGATCAGAAGGAAGACATCGATCCGTAAGAGGATAGGGGAGGGTTCCCCCTCGCGTCCGCGCCTGACCGTTTTCCGGAGCAGCCAGAACATATACGCGCAGGTCGTGGACGACATCTCGGGAACGACGCTGGTCTCGGCGTCGACCGTGGGCAAGGATTACAAGGAAGGCGAAGGGGACAAGAAAGCCGACGCCGCGCGGGTGGGCGAACTCATCGCGATGAAGTGCAAAGCGAAAGGGATCACCACGGTCGTGTTCGACCGTAACGGATATCTGTATCATGGCCGCGTCAAGGCTCTTGCCGAAGCGGCGCGTAAAGGCGGCCTGAAGTTTTAAACAGCGAACGGAACGAGGCAAGAGTGATGAAAGAGAAGCAGAAACCGATCAATCCCGAAGGGTTGGATCTTCGCGAGAAACTCATCTATGTGAACCGGGTCGCCAAGGTCGTCAAGGGCGGCAAGAATTTCAGTTTCGCCGCGCTCATGGTGATCGGTGACGGTCATGGTCATGTCGGGCTTGGTCTCGGCAAGGCGCGCGAGGTTCCGGAAGCGATAAAGAAGGGCATCGCGCGGGCACGCAAGAACCTGCGCCATATAACGATAGAGAAAGGAACGATCCCCCATGAGGTGCTCGGGGAATTCGGTGCCGGCAGGGTCTTCCTGCGCCCTGCTTCGCCCGGTACCGGCGTTATCGCCGGCTCAGCGGTCCGCTCGGTGCTTGAACTTGTCGGCGTGACCGACATTCTCACCAAAAGCATCGGGTCCAGTAATCCGCACAATATGGCTAAGGCCACGCTGAAGGCACTTCTTTCCATGGAGAATATGGACGAAGTGCAAGAGAAGCGAAACATTTCCATCGTTGATTATCAGTCAAAGAAATAGGAGATACCCATGCGCCTCCACGAACTGAAGAAACCGGAAGGCCTGAAATCGAGAAAGATCATCGGGCGCGGCAATGGGTCGGGACATGGCAGGACCTCCACCAAAGGGCACAAGGGACAGCGTTCCAGAGCCGGTCGATCGGTCCGGCGGGGGTTCGAAGGTGGCCAGATGCCGCTTATCAGACGGCTCCCCAAGAGAGGCTTTTTCAACCTGTTCCGGGTCGAGGTGACCGAGATCAATGTCCGCTATCTGGATAAATTCGAGGCGGGGACCACCGTCGATCCGGTGAAACTTGCGGAAGCGGGACTTTGCAAGGGGAATGAGACCTGCATCAAGATCATCGGCCGCACGGAACTTCAGCACCCGCTGACCGTTATCGCCCACAAATTCACGAAAGGGGCGAAGGAATCGATAGAGAAAGTCGGTGGAAAAGCGGAGGAAATGAAACTTGATCAGTAGGATACTCTCCAACATATTCAAGATCCCCGACCTGCGCGAGCGGGTCCTTTTCTCGCTCTTCATTCTTGCGGTCTACCGGATGGGGATATTCGTGACGACGCCCGGTGTCGACAAGAATATCATGGCCGATATCATGGCGACGAAGGGCTCGACGACGATCCTCGGCCTTTTCAACATGTTCTCGGGCGGCGCGCTCGAGCAACTCTCCATCTTCGCGCTCGGCATCATGCCCTATATCAGCTCCTCCATCATTTTCTCCCTTCTGGCGGTGGTCATCCCGCAGATAGGAGAGATGCAGAAAGAAGGCGAGCAGGGACAGAAGAAGATCGTGCAGTACACCCGCTATGGCACGGTGCTTCTTTGCATATTCCAGGGCCTCATGATGGCGAAGTTCCTTGAAAGCCTTACCGGTCGTGCCGGCGAGGTGGTGGTGCAGGACCCGGGGTGGTTCTTCCGCGCGCTGACGGTTATCACCCTGACGACCGGCACCCTGTTCCTGATGTGGCTGGGTGAACAGATCTCGGAGCGTGGTATCGGCAACGGGATCTCGTTGCTTATCTTCGCCTCCATAGTGGCCCGCTTCCCCAATATGTTCTCGCAACTCATAAAGTATCTCAATGAGGAGATGATAAAGCCGTTCCATCTGGTGATTTTCATCCTGGTGCTGGTCCTTGCCTTCACCGTTATCGTGTTCGTGGAGAGTTCCCGTCGCAAGATACCGATACAATACGCGCGACGGGTGAGTGGCGGCAGGACCTTGCAGAACAGCTATCTCCCGCTCAAGATAAACACATCCGGTGTCATTCCCCCGATATTTGCGAGCGCTCTGCTCGTCTTCCCAGCCACTATCGGAGGATTTCTGAACGCGGAATGGATGGGGACGCTCCAAACAATGCTCAATCCGGGCGGCTGGCTCTATGAACTGCTGTATATCTTCCTTATCATCTTCTTCGCATTCTTCTACACATTCGTGCAGTTCAAGACCGACGATGTCGCCGAGAACCTCAACAAGAACGGCGGGTACATACCCGGCATCCGCCCCGGCAAGGAAACGGTCGCCTACATCAACAAGGTTCTGAGCCGGATAACCTTCGGCGGCGCTATCTACCTGACGGCGATATGTCTGATACCCGATCTCCTGCGCGACAAGATGGGGCTTCCCTTCTACATGGGTGGGACCTCCATCCTCATCGTCGTGGGCGTTGCCATGGATACCGCCTCCCAGATAGAGTCCTATCTCATCAGCAACAACTACGAGGGCTTCTCCATCGGTGGTAAAGGCTCGCTCGTCAAAAGCAGGAGCCGCTAGGGGCAGATGATGCAGGACGGGCGCTATCTCTACCTCTTTCTTCTCGGCAAACCGGCTTCGGGCAAAGGGACCCAGATCCGTCGTGTCCTCGAGACCTTCGAGGGGACCTCTTTTTCCACCGGTGATGCATTGAAGGACCATATCGCCCGGGGTACCGAACTCGGTAAACGGGTGAAGAGCCTCATCGAGAGCGGCGCGCTGGTGTCGGACGACATAGTGATGGCCCTCTTTAAGGATAGTGCCCAGCGACTTGTCCCGGTCAAGGGGCGGGCGCTATTCCTCGTGGATGGGTTTCCCCGCACCATCGGTCAGTACGAGATGGTCCGCACCTACCTGTGCGAGCAGGACGCGTCCTATTCGTTCGTGTACTTCTCCATAGACGACGAGGTCATCCTTCGCCGGTTCGCGGGACGGCTCGTGTGTGATGCCTGTTTTTCCCCCTTCTCCACCCTGAGTTCCTCACTGAAAGAGAAGGATACCTGCCCGTTGTGCAAAAAAGGTGCGCTGATCCGTCGCGCCGACGATAACGAGGCCGTGGTGCGCAACCGGCTCGCCGAGTACCGGAGGTCGACCGCGCCCATGGTGACGCATATCGCGGATACCGAGAAGGGATATTTCGCCGAAGTGGACGGCGCCTGTTCGGTCGACGAGACATTTACCGAGGTCAGATCGTTGCTGGAGAAGCAACGGATCGCCTTGAAACAGTGAAGGGAGTCCATGGCTAAAGAAGAAGGGATCGTGCTGGAAGGCGTTATCGTCGAGACGCTTCCGAACGCGATGTTCAGAGTGGAACTTGAGAACAAGCATCAGGTTTTGGCGCATGTTTCCGGTAAAATGCGCAAATATTTCATAAGGATCCTGCCCGGGGACCGGGTACAGATAGAACTCTCCCCCTACGATCTCACGCGGGGGAGGATCATTCATCGCATGAAAGCGACAGTGGACGAGAGGTGATACCATGAAAGTGAGAGCTTCGGTCAAAAAGATCTGCACGAAATGCAAGATCATCAAACGAAAAGGGATACTGAGGGTCATCTGTGAGAATCCCAAGCACAAACAGAAACAAGGATAGCGACAAAAAAGGAGGTGTAGCTTGGTTCGTATTGCGGGAGTAGATCTTCCCCGGAAGAAACAGATGGAGATCGCGCTTACCTACATCTACGGTATCGGTCGGTCGCGCGCCAGAGAGATACTCGAAGAGGCGGGCGTCGAAACGACGCTCAACTCCGACAACATCAGCGAAGCGCAAGCGGCGAAGATCCGCGAGGTGATAGAGAAGGGATACGCCGTCGAAGGTGACCTGCGCAAAGAGACCATCATGAACATCAAGCGGCTCATGGATCTCGGCAACTATCGCGGACTGCGTCACAGAAAGGGTCTGCCGGTGCGGGGTCAGCGCACCCACACCAACGCGCGGACACGCAAGGGGCGCCGCCGTAACATGATGAAAAAGAGCTAGAGAGGGATAGACCATGGCCGAACAAAAGAAGAAGAAGGTCCGGAAGAATATCCAGACGGGGCTGGCGTATGTCCAATGTTCTTTCAACAATACCATCGTTACCATCACCGATGTGAGCGGTAATGTGCTCAGCTGGTCGAGCGCGGGGCTCAAGGGTTTTCGCGGTTCCAAGAAGAGCACTCCCTACGCCGCTCAGATGGCGGCCGAGGATGCCGGCAAGAAGGCGAAAGAATATGGCTTGCGCACGCTCAGTGTGTATGTGAAGGGTCCGGGCAACGGTCGCGAGGCGGCCATCCGCGGACTCGGCAATGCCGGATACAACATCATGCTCCTCCGTGACATCACGCCGATCCCGCACAATGGGTGCCGGCCGGCGAAACGGAGAAGAGTATAGTTGTCGGAAGTGTAAACTTTTAATCGAAGGTAAAAGGAGGAAGCTTTGGCGAAGTACAAGGAAAGCAGTTGTAAGATCTGTCGCAAGGAAGGGGCGAAACTTTTCCTGAAGGGAGAGCGGTGTCATTCCGAGAAGTGCGCCTATGATCGTCGCCCCTACGGCCCCGGTCAGCACGGCAAGGATCGTAAACGCACCACCGATTATCGGGTCCAGTTGCGCGAGAAACAGAAGGTGAAATTCATGTACGGTCTTCTGGAAAGCCAGTTCCGGCTGTTCTACGACCGTGCCGTCAAAAAGAAAGGGGCCACCGGCGAGAATCTGCTCAATCTGCTCGAGCGGCGCCTGGACAATGTGGTGTTCCGTCTGGGCATGGCATCGAGCCGTGCGCAGGCGAGGCAACTCATCAGCCATCGCCATTTTCTTGTCAACGGTAAGATCACCGATATCGCGTCGTTCATCGTCAAGCAGGGCGATGTCATACAGATAAAGGAAGCCAGCAGGACGACCCCGGTGTTCAAGGCGTCCCTGGAATACGCCGGGGAGCGGGTGCAGGTCCCGACATGGCTCCAACTCGAGAAGGAGCAATTCAAGGGGTCGGTGCTTCGGGAACCCGAACGGACCGATATCTCGGCCGACATCAAGGAGAATCTTATCGTCGAGCTTTATTCCAAGTAAACTGCGAGGTGCCCGGGATGTATCGTCAGAACTGGAAAACGCTTATTATGCCGAAAGAGGTGAAGGTGGTCGAGCAGAACGAAGCGGGCACCTTTGCCCGATTCATATGCGAGCCGCTCATGAAGGGGTATGGGATCACGCTGGGGAACTCTCTGCGGAGGATATTGCTCTCCTCAATACGCGGAGCGGCGATCGTGGCGGTGAAGATCAAAGGGGTGGAGCACGAGTTCTCGACCATCCCGGGAGTTAAGGAGGATGTGGTCAATGTCTTCCTCAATCTCAAGCAGATCCGTTTCGTCGCGCACGAGGAGAAGATGCATCATCTGGTCCTGCGTAGGAAAAATAAGGGTATGGTGACGGCCGGCGATATCCCCGAAACGGCCGCTCTCAAGATACTCAACAAGGATCAGGTGCTTTTCGAGATGGATGAGAATGTCGATGTCGAGATGGAACTGCTCGTGATGTCGGGACGTGGCTATGTTCCCGCCGAGGATCACGATCCCTCTCTGTACAGCGAGGGCTTTATCCCCATAGATTCGTTCTTCTCCCCGGTGGTTCGCGTAAGTTACGCTATCACCGGCGCCCGCGTGAAGAACAACTTCAATTACGACAAACTGACCATCGAGGTGGAGACCGACGGCGCGATGCATCCGCGCGATGCGCTGGCGTATGCGTCGATGATCCTGCGGGAGCACACACGCTTCCTCATCAATTTCGCCATAGAGGAAGAGACCGAAGGCAAGGAGGGCGACCTGTCCGAAGAGACCGATTGGAATCTCTACAAGACGATAGACGACCTCGATCTCTCTGTCCGATCCTACAATTGCCTGAAGAGCGCCAATATCCGTTTCGTCGGCGATCTGGTGAAGAAGAGCGAGGCGGAGATGCTCAAGACGAAGAATTTCGGCCGCAAGTCGCTGAACGAGATAAAACTCATACTCCTCAATATGGGACTGTACTTCGGGATGGAGTTGCCGAACTTCCCCGATCAGCGCATCCTTGATCAGATAGAGAAGAAGAAAGAAAAAGAAGGCAAGTAAGGGAGACCATCATGAGGCATAAGAAAGACAACAAACGGCTGGGACGCCCGACGGAACACCGCGAGGCGATGCTGACGAACCTGTTGCAGTCGCTCATCAAGCATGGCCGCATCACGACGACGCTCGTCCGCGCGAAAGAGTTGCAACGGCTCGCCGACCGGGTCGTGACCATCGCGAAGAAGCGTTCGCACGCCGCCTATGTGCAACTCACGAAATACATCAAGTCGGAACGCGAACTCCTGATCCCGAAACTCATGGAAGAGATCGCGCCGAAGTTCGCCGAACGGAAAGGCGGGTACACCCGCGTGGTGAAACTTGGTTTCCGCCGCGGCGATGCCGCGCC
>JAKQHE010000056.1 GCA_029573155.1 bacterium
AGATGATCATGCCGGGGGACAATGTGAAGATCACGGGCGAACTGATAGCGCCGATCGCGATGGAGGAAGGTCTCCGTTTCGCGATCCGGGAGGGCGGCCGCACGGTGGGCGCCGGCGTGGTGACAAAGATAATCGAGTAACAAGAGGATACGAACATGGCTTCCAAAAAAAAGGCGGGAAATCGCATCAAGTTGACCTTGGTCTGCTCGGAGTGCAAACGCAAGAATTACACGACGACCAAGAATAAGAAGAACACGGCGGATAAGGTCGTTCTCCAAAAGTACTGCCCGCACGACCGCAAGCATACCGAGCATAAAGAGGGCAAGATATGACGGTGCGCATGCAGGTCAGTAGCTCAATTGGTAGAGCATCGGTCTCCAAAACCGAGGGCTGCGGGTTCGAGTCCTGCCTGGCCTGCCATTTTGTGACGGTGAACGATGGATCGGGGAGCTGTGGCCATGAAAAATAGCAAGATCATCCTTGTTTCCTACGCGGTATTTTTCGCGCTCATGACCTATTTTGCCGTTTCGCTCAGCGATGCGGTGCTCAGCATTCGTTCGATAGACCTTGCTGACTACCTGCTGGCGGGCTTTCTGCCGCTCAAGAATGTCGTGGGCATCGTCATTGCGGTCGCGACGACCTGGTTCCTGTGGGCATACCGGCAGGGAACCTACCGTTCGCAACTTGATGAGGTGATCGAGGAACTCAAGAAAGTGACGACGCCCACCAAGGATGAGACCCGGGTCACGACCATATCGGTCTTCGTGTTCGTCGGCATCATGATCGTCGTTTTCTTCGTGCTCGATCTGATCTGGGCGAATGTCATGCTGTATATTTACTGAGGGACGACCGGAAGGGTTATAACATGAAATGGTACGCGATCCATACCCAATCGGGGCAGGAGAACAAACTCCGCAACGCGATCCTGAAGATCGTCGAAGATCGCAAAATGCAGGACCATTTCGGCGAGATCATAGTTCCCGAGGTGGAGATAGAGGAAAAGAAGGGGGACAAGAAGCGCAAGGTGAGGAAGAACCTCTACCCCGGTTATGTCTTTATCCAGATGCATTACTCTGATGAGGCCTGGCTCCTCATAAAGAGCGTCGCTTTCATCCGTAAACCGGCTTTCGTCGGAGAGAAGAAGCGTTTCGACAAGAACGCGGGGATCAAGCCGACGCCCATCACGGCGGTCGAGATAGAACGGATCCGCAAGATGATGCAGGACGGCGAGATAAAGAAAGTGCACGAGATATCCTTCGAGAAAGGGGAGACCATCCTGATAAAGGACGGAGCGTTCGCCGGCTTCAAGGCGGTCATCGATGACATCAAAGAAGGAAAAGAGAAACTGGATGTGCTCGTGAACATATTCGGGCGGTCGACGCCTGTCGAACTGAGTTTTTCCCAGGTGGAAAAAGTCGAGGATTAACCAAAGGAGAATCCCATGGCGAAGAAGATCATCGCGAACATCAAACTGCAGATACCCGCCGGACAGGCGAACCCCGCTCCCCCGGTCGGCCCCGCGCTCGGTCAGCACGGTGTCAACATCATGGAGTTCTGCAAGCAGTATAACGCAAAAACGCAGGCTCAGAAAGGATTCATCATCCCCGTCATCATCACGGTGTATGCCGACCGTTCCTTCTCGTTCGTGACCAAGACCCCGCCGACCTCGCAACTTCTACTCAAGGCGGCCGACAAGGAGAAGGGATCGGGAGAGCCGAATAAAAAGAAGATCGGCGCAGTGAGCCGCAAGGCGGTCGAAGATATCGCCAAGACCAAGCTGGAGGATCTTAATACGACCGACCTCGAGTCGGCCAAGCGGTCGGTGGAAGGGACCGCGAAAAGCATGGGCATCACCATCGAATAGGGAGACGACATCATGACGACGCGACAAGGCAAAAGGATCGCTGATGTGGCGAAAACCTACGATCACGCGAAGAAATATCACTTCAGCGAGGCTTTCGATCTCATGCAGAAAGCCGCTTCGAAAAAATTCGACGAAACGGTGGACCTTGCCATCAACCTGGGCATAGACCCCAAAAAGTCTGACCAGATGGTCCGCGGGTCCTGTGTCTACCCGCATGGGCTCGGTAAGAAAGTGGTCGTTCTTGCCATCGTACCGCCCGATAAGGTAGAGGAGGCGACGAAGGCCGGCGCCGATTTCGTCGGCGGCGACGATATGATAGAAAAGATACAGAGCGAGAGCTGGGTTGATTACGATAAACTGCTGACGACCCCCGCCATGATGGGCAAGGTCGGTAAACTGGGCAAGGTTCTCGGTCGTCGTGGTCTGATGCCCAATCCTAAGGTCGGGACGGTGACCAACGACATCGCCGAGGCGATCAAAATGGCGAAGGCGGGCAAGGTCGAGTTCAAGGTCAACAAGGCCGGTGTGCTCTGCGTGCCGATCGGCAAGGTGAGTTTCGGCTCCCAGAAACTTCAGGAGAACGCCGAAGAGCTGTTCAGAAGTCTGGTCAAGTTGAAACCGTCGACCGCCAAAGGAGCTTTTATCAAGAAGATCTCGCTGTCGAGCACCATGGGGCCCGGCGTGAAGATCGACGAGAACGATCTGTTGGAAAAGGTGTAATAAGAGTTGGAACGATCCTGGTCTGAGAAGGCGGGTGCCGGCACTGCCGGCTTAATCTCCTGCCGGAGACAAGTTGTTTCTGTCTTCGCGGGCCAGCGACAGAACAAGAGGAGAGGTTAGATGGAAAAAGCGAGAAAGGAGCAGTTGGTCGCGGAACTGAAAAAGCTTCTTTCCGGCGCTTCGTCATGCATCGCGGTCGATTTCGGCAATGTGCCCATGACCACCTTCACCCCGCTTCGTAAGGATTGCGCCAAGAACGGCGTCAAATTCGTCGTCGTCAAGAACACCCTCGCGAGGATCGCGGTCAAAGAGACGGCTTATGCCGGCATGACCGAGTTCTTCAAGGGGATGACCTCGCTCGTCGTCACCACGATGGACGACCAGACGGTCGGCGCGAAACTCCTGAAGAAGTACGCAGAGAAGGACAAGGACAAGGGGTTCGTTGTCAAAGGCGGCATGATCGATGGAAGGGTTCTTTCCGCACAGGAGGTCAAGATCCTTTCCGAAATGCCCGGGAAGACGGAACTTCAGGCGAAACTCTTAGGTACGATGCAGGCGGTCCCGCAGAAGTTCGTGCAACTTCTTGCGGCGGTCCCCCAGTCGTTCCTGCGGGTACTCGTGGCTCACAAAGAAAAGATGGAAACAGCAGGCAATTAACGAGCGTTACAACTTTTTTCAAAGGAGAGAAAGATCATGGCTACCAAAGCGGAAGTGAAAGAATTCATCAAGGGAATGACGGTCCTCGAACTGGCCGAGCTCATCAAGGAACTTGAGACCGAACTGGGCGTCAGCGCGGCGGCGCCGGTCGCGGTAGCGGCGGCGGCCCCGGCGGCGGCGGCGGCTGAGGCTCAGACCGAATTCACGGTCGTTCTGAAGTCGGCGGGCGCCAAGAAGCTCGAGGTCATCAAAGAGATCCGCGCGCTGATCCCGACGCTGGGCCTCAAGGAAGCGAAGGATCTGGTCGATGGCGCGCCCAAGACGGTGAAGGAAGGCGTGACCAAGGACGAGGCGAACAAGATAAAAGAGAAACTGGTCGCGGTCGGCGCTGAGATCGAGATAAAGTAACTCGTCCCGGTGTTACGGGACAGTTCATATGTTTTGTATGGTAAGACAGCGGTGTATGCTGTCTTACCGTATTTTTGTTCTTTGACTTTGTGTACAGGGACGCATATCGGCAACTAACACGCAAGAGAGGTTGCAATGGGTATCCTCGGTCAGTCTAATTTCAGGGCTCGTCGGTGGTTCGGGAAGATAACGAAACGGGTAAAGGACATCCCCGACCTTCTTCAGGTCCAAAAGAGTTCCTTCGTGCAGTTCCTGCAAAAGGACGCGGCGCCGTCCGAACGGACGGTCACCGGTCTGGAGTCGGCTTTTCGCTCGGTCTTCCCGATCACCAGTTTCAATAACGCCATCGAACTCACCTTCGGCGGATATTCGCTCGGCGAACCGCTGTATGATGTTGAGGAATGCAAACTGCGCGGCACCACCTATGAGATACCTCTCAAGATAAAGGTGGCGCTCGCCTCCTACGAGGTGGACCAGAACGGCGTCCGTAAAGGGCTGAACGACATCAAGGAGCAGGATATCCATTTCGGGGCCATTCCCGCCATGACCGACTGGTGCACTTTCGTCATCAACGGTACGGAGCGGGTCATCGTCAATCAGTTACACCGCTCTCCGGGGACCTTTTTCGACTACGACAAGATGCGTTCGGCCGCCGGCAACGATGTGTTCGTTTCCCGGTTGGTCCCGTACCACGGTTCATGGCTCGATTTCGAGTTCGACTCCAAGAACCTGCTGTATGTCAAGATAGACCGCAAAAAGAAATTCCCGGCCACCGTTTTCCTTAAGGCATGGGGCTACTCAAAAGAGGATCTCGTTTCGAGTTACTATTTCCCGGAAAGATTCGTCATCAACAAAGGCGAGATCTTTCAGGTGTTGGACCACGAGAAGGACGCGGAACAACTCAAGGAGCAAAAGGTCCCGGTCGATCTTTACGACAAGTCGGGTGCCCTCATCGTGCAGGAAGGCAAGAACTTCTCCAGCGCGGTCCTGCTGAAACTCAAGAAACTGGGCATCAAGGATATCGCCATCGATCCCCAGCACCTTATGGGGAAACGACTGTTCAAGCCGGTCGCGGACAAAAACGGCACGCGGATCGCCGATGTCAACGACGAGATCACCCCAACGCTTCTCGATGAGATACTCAAGCGGGGCGTTCAGCGCATAGAGACCATCTACATCGAGAACATGAAGTACTCCTCGCATCTTTCGGATACGCTGAAGATAGACAAGGTGTCGACCCGTGAGGAGGCTTTGACCGAGATATATAAGATCATGGTTCCCTCCAATCCGGTGAACATTGATGTCGCTGAGGCCTATTTCAATAATTTGTTCTTTAATTCGGAGAACTACGATCTCAGTGCGGTCGGTCGTCTGCGAATGAACCATAAATTCGGTGAACAGGTCCCGCTGACCAATCGACTCCTGCGCCGCGAAGACGTGCTCAACACGGTGCGTTACCTGTTGAACCTTACCGATGGTCGAGGCATCGTGGACGACATCGACCACCTCGGGAACCGTCGTGTGCGTCTGGTCGGCGAACTTCTCGAGGATGTGTTCAAGAACGGTCTTCTGCGAATGGCTCACAGCATAAAAGAGAAACTGGCCGGTGCGGCGATAGAGTCGCTCACGCCCTACGAGGTCATCGGATACAAACAGGTGACGGCGGTGCTCAAAGAGTTCTTCGCCGGCGGCCAACTTTCCCAGTTCATGGATCAGACCAACATCCTGTCCGAAATGACCCATAAGCGGCGTCTGTCGGCACTCGGTCCCGGTGGTCTAGCGCGCGAACACGCCAGTTTCGAGGTTCGTGATGTCCATAAGACCCATTACGGACGCATCTGTCCGGTCGAGACGCCGGAGGGTCCGAATGTCGGTCTTATCGTTTCACTCACCACCTTCGCGGCCATAAACGAGTTCGGCTATATCGAAACGCCGTATCGCGTGATAGAAAAGGACAAGGCGACCGGCAAGAGCAAAGTGACCGACAAGGTCATCTACCTTGACGCCATCAAGGAGCAGGAGCATCGGATCGTTCCCTCCTCGGTGTCGGTCGACAAGAACGGTCTGTTGATGGAAGATCTGGTCAATGCGCGCGATAAGGGCGACATCGTTCGCGTGCGCAGCGAAGAGATCACCCTCATGGACCTTGCTCCGGTGCAGATCGTTTCGGTATCGGCGGCGCTTGTTCCCTTCCTAGAACATGATGATGCGAACCGTGCCCTCATGGGCTCGAACATGCAACGGCAGGCGGTCCCGTTGGTGCGCGCCGAGGCGCCGCTTGTCGGTTCCGGGATGGAACAGTTCGTCGCCCGTGATTCGGGCTACACCGTGTACGCCAAACGGGGCGGCGAGGTGGTCAAGGTCGATGCCACGCATGTCGTCATCAAGGTCGATCCGGCGGAGACCGAAGAGGCCATAGATGTCGATATCTATAATCTCTCCAAATACCGGCGGTCGAATCAAAACACCGCCGTGGATCAGCGCCCCGTGGTGAATGTGGGCGATACCATCAAGAAAGGTGATGTCATCGCCGACGGGCCAGCCATCGATCGCGGCGAGTTGGCGCTCGGGCGCAATGTGCTTATAGCCTTCATGCCGTGGAGCGGCTACAATTTCGAGGATTCGATATTGGTGAACGAACGACTGCTCCACGAGGATGCCTTCACCTCCATCCACATCGAGGAATTCGTCTGCGAGGCCCGCGACACCAAGCGCGGTCCCGAAGAGATAACGGCCGATATCCCGAATGCGCCCGACGAGGTGCTCCGAAAACTCGACGAGAGCGGCATCATCCGCATCGGTCAAAAGGTCCGGGCGGGCGATATCCTCGTGGGAAAGGTCACGCCAAAAGGCGAGACGGTCCTGTCGCCGGAAGAGAAACTGCTCCGCGCCATCTTCGGCGAGAAGGCGGGCGATGTGAAAGACAGCTCTCTCTATGTCCGACCCGGTGTCGAAGGGGTCGTTATCGATGCCCGCATCTTCGCCCGGAAAGGGACCAAGAAGGACAACCGGATGAAGGAGCAGGAAAAAGAGCAGTTCGATACGCTCAAGCGGGCGCGTGACGAAGAGATACGCATCATCGAGGTACACACCTACGAGATGATCCGCAAACTGCTCATCGGCAAAACGACCGATGCGCCCGTCACGCATGAAAAGGGCCGCTCTCTCATAAAGAAAGGGGAGAAACTGACCGCTGACGGCGTGTCAAAGATACCGGAATCCTACCTGGAGAACGTCAGCGTTTCCGATCGCAATGCCATGAAGAAGATCAAGGAATCGATCTTGGCGATGCGCCGCAAGATCGAGACCGTGAAGAAGATATACGACACCAAGACCAAACAGATATCCAAGAACGATGACCTGGCGCCCGGCGTCATCAAGTCGGTCAAGGTCTTCGTCGCCATCAAGCGCAAACTGTCCGTCGGCGACAAAATGTCGGGCCGTCACG
>JAKQHE010000062.1 GCA_029573155.1 bacterium
TGGCGGGATTCTTCACCGCAGCGGCAAAGACCCCCATATCGACCGTGATCATGGTGAGCGAACTGACCGGGAACTACGAACTGCTTCTGCCCAGCATGTGGGTCTGCGCCTTCGCGTTCCTGCTGACGCACGGCCGGACCATCTACCGGAGCCAGATACCCTCGCGGGCACTGACCCTGCCGCACCTCGGCGCGGTCTCCACCGAGAAGATCGACGCTCTCGCGGTCGCCGAGGTCTTTCACCGCACCCGCCGTTTCGTGCGGATATCGCGGCACCACACCCTTCATGAGATCATGGCGCTCACGGAGAATTCCCGTCAGCGGATATTCCCGGTCGTGGACGACGCGGGCGTGTTGCTCGGCTCGTTCCGCATCGGGCAGTTCTTTCACGCCGTGCAGGAAGACGATCCCTCGACCCAAACGGCGGACGACCTGCTCGACGACCGCGCCTTTTTCATCTATGAGAACGATTCGATAGGGCACGCGCTCAAGATATTGCGCAACAACGATCTCGAGGAGATCCTGGTCGTTCCCGCCGACGGATCGCGGCAAGTGCTGGGGATACTGACGACCGCCGATATACTGCTGGCCTACCATCGGAACATAACGCCTAAACCGGCGCAGCCGACCGGACCGGCCGCGCCACCGGCGAACCCCGACGATCGCGACACCTCTGCTCCATCCTAGACTCGGCACAAACTTGACAAAAAGCGGTCCCCTTCCTTAGGATGTGCCGTGTCCAAGAACTCTTCATGGAGGGGGATGTGAAAAAGATCCTTGCTTTGTTCATCCTTTCGGCCGCGTGGTCCCTGGGCGCCGCCGAACGGCCGGTGTTCTACTTCTTCCATTCAGAGAACTGCCCCCACTGCCATGAGGCGAAGCCCTTCATGGCCGAGCTGAAGAAGAAATACCCCGACATCGAATTCCGGGAACTGGAGGTATCGCGCGACCTCGTCAACCGCGAGATACTGCTGAAAAAGGCCCAGCAACTCGGTATATCGCGCATCGGTGTTCCGCTTTTCATCATCGGCAAGACCTATATTTCCGGTTTCAAGAAAGGCGATTTCGAAAAAAAGATAACCGATCTCATCGACGCACAGTTGACCGGCTCATCGATCAAGGTCACCACTCCCCCATCCGGTTTGACCATCATGCAAAAGGAGGCGATCGACATCGATGAAGCGATAGGCCGCTGCTACGCGCAGGGTCCCGCCGCGATCCCCGACTGTCTCAAAAAAGGAAAAAAACGGCTGGAAGACCTCTCGCTCGTCATCGCGGGACAGGTGACGGCGATACTCGAAAAGATGATGATCGACGGCAGGATGGTCCCGCAGAAGGCGGCCTACCTTGATCAGCAGGCGCTCTGGAAGAAGCAGGTGGAGGCCGAAGCGGCCATCGACGAGGCCTTCTGCCGGGCCCATAATGCAACGAACTGCGAGGGGCTCGCGCTCTATCTGACCGTCCAACACCTGCAGGGCCGGGTCCAGAAACTGCTCGGCGATCTGCAGTCCGCTCAGAGCCTACCGGCCGGACGCTGACCGCCGTAGGCGGCGAGAAAGGCATCCTCTATCGCGGCGCTTCTCGACACCACCTTCCGGTACCATGCCAGCCGCAATGCCTCTCGACGCTCTTCGCTGAGCCGCCACGAGACATCTGAAGCACGTAACCGGCGCATGAGGTGCGAAAGAGCGACCGCGACCGACACCGATATGTTGAGACTTTCGGTGAAGCCGTACATCGGTATCCTGAGCGACAGGTCCGCATCCGCAAGTGCCCCCGTCGACAGCCCCATCTCCTCGGTCCCGAACAGTATCGCCGCGGGGCGATCGAGCGGCAGGTCATCCGGCGTATAGCCATCGGCACGCGGCGAAGTGGCGATCACCTGATATCCGAGTTCCCGCAGGCGTGAGATACAGACGGCGGTGTTGTCGCGATCCGGTTCGCGATACCGGTGGAGCGTAAGCCATTTGACCGACCCCATCACCACATCGGGATTCACCTCGTAGCGGTTCCGCCCCTCGATGATATGGATGTTCTGCACGCCGAAACATTCACAGGTCCGCAGACAGGCCGAGGCGTTATGGGGCTGGTAGATGTCCTCGAGCGCGAGCGCCAGATGGTCGGTCCGCTCTGCAAGTGCGTGCTCTATCAGGTCGCGTTTATGGTCGGTCACGAACGAACCGAGGTGCGCGGTCAGCGCCCGGCGCGTCGCGGCGTCGAGATCGCCTCCGTTCTCTTTCTGTCCCATCTTCTTCGTTCTCCCTGTCGAATGTTCCATCCTACCGCGTCACGCCCCGTTTGGCAAGAAAGTGCCGTAGAACAGACCAACGGGTTGCTTTTTTTCTCCCGAAGGCATACGATGACGCTGTAAAAGGCCAGCGGAGGATGCCATGCGACGCAGTTTCGGTTCGGACAACCACGCCGGGGTCCACCCCGCCGTTTTCGATGCCTTGCGGCGCGTGAACGATGGCGATGTCCACGCCTACGGCCACGATGCATACACCGTCGATGTCGCCCGAAGGGTCGCGTCCTTTTTCGGCCCGCAGGCGGAGACATTCTTCGTCTTCAACGGCACCGCCGCGAATGTCATCTCGATACGGACCGCCTGCCATCCCCATCAAGGCGTCATCTGTGCCGAAACAGCCCACATCAACACCGACGAGTGCGGCGCACCGGAATGGAACGCCGGGGTGAAACTGCTCACCGTCCCGACCCCCGACGGCAAACTGACCCCCGCCCTTGTCGAGCGGCGTCTCGGCGGCCGCGGCGACGAGCACCGCATCCAGCCACGCCTCGTTTCGATATCTCAGACGACCGAGGTGGGCACCTGTTATACGCCGGCCGAGCTTGAAACGCTCAGCGTCTTCTGTCATGGTCATGGCCTCTACCTTCACATCGATGGCGCGCGGCTCTCCAACGCGGCGGCGACGCTGAACTCGACCCTCGGCGAGGCGGCGGCGGGAGCCGATCTTATCTCCTTCGGCGGCACCAAGAACGGACTCATGGCGGGCGAGGCGGTCATCGTCACCGACCCGGCGCTCGCGACCGGGATGCTCTTCCTCCGCAAACAATCGATGCAGCTTTCTTCAAAAATGCGTTATCTCGCGGCGCAGTTCGAAGCATTTCTGACCGATGATCTCTGGCTCGCGAACGCCCGTCACGCCAACGCGATGGCGCAACTGCTTTCAAAGGGGATCGTGCGCTTCCCGGACCTCGAACTCGCGTGGCCGACACAGGCGAACGGCGTATTCGTCAGGATGCCCGCCGAACTCGTCGAACCCCTGCAGAAAGAATATTTTTTCTATCTCTGGGACGAAACGGTCCCGATAGCGCGGCTCATGTGCCACTTCAACACGACCGAGAAGGACGTGCGGGGATTCCTTGCGGTCGTGGAACGGCTTAGCGGCGCCAGAACAGTCCGCTGAAGATAACAAAGACGGTATATATCTCGAGACGTCCCGCCATCATCGCGAACGACAGCCACCACACAACATAATCGGGGAAGTGGGCGTAGTTGGCCATCGGCCCTATCAGCGAGAGACCGGGACCGATGTTGCCGACGGTCGCAAGGGCGGTGGTAAGCGAGGTAGAAAGATCGTAGTTCGCCGTCGCGACCACGAGGGTCGTTATGAGGACGAAAAACACATAGAGGAAAAAGAAGCCGACGATGCCGTACATGAGGTCCTTGCGCACCGGTCGACCGTCAAGCGTCAGGGTGAACACGCCGCGCGGATGGAGTAGGTAGCGCATCTCGTTGACGGAGAGTTTGAAAAGCGCCACAAGGCGGATGACCTTTATGCCGCCGCCGGTCGATCCGGCACAACCACCGACGAACATGAGGAAGAAGATGACCATCTGTGAAAAATGGGGCCAGAGCGAGAAGTCGGCGGTCGCAAACCCTGTCGTCGTCATGATGGAAGCGACCTGAAAGGCGGCGTGACGGACATCGTCGCCGAACGAGTCGTATATGCCGCGGGTCGACAGTTCTACCACGATGAACAGGGTGGTCAGCAAAAAGATCAACAGGTAGGCCCGCCATTCACTGTTGCGCCATATATCCCCCAGACGCCCCCGGTATAACAGGAAGAATATCGAGAAACTGGTGCCGCCGATAAGCATGAAGATCGTCACCACCCACTGCAGATAGGCACCGGGATAGGCGCCGAGCGAGGCGTTGCGCACCGAGAACCCACCGGTCGAAAGAGTGGTGAAGGTGTGGGTCAGCGCATCGTAGGGACTCATGCCGCCGACCCAGAGCAACACCGTCTCCAAGACCGTGAAGCCGAGGTACAGGAGCCACAGGAGTTTCGCCGTATCCTTGATGCGGGGAGCGACCTTATCGACCGAAGGACCGGGCGCCTCGGCCTCGAGAAGTTGTACGCCGCCGATGCCGAGGAGCGGGATAACGGCGACCACCAGCACGACGATACCCATGCCCCCCAGCCACTGGGTAAGGGCCCGCCAGAAGAGCAAGGATCGAGGGAGCGACTCGATGTCGGTCAGGATCGAGGCACCGGTCGTCGTGAACCCGGACATGGTCTCGAAGTAGGCGTCGGCCAGCGATGGTATCGTCCCCGAGAACAGAAAAGGTAATGCGCCGAACAGCGAAACGAACACCCACGAGAGCGTCACGGTCACGAACCCATCGCGCGGCGAAAGTCCGCGGGGGCGCTTGTCGTACCGGGCCAAGTGACGCATCGCGACATAGGTCGCGCCACACAGGAACAGCCCCCCCGACATGACCCAGGCGAAGACATGACACGCGAGGGTCTCGCCGTAGAGGATCGCGACGAAAAGGGGCAGTATCATGAAGGAAACGGCGATCCCGACGATCGCCGCCAGCACGCTGACGACGGCCGGTATGTTCATGCCGCTCCGCCGAAAAGCGTTTCCATCCGCGATATCGAAGAACGCTTCGCGATGACGATGACGGTGTCGCCCGCCTTCAGCGTAAAGGCGCCGTGCGGCATGATGTCCGTGCCGTCGCGCACGATGGCGACCACAAGGGTGTCGGCGGGCAGACCGGCATGCATGATCGCCTTGCCGCTTACCGGCGACTCGGGGCCAATGACATATTCGATGACCTCGGCGGTGCCGTCGAAGATACCGTACATGGTCTTCACGGTCCCCTTGCGAAGGTATTTGAGTATCGCGTCGACCGACCCCGCCTTCGGGCTGATGGTCGAATCTATTTCGAGCTGGGAGGCGACCCGCAGGTAATTAGCGTTGTCCACAAGCGCCATCGTCCGCTTTACGCCGAGCGATCGCGCATAGACCGCCGAAAGGATATTGAGTTCCTGATCGCCGGTCGCGGCCACCACGAGGTCATAACGGTCGAGCCGTTCATCCTGCAGGAGCGACTCGTCGCTGATGTCGCCGCACAGGACGAGCGTGTCCGGATAGGTGGTCGATATCGCCTTGCATTTCTCGGCGTTGCTTTCCACTATCGTCACATGGAAGGGGTGAGGCGCAAGGAATTTCACCACATAGGCGCCCACCTTGCCGGCACCGACGAGCAGTATCCTCTCTATCCGCCGCTGCTTGCGACCCGCATGCGTGAAGAGCCGTTGCAAGGTGGCCTCGGTGCCGGCGAGATAGAGGCGATCCCCTTCGCGGATGACGGTGTTGCCCGAAGGGATGATGGTCTCCTCGTTACGCACGATACCGGCGACGAGGAAGGGTTCCGGCACCTCCTTACGCAGCTGTGCAAGTTTACGGTTGCGGAACGGCGATCGGCGCTCGACCGGCGTGTTCCAGAGTTGGATATCGGTCCCCTCGAACCGCAGGACATCGCTCACTGCGCCATGCAGGATGGTATCGAGTATCTGGCGTGCCGCCTCGACCTCGGGGGTGACCACGTAGTCGACCCCGAGGAACGGCTCGCCGTGATAGGTCGCCTTCGCATAGTGGAGGTTGCGGACCCGGGCGATGGTCCGCGAAGCGGGGAAGATGCCGCGCGCCATGCCGCAGGTCACGAGATTCACCTCATCCGAATCGGTCACGGCGATGAAATGGGATATATCTTCGCCCCCCGCCTTACGCAAAGCATCCGGGTTGGTCGCCTCGTCGGTGATGACCATGCAGTCGAGGTGAGAGGAGGCGTGCTTCGCGCGAACGAGGCTGTGCTCGATGAGCACCACATCACGTTTTTCTTCGATAAGTTGGCGCGCCGTCTCGAATCCGACGGTGCCCGCACCCGCTATGACCACTTTCATGGCGCCTACTGTATCCCGCGCCGTTCTCAAGTCAAGTTCACCGAAAAGGTCTTTGGCGACCGCGCTTTCTGTTAGAGCGCCGTTAGCGCGGAGGCATATACTGGCGACTTCTTTAGGATTGCGATAGTCGCAATTGCTTGACTTGACTATGTTTTTAGAGCGGTGCTATATGTCGCTCGTGGCCCGTTATTAACCTTCTTTTGTGAGGATCCCTATGTCGTACATGAAAGACCTTATCGCCAAAACCAAGGCAAAGAATTCAAACGAACCCGAATTCATTCAAGCGGTCGAAGAGGTGATGCTCTCCCTTGAGCCGACGGTCAAGAAGCATCCCGAATTTGTCGCCGCCAACATCTACGAGCGCATCGTGGAACCCGATCGTCAGATCATCTTCCGCGTCCCGTGGGTGGATGACGAAGGCAATGTCCATGTCAATCGCGGCTTCCGCATCGAGTTCAACATGGCGATCGGCCCCTACAAGGGCGGTCTCCGGTTCCATCCCTCGGTCAACCTCGGCATCATCAAGTTCCTCGGCTTCGAGCAGATCTTCAAGAACTCGCTGACCACCCTCCCGATGGGCGGCGGCAAGGGCGGCTCTGATTTCGACCCGAAAGGCAAATCGGATAATGAAGTGATGCGCTTCACCCAGTCGTTCATGCGCGAACTGTTCCGCTACATCGGTCCCGACACCGATGTCCCGGCGGGCGATATCGGCGTGGGCGGCCGCGAGATCGGGTACATGTTCGGCTACTACAAGAAGATCGTCAACGAGCACACCGGCGTGCTGACGGGCAAGGGCCTTTCCTACGGCGGCTCGCTCATCCGTCCCGAGGCGACCGGCTACGGCTCGGTCTATTTCGCGGCCGAGATGCTCGCGACCCGCAAGCAGGAACTCAAGGGCAAGACCTGCATCGTGTCGGGCTCGGGCAATGTCACTCAATACACCATCGAGAAGATCAACCAACTCGGCGGCAAGGCGATATCGGCCAGCGACTCGAACGGCACGATCATCGACATGGACGGCATCAAGGGCGACCGCTGGGAGTTCCTCATGGATCTCAAGAACAACCGTCGCGGCCGCATCAAGGAGTACGCCGCCAAGTATCCCAACGCGAAGTATTACGATGGCAAGTCGGTGTGGGATGTCGTGAAGGAACAGGGCATCAAGGTCGAATGCGCGTTCCCGTCGGCGACCCAGAACGAGATCAGCAAGGACCACGCCGTCGCGCTTGTGAAGAACGGCTGTTACTGCGTATCCGAAGGCGCCAATATGCCGTCGGTGCCGGAAGCGATCGAAGTCTATCTGGAAAACAATGTCCTCTACGGACCCGCCAAGGCGGCCAATGCGGGCGGCGTTGCCACCTCCGGCCTCGAGATGTCGCAGAACAGCATGCGCCTTTCGTGGAGCCGCGAAGAGGTCGATGCGAAACTGCACGACATCATGAAGCGCATACACGCCTCCTGCCGTGACGCGGCGACGACCTACGGTTTCAAGCCCGATAACTACGCGGCGGGCGCCAACATCGCCGGGTTCGTCAAGGTCGCCAACGCGATGCTCGCGGCCGGTATCGTCTAGTAAAACATCTCCCTAACATTCGCCTCCCCCTCAAAAAATTGCTTTACTTCTCCATTTCATTTACCCTGATATCCGCAGAAGGTATCCTCATCAACGCAGGGAGGCGTCGCATGGACAGTCTGTTCGGTATCGCACTCAATTCATGGTCGTTCTGGATGGTGACGGCGGTCGTGCTCTTCATCATCGAGATATTCACCCCCGGGTTCTTCATCGCCACCTTCGGCGTGGGGGCATTGTGTACCGTCATCGCGGCGCTCATCACCGACAGCATGAACTTTCAACTGTTGGTGTTCGCCGTTTCAACCACGCTCACCTATGTGTTCGTCCGTCCCTTCGCGAAGAGATATTTCTTCAAGAAGACCCCGGACCTGCCGACCAACGCCGATGCTTTGGTAGGTAAAAAGGCGAAGGTCATCGAAACGGTGGATAATGCCAATTCGAAGGGCCGCGTCAAACTGTTCGGCGGCGAGGACTGGAAGGCGGTAAGCGTCGACGATCAGATCATCGAACGGGATATCGTCGTCGAGATAACCTCGGTCGACGGCGCAAAGGTAACCGTCAAAAAAATATCGTAGCAACACCAAGGGAGGCATCCATGGGAACCATCGGTTTCATCCTTACCGTCATCGTCGTTCTCGTCATCGTCATCGGCACGAAAGGCATTCGCATCGTACCGCAGGCCCACACCATGATCATCGAGCGGCTCGGTCGTTATCACGAAACGCTCGTGAGCGGCATCAACTTCATCATCCCCATCATCGACAAGCCGCGCGACATGGACTGGAAGGCCTCTCGCAAGACCTTCGACGGCCGCTCGATAATCGAGAACCGCAAGATAACGCTCATTGACCTGCGCGAGGCGGTGTACGATTTCCCGCGCCAGAATGTCATCACGCGCGACAATGTCGTCATTGAGATCGACGCCATCATCTACTATCAGATAACCAACCCGATGAAGGCGGTCTACGAGATACAGAACCTGCCCGACGCCATCGAGAAACTCACCAAGACCACGCTCCGTAATATCATCGGCGAGATGGATCTCGACGAGACGCTTTCGAGCCGTGACAAGATAAACCACAAACTGCGCGACATCCTCGACGACGCGACCGACAAGTGGGGCGTCAAGGTCAACCGCGTCGAGATACAGGACATCCAACCGCCGCACGACATCCGCGAAGCGATGGAAAAACAGATGCGTGCCGAGCGCGACCGCCGCGCCATCATCCTGAACGCCGAGGGCGACAAATCGGCGCGCATACTCGAATCAGAGGGATATCGCCAGAAAGAGATAAACCAGGCCGACGGCGACAAGCAGGCGCGCATCCTGCAGGCGGAGGGCGAGGCGCAGGCGAAGATCCGCATCGCCGAGGCCGAGGCGCAGGCTCTGAAACTCGTCGCCGACGCGCTCAAGGCGACCAAGATGGATGCCGGCAGCTACCTCGTCGCCCTCAAATACATCGAGGCCTTCCGCAACATCTCGGAAGGCGAGAAGGACAAGGTCATCTTCATGCCCTACGAGGCGACCGGCGTCCTTTCCAGCATCGGCTCCATCAAAGAGATATTCAACGTTCAGAAGTAAGACTGAACCGGACGATCCCCCTACCCCACCCGCACCGAAAGCACCTTCACCGGCTTTGAGACATTCTTGAAGGTCAGGTCACCGACCGGGTCGAACCCGATCTTGGGCAGAGGTATCGGCCCCAGATAGAGTTTCATCGCAGCCGACGCGGCGGCATATGTCTCGGGCACGGTATATATCATCCCGCCGGGAGCGCTGCCGCAGAGGCGGGATGCAAGGTTGACCGCGTGCCCGATGGCGGTGAAGTCGCTCCGGTCCTCGGTGCCGATGTTGCCGATGACGACATCGCCGGTCGCGATGCCGATCCCGGCCTGCGGCGCGGGCTCTCCTTTCGCTGTCTGCGTCGCCATCCACCGGGTATGGCGCTCCATCATGCGGGTCGCCGCGATGAGAGCGCGGACCGCGTGGTCGGGCTGTTTCTGCGGCGCACCGAACATCGCCACGATCTCGTCACCGACGAACTTATCGACCGTTCCATCCATCTCATTGATGACCGCGACCATCTCGCCGAGGAAGGAACTCACGATGCGCGAAACATCCTCGGGCGATATCCGTTCGCTGATGGCCGTGAACCCACGCAGGTCAGCGAAGAGCATGGTGACATTGGCCCGTTGAGGGCGCATGACCTCATCATCCGACACAAATTGAAGTTGCTCGATGATCTTTTTGGGCAGATAGCGAGAAAATGTCTTTTCCAGCCACTTGAGTCGGGTCGTTTCCTGAATGGATATCTGCACTTTGTCTCCGGTCCTAAAAGCAGTGATGCGCAGGAATATCGGCCCGGCGGGTCGTGCTGCGGCCGGGTCGGGCAGGCGTTCCACCGGGAAATGGTTCAGTGGCGGTTCAACGGTCAGTGCCCCATCCCCTTCGCGCGCCATGTTCACGAGCGACAAGAGCGTTCCCTCGGCCCCCGGGAGCCGGTCCCACTCGGCAAGCGGCCTGCCGAGCACCGACTTGCGGTCGGTCATGCCGAGCAGTTTGCCCATCGGCCCGTTCACATAGGACAGCGAATTGTCACGGGAGATGAGCAGCACCATCTCTTCGATGCCGGCGACGGTCATGTTCGAGGTCTTCGTGTCGGTCCTGACCACGCTGCCGGCAAGGAAGGTCATCCCGGCACCCGCCTTCAGGCGCAGATTCTCATCCTCGAGTTCGGCGATCCGTTTCTTCAGAGTCTCGATCTCGGTCATGGGACGCTCCTTTTATGCTCGATACCTCAATGCTTCGGCTCCGTGCGTACTCTAAAGAGATTTTTGACGCCGTCAACCTCGTGCGAGGATGGGTCGTACGGGGAGAAGATCAACGGCACGGCCCACTGCGATTCCTCCCCGGTCGGCGGGAACTGGTATTGTGAAAGGCGCTTCTCCAGACAGCGAAGGAGGCGCGGCGACCTGATATCGGAACCTTCCGTGTAGTTTATCTTCGCCATGCGACCATCGGGCAGGGTGGTGAAAGAGAGATTGAGTTTTCCGGCAAGTTCCGGCTCGAACTGGAGCGCCCGCTCATAGCATTCTCGCATGATGGTCTTCGGAAGGGCCGAAGAAAGCCGGGACCCAACCTGTTCGGGAGAGAACGCCTTTTGCATCTCAACGGCTATCGCATCGGTCAACGCCTTATAGCGGTCCTTGGTCCCCTCCGCGGGCACCGTGGCCTCGCCTTGCACCAGCATGGAGCCGGAACAGCGCTCGTAGAGCCGGAAAAGGACCTTTTGTGTGCCATCGGCGGCGTCGGTCTTCGATACGAAGAGCACATATTCAAAAGTGGTGTGCCTTATCACTTCTTCCATCGCATCATTTTCGCCGATGGCGCTATTGGGGGCAAAAAGAGGAGCATCGAGCGGCTGCAAATAGATATTTTCAGCGACAGCCCCGGGTACCGTCTGAACTAGTCTAGCGCCGTTCTGGTCATCATTTTCAAAACCGTACAGTATGGCTACGCGTTGCCTTTTTATCGCGACCATTCCCTTCTCAGAAGGATATGTTCCGGAACGACGAGAAACATCGTATAGCAATTCTGCGCTTCTCTTCCTCCAGAGATTGAAATTCATCGGATAGGCAACGATCTCGTTGGCATACTCCACATAGAATTCTTTTCCATAGCCGGAAAAACCAACTTCCTCATAATAGTCAGAGGGCTGAAAGGTCTGTCTTTGAAACCCCTTGACCGTCCAGAATTTCACAGAAAGATCGTTATGGACGCTCAAGAACATGGTGGAATCGGACGAAAGACGGGCCATGAAAGGAGAGTTCCCTTGTGAGGAAAAATATGGTTTGCCGGTGGCATACTGGTATGCCTTGAGCACCTTTTCTTGCACAGCCACAAGGGTCTCCCCGTCTGGTGAGATGTTTATTTCGTATATGTAGTCTGAGGAAAATCCCATTTCTCTTATTTTTCTTTTCCCCGATATGTCGAAAAGAACTATACGACGCTCACTGGCAGCTATTTCGTTAGCATTAGGACCAAAGGCAACGGAAAATATGTGATTCTTGAAGGTGGCAGCATCATCGAACAGCAATGCACCGCTGTCGATATCGAAGACCGCTAGGTGATGATACGCATGGCTGGCTATTGCCAGTCGCTTTTGATCTTTAGAGATATCCCAACAATAAGGACCTTCTTTTTGAGGGAAAGGAGGAATAGGAAAATGGGTTTTCATCTCTTTTTTAGCGACAAGATCGTAAAGAGTAATGGCTTGTTCTTTGCCGTTAGTTGCAACAAAATAATGCGGATCACTTGGAAACGAAAAACGCTCGCAATTGGTTTCTTTCCCCTTTCTAAATGTTGCCCATAATGATTCCGGTTTCCCTGCTTTATAAATGTCGATCCGGTTATCATCACACTCTGCTCGATAGTGCCAATCCGAAGCCCAAATAGATTTGCCGAAGCCCTCATCTTTTCTTGTTGTTCGCCTCACGGCCCCTGTCTGCTTACGAATAAGCGCGGTGATGTTGAACGCCTTCGCCGAAAGGTCCTCTTGGCTTACCGAAACAATGACGGAACCTTTCGGAGCCACTGCGATATCGGCAATGAACTGTTCGTGCGCCATGATCTCTTGCAAGATCCTTTTCCATGCAACATCATAGAAACGGATCCTGCCATCCATGGCCCCGACGGTCAACAGCCCCCCGGGAAGAAGACGCAGGGCCGATGGGGCCTGATTGGGGGCATCAATACGCAGGAACCGTTCAAAGGAAGGCTGCGCGCCTCGCCGGTATCTGTATATCCAAGCTCCGGTAGCAAGGAAGGTGTCGTCACTCTCGGGATCCGTCGCCATTGCACGGAAATGCGCATCCTTCCCATTCTCCAATAATGTGGCATTATCGATCTCGTTAAGACCAGGCACCGACATAGCAGCCATGGTGCCCTGTGAGGTCGCGAACCGCAGTTCTGTGCCATTCTTAGCAAATTGTACCGCAAGAATGCTCCCTTTACTTACCCTGATCATTTTTTGCGATATCAACGAATGCGGATCCAACAGAGCGACCTCTCCCCTAGCGCACCCGACGGCAAGATATTTTCCGTCAGGAGAAAAATCGAGGGAAAAAACATTCCCGAGTTTACCGAGCGTCGCGGTCTTTGTTGCCGCCATAAGATTTCGAGAGACATATGGTGATTTATCGGTCACATCATATGTCTGGACCGTTGTGCCGTAACTTCCAGCGGCAAGCGTTTTACCGTCAGGGGAAAAAGCAAGCGACCAGACCCAGCCGTATGCCGAATATTCTCTTATCAGTTTCCGTTCCCGCGCATCCCAAAGACGGATCATGAGGGGGTGCGCGGTCGCGAGCAGTTTACCATCGGGAGAGAAGGCCGCCTTCAGAACGGCATCGCCTCCCTTCGCGAACATCCCCATATAGGAGACCTGACCGTGCATTGATGCGTGGTAGAGAATTGATTGTGCGTTAACGATGGAATCGGGCAAGGACTCGCCCGGGTCGTCCACCAGATACTTGTCACACGCGGTGCAATTGGGACTGTAGGGGTTCTCGGGGTTGACATGGAGCGAGAGCGCGGCGTACATCTCGGCCGAAAGATAGTCGCGCGCCGCAAGAAAGTTCCCGGCCCTGTCGAGATAGGCGTCGGCGAGATTCCTCTGCGATTCTGCCTCGCTCGCTTCGGCCTCCTTAAGGCTTCTTTCTGCCATCGCCTCCTGTCGGAGCGCATAGGTATAGTTGCGGTAGATGACCGTCGTCGCGACGAGCAGCACCCCTATGATGGCGCCGACGGCGACGACCAGCGGCTTATGCTTCCGCGCAATGAGTTTCACTATCTCCCAGCGCGAATACTCGTAGGCGCCCACCTTGCCGCCGGTGAGGTACGCCTCGACATCGCGGTTCATCGCCACGGCCGAGACATAGCGATCCTCCTTGCGACGGCTCAACGCCTTTTCCGCTATCGCCGCAAGGTCACGGGGAATGCGTTTGTCGCGCTCGTCGGCGCGTACGATGGGGTCGTTGAGCACCTTCGCGATGACATCGAACGCCGTGAGCCCCGTATGCGGCGGCTGACCCGTCAGTATCTCGTACAGCACCGCGCCGAGCGAGTAGATGTCGCTCTTCTCGTCTATCTCCTCTATCTCCCCCATCGCCTGTTCCGGCGGCATGTAGGCGGGGGTCCCCATCGCGTGCCCCGCCACTGTTTTGCCCGCCTCGGCGTCTCTGAGAAGCTCCAGACCCTTTTCCAGTTTCTCGGCGCCGATGTCGCTCTGCCCGTGTATCTTGGCAAGCCCCCAGTCGAGCACCACCGTCTCACCGAACTCGCCGATCATCACATTCTCGGACTTGATGTCGCGGTGAACGACCCCCTTGCTGTGAGCATAGGCCATGGCGTTGCACAGATCGTGGAACCGCGGCAACAGGTTCAGTCGGTCGGCCGGCTCAGGGTTCGCCCGTATCGCCTGCAACAGGGTGATGCCGCGCACGAAGGGCATGGTGTAGTAACAGGTGCCGTCAAGCCGTTGGCCTATCTCGTACACCGTCATGATGGACGGGTGTTCCAACTGGCCGGTCACCCGCGCCTCGCGCAGGAACCGGGCCTTGAGCGCCTTCGAGGGGCGCGACGGCGTCTTTCCCTCGCTGTCCTTCTGGGATCCGGTGCCTCCCCCTTCGCACAACAGTTCCTTTACCGCGATCTCCCGGCCGATATGTTCGTCGAAGGCGAGGAATATCTTTCCGATACCGCCCCGGTTCTTTTCTTCCTTGATGGTGTAGCGACCGGGGCTTTCCAGCGTTATCTTTTCGCAGATCGGGTCGCCGCAGGCGCATCCTTCTTCTTCCTTCGGCTCCTCCAGTTTCACCGCGCCGCCGAGGGTCTTGAACAGCAGTTCGTCGGCGTTCAACGCCCGGATGGATCGCTCGATGTCGCCGCCGTGTTTTTCCAGCGCTCGCACGACGAGCCGTTCCAGCAACTCCATGTCATCGGCGCTCACCCGTTCGCCGATGCGCTCCTTGAGTCCCTTTGCGGGGTTCGCCGCCCACGCGGAGCCGATCTCGACCAGTTCGTCCGCCTTTATTAGGCCATTTTGCGCCGCGAGGATGGAGAAGAGCAGGTCGTGTTTCATTGGTATGCCTCGAATTCTTCCGGGGTCATCGGACGAAGGGTGAAGCCGTCGAGTTTCATACCGGCCGACCTTTCAGCTTCACGGAGAAGATCCCGCGGATCGCGTTTCCAGTGGTCGAGGTCGATGGGAAAAATCATCACATCATTGTCGTTGGCAACGGCAAAAGATTTTCCATCAGGATGGAAAGAAGGCTCATTTCCACCCCAAGAAAGGCGAAGCATTTGAAGACACTCTCCGGCACCAACATTCCAAATTCCCACAGTGTCATCCATGCTACTCGAAAGCAAAGAATCACCGGCGGGAGAAAACTTGACATAATTGGCCCACTCCCGATGCCCCTCCATGGTTCTCAACAATCTACCCGATATTACTTCCCATAATTTTATCGTCCTGTCTTTGCTTGAAGATGCCAGCAATTTTCCATCAGAAGAAAAAGTTACGCTGCTAACACGATCTTGATGTCCCAGCAGTTCTCTGATCATTTTCTTTGTTTTTACATCCCAGATTTTTACTGCATTATCCCCAGCAGATGCTATCATTTCTCCCTTTGGTGAAAATGCAACAAAATACACGAAAGCATCGTGCGCAATTATCGTATCTAGAAGATTCCTTGAAGACATGTCCCATATCTTAATCGTTCTATCATCACTTGCTGATGCCAAAAGATCCCCCTTGGGAGAGAATGCCAAAGACCTTACCCAATTGCCATGGCCAACAAAGTCGCTTATACTTTCTTTCTTTTCGAGGTCCCATATTTTAATATGATGGTCTAACCCGCTAGAAGCCAGCAGTTTTCCGTTAGATGAAAACGCCAGGGCAATGATGGCATTCGAATGGCCAGTGAGGGTCGAAATAATCTTCCCTCCTTCAATATCCCATATTTTCACAGTTTTGTCATCGCTTCCTGAAGCAAGAAGCCTTCCGTCAGGGGAAAAAGCAGCGATAAACACTTCAGCCGAGTGTCCGGTGAGCGATTTGATATTCTTTCTTAAAACAATGTCCCATTTGATAACAATGCCTTCTTCGTTTCCTGAAACCACAGAGTCACCATCGGGAGAGAAAGCAACCGACCAAACGGCAGATTTGTTTCCAGCAAAGGTTTCCATGATTT
>JAKQHE010000077.1 GCA_029573155.1 bacterium
CTCTGTGAGACGCTTGAATCGGTAACCGATGAACTCCGGGTCGACTGTACCGTCCTTTCGGCCGACAAGCCCCGTTTCCCTGTCATGAGCGACATCGCCTACCTTCGGTTCGGCATCACGCTGTACGGCGGAGACGGGTATGACAACGAAGCGTACAACACCGTGCCGACCGACGCCCTGCCGCTCTTCGGTCAGACGGTGACGGTCCCTTCGGCGTGGATATATGCCGTCCGGGCCGATGATCTTTCGGTGCTTGCCGGTTTTACGCCCACTTTCGTCAAGATGGAGGCGTTGACCGCCTCTTCCCTTGATGGTCCGGTCATCAGCGAGGAAATGTCCGGGGTGGAGATAACCAACAACGATCTGCTGACCGACATAAGTTCGTTGGGCGCCCTGAAGAGCGTTGCCGGCGGCGAGTTCGTCACTACGAGCCAACTGCGCATCACCGGTAATGCCCTTCTCGCCGACATATCGCCGCTTATGGGCATCACCGCAGTGAACCCGGTGGTCTATCTGAATATTACAGACAACGCCGCGCTGTCGCAGGCCGACGCGCAGAAGGTGGCGGACCACTTTGTGAACGATCTGGGACTGCCGAGCAGCCATGTGAAAGTGAGCGGCAACTGCGCCGCCTGTCCCGGACTTATACCGTAACGACTTTTAAGCAGACTACTTGTTCAGCACCTTGGTGTTCGGCGGGACATCCTGCATGGTCCAGGTGTTGCCGCCGATGACCGAGTCGTGTCCTATGGTGATGCGGCCGAGGATGGTCGCGTTCGAGTAGATGATGACATTATCCTCGACTATCGGGTGGCGTGGGACCCCCTTGATGGGGTTGCCGTCCTTGTCGAGCGGGAACGATTTCGCGCCGAGCGTGACCCCCTGATATATCTTGACGCCCCTGCCGATGACGGAGGTGCCGCCGACCACGATGCCGGTGCCGTGGTCCATGAAGAACTTCTCGCCGATCTGTGCGCCGGGATGGAGGTCTATGCCGGTCTTCGAGTGGGCGATCTCGGTGATGATACGCGGGATGAGCGGGACCTCGAGTTCATGCAGTTCGTGGGCGATGCGGAAGTTGGTCATTGCGTAGATGGAGGGGTAGCAGTATATCGTCTCGCCGTGGCTGGTGGCGGCGGGGTCGCCCTCATAGGCCGCCTCGACATCGGTCGCGAGCAGGCGCCGCACCTCGGGGAGCCGTTCGATGAAGCGCGTCGCCTTCTCGCGCGAGGTGGTTTCGCAGTGGCGGCATTCGGCATCGTCGCCTATATCGCACGAAAAGCACTGGCCGCGTTTTATCTCCTCGGCGAGCAAGGCGTAGGCGCGGTCGAGTTTCGCGCCGATGTAGTATTTAAGGTTCTGCTGGGTGAGGTCAGATTCGCCATAGTAGCCGGGGAACAGCACCTGCCGGAGCATCTCGACGATCTCGGCGAGCGTCTCGACCGAAGGCATCGGGGTGTTGTGGTGCGATAGATGGGCGAGCGAGCGGTACTTCTCGACGAGCGAGAGTTCGGCGACGACGGCGTCGAACGGGGTCTTCGTCTTCGCGGCGATCATGGGGCCCTCCGTTGCGGGGAATGAGAACGGGGGCATTCTAATCCCGCGCGGCGCGATGTCAAGGAACGGTGGGCGGGGTGCGACCGTTTTTGTTTGCCAAAAGTGGCGGTATCTGTTATAGAGTGCGCTGATGGAAAGAAAAGATCTTGCACAGACAGCGCCTGACCTCGCGGTGTTCGACCCGGCGGTCGTCCGCCGCGCGGCGGAGGGCGATACCGTTTTCGAGCGCGCCCTGCTCGCGCTGTTCCTCGACGACACCGCCCAGCGCGTGGCTCGGATAGGGGAACTGACCCGCAACGGGGGCGATCCCGCCGCCCTGCGGCTTGAAGCGCACACGGTGAAGGGCTCCTGCGGCAACATCGGGGCTCCCCGCCTGCGCGAAGCGGCGGCGGCACTCGAAAAAGCGGTGACCGATGAGCGGCGCGGCGATCACCCGGCGCTTGCGGCAGCGGTCGTGGCAGAGTTCGAACGGGCCGCCGGGG
>JAKQHE010000096.1 GCA_029573155.1 bacterium
ACGGTGGAGCCGTTCCACAGCGCGATGAGCACCGCACCGAGCGCCTGCTGCCGTTCGTGGCCGAACAGGGCAGTGGGGCAGGAGCGCAGGAGCGCCGCGTACTGCGGGAAGGGAAGGAAGTCCAGCACCGGGTGGAACCGGTCGCCGAACAGTTCCCGGCCGAGTTGCGTGATCCGGTCGCCGTAGACGGGATCGCCGTAACTGAGCGGCACGACGATGCGCCCGCCGGGCAGCGGCGCGCGGCGGAGGTGTTCGAGAACGTCGGCGTGGTTGTTCTCGAAGGTGGCCGAGTTGCCGATCAGGATGCCGTCGCCGTCGCAGAAGGGCGCGCTTTCCACGGTCCCCGCGTCGAAGAGGTCGTGGGTGACATAGTTGAAGGGGATATAGCGGGGGGTGAAGAACGCTTTCGGCGCGAGGAGTTCGTATTCCTCGGGGAGTGTGGTGGAGCAGTAGGTTATCCGGCCGATCGCCCGGTGGAGCGCGGTCCGTTCGCGCGTTCCCCGTTCCGCGTCGGTCTCGCGCCGGCGGGCGAGCCGTTTCCGCAGCCGTTCGTGGATCAGCGAGAAGGGGCGGGGATGGAAAAAGAGCGTCTCACCCAGATCGCGCAGGTCCCCTTTCTTGAAAAAGCCCCCCATCCCGTTCCGGCCGAGTTCGCGCCGCAGGGCGGCGGTCCGTTCGCCGAACAGTTCGGTGTCGATGAGGTGCGGTCCGTAGAGATCGTAGCCCCACGATATCCACCAGACCCGCACCCGGTCGGGCAACACGGAGAGCAGATCGGGGTCCACGGCGTAGAGCGAATGGAGCACCAGCACGTCGTAGGTGTCGCCATCGGCCAGTACGCGTGCCAGTTCGCGGTCGGCGGCGGCGAACACCTCGACCCGGTCGCGGCGCGTGATGTTCCGGAAGGTATAGCGCGCTTTTTCGGTGCGGAAGAGATAGCGGTTGTGCGCGACCATCTCGTCGAACCGAGCCAGTATGCCGTCCATGAGGGGGCTGTCCTGCACGAGGTGGAGGAAACGGATAGCGACGGGCCGGTCGCCGGTCATCGTCTCACCGTGCGCCGTAGTGTGTGTCCAGCCAGCGGCGGTATTCGCCGGTGCGGACCGATGCGATCCACGCCGGGTTGTCGAGATACCAGCGGACCGTGGCGGTGAGGAGCGCGCGGAAGTCGGGGGTAGGCCGCCAGCCGAGTTCGCGTTCGATCTTCCCGCAGTCTATCGCGTAACGGCGGTCGTGGCCCGGCCGGTCGGCAACGAAGGTGATGAGTTTCGTGTACTCCTCCTTCCGTTTCCCGGTCTGCTCCGCCAGGATGTCGCACAGGAGATGGACGATGTCGATATTCTTCCACTCGTTGTTCCCGCCGATGTTGTAGGTCTCGCCGGCGCGTCCCCGGGCGATGATCTCTCCGATCGCCGCGCAGTGGTCGGCGACATGGAGCCAGTCGCGGACATTGCCGCCGTCGCCGTAGACCGGGAGCGGTTTCCCCTCGCCGAGGTTGAGGATCATGAGCGGTATCAGTTTTTCGGGGAACTGGTAGGGGCCGAAGTTGTTCGAACAGTTGGAGATGGTGACCGGCAGGCCGTAGGTGTGATGGTAGGCGCTGACCAGATGGTCGGACCCCGCCTTCGAGGCCGAATAGGGACTGCGCGGGTCGTAGGCGGTCGTCTCGAGAAAGCGGCCGGTCGGGCCGAGACTGCCGTAGACCTCGTCGGTCGATATGTGGTGGAACAGCACATCGGTGCGGGTCTTCCATGCCGCGCGGGCCGCTTCGAGGAGCGTGAAGGTGCCGACGAGATTGGTCCGGATGAAGGCGGCCGGGCCGCTGATGGAGCGATCGACATGCGATTCGGCGGCGAAGTGGACGACGGTGTCGACGGCGTGCTCGTCGAACGTCCGTTTCACGACCGCCTCGTCGCAGATGTCGCCGTGGACAAAACGGTAGCGGTCGGGATGCGTTTCGGCGAGGTCGGCGAGGCTCTGCGGATTGCCGGCGTAGGTCAGCGCGTCGAGGTTGACGATGCGTCCCGTGAAGTCTTTGCGCGCCAGCAGGTAACGGATGAAATTGCTTCCGATGAAGCCGCACCCGCCGGTGACGAGGATGTTCTTCGGTGTTCTCATGGGCGTTTATGCCTCAGGATATCGAGCAGATATTCGCCGTAGCCCGACTTGCGGACCGGTTCGGCGAGTTTTTCCAGTTGCCCGGCGTCGATGAAGCCCATGCGGTAGGCGACCTCCTCGACGCAGCCGATCTTGAGCCCCTGCCGCTCCTCGATCGCCTTGACGAACATCGCGGCGTCGGCGAGACTGTCGAAGGTGCCGGTATCGAGCCATGCGAACCCACGCTGGAATATCTCGACATGGAGTTTCCCCTGCGCGAGGTAATGGCGGTTGACATCGGTGATCTCGATCTCGCCGCGGTGCGACGGCTTGACCTGCTTCGCCACTTCGACCACCGTGTTGTCGTAGAAGTAGAGCCCCACCACCGCGTAGTGGGAACGGGGGTTCTGCGGCTTCTCCTCCAGCGTTTCGGCCTTGCCGGCGGCGTCGAACGACACCACGCCGTAGCGCTCCGGATCGGTCACCCGGTAGCCGTAGACGGTCGCCCCGTCGGGCCGCGCGACGGCCCGGTCGAGATAGTCGCGCAGGCCGTGGCCGATGAAGATGTTGTCGCCCAGTATCAGCGAAACGCGGTCGCGACCGATGAATTTCTCCCCCACGATGAAGGCGTCGGCAAGCCCGCGCGGCGCGGTCTGCACCGCGTAGGAGAGCGACAGTCCCAGTTGCGCGCCGTCGCCGAACAGGTCCCGGAAGCGCGGCAGATCCTCCGGGGTCGAGATGATCAGGATATCGCGGATCCCCGCCAGCATGAGGGTCGAGAGCGGGTAATAGATCATCGGTTTGTCGTAGACCGGGAGCAGTTGCTTGCAGACCGTCCGGGTGATCGGATAGAGCCGCGTTCCGCTGCCGCCCGCCAGAATGATGCCTTTCATGGTCTCTCTCCGTCGAAAAAAGTACTCTACGATAATAGGGAGCGCAAGTCGAGAAGCAAGAAAAAAGCAATCTATGATGACATGGCAGATCCCGAGAAAGAGGTTGATGCAAATAGAAAAGTGTTAAAAATTGACGCTTCTGCTGAAACATGCTACAACGACGATGCTTGAACTTTTAAGAAAGCGCTCTCTTTTTTGTTCCGGGAGGATTTCTGGTCGTGAGTCACGAAATAGAGGAGTCGGTGACCTTCACGCGACTTAAGGATCTGTTATCCCTTCATGCGAAGCCACTTGCGATCACGGCGGCCCTTTCTCTTCTCTTTTCTTTGGTGGCGTTCTTCCTAGTGACGCCGAGGTACACCATTGTTTCCACTTTTTACGCGGGAGAACAAAAGGACGAACAGATGACGCTTTCTCCCATCATGATGCTTATGAACAACAATATCAACTCGACAGAGAACGAAGCGGTCATACTACGAAGCAGGGCGATCATTGAAAATGCCGTCAAGGCCCTCAATCTACAGTTCTTCCCGCAACGAACGTCCAATAATATGCTTTTTTATTTTCTCGATCGTTTCCGGGGGATTCGTCTCCCATATGGATCCATGATCCTCGAACGATGCCCCGAGGATTTTCGCGACCGGGATATAAAGATAACCGTGGGAAGAGAGGGGCGTTACCGGGTCACGCATCCAAACGGGCAGGAATTCGACTGCGAATTCCAAAAGGATTGTTCCCTGCCCGGCGGGACCCTTTATGTGCGACAGTTAGGGGATATCCCTGAAAACGCACATTTTACAGTGACTTATTTCGAGATGAATAAACTTCTCGAGTACCTTGCCGAACTTTTGGAGGTGGCGCCGCTGGACAACGCAAAGGACAGTTCCTATATCTCGCTATCCGTCGAATCGGAGTATCCTTATCTGGCGACGGAGATAGTGAAGGAGGTCCTCAATGCTTATATGGAGAAAAAAAAGACGTGGGCGGTGGATAACGCCAATCAACAACAGAAACTCATAGAAAAGGTCCTGCAGGATGTCAAGGTCGAGCTTGATGCCCTTAGTGAACAGATGGCTCGATATCAATCCGAGAAAAAAACGGTCCTTCCTGAGATACAACTTTCCGCCATAATGGAGAAACTGGTCGATCTCGACAAGGAAACCGAAGGTCTGAGACTAAAGTCAAAAGCCATTCGAGAATCGTTGCAGACGCTTGATCGGTCTCCCGATGAGCCGGTTTCCGTGCCGTTGTTGTTGCAGGATCTTTCCGTTCAAGAGGCGGCCCGGGCCCTTAACTCGCTCATCATGGAGGAGGCCCGTCAAAAGCAACTCAAGACCGATCTTCATCCGGATCTCCAGAAACTTCGCCAATCGGTGAAGGATGCTCATGCGAACCTACGCACGCTCCTCCTGAAAAGTCTCGATACCTATGAGAATGGGACCAAGATACTGGAGGCCGCATCGAAAGAGATCGGCAAGGGTATCGCGGAACTGCCGGTGAACATAATGGATGTCTCCTCATTCCGTCGCAGGATAGCCATCACTGAAAAACTCTACGCCTTCCTTTCCGAGAAACTCTACGAAACGACCATCACGATGAATTCGGAACAGCGACCGATAAAGATACTCGATGTGGCGACCCCGGATGTGCTGAAATCCTTTCCCCGGGCCCGCGATACATTGATATTGATCTTCTTCTTCGTCCTCTTCATGGTGCTAAATGTCTTGGTGGTCATGGAGATCCTCCGACCGACGGTGGATATGGAACAGGACCTGTTGAAATATCCCGTGTTCTCATTCTCCACGCAGAAAGCGACCGCGCGAGACATTGTTCGTGTAGCCATGCTCCATGTGCGGCGCGAGCCCTCTTCGACCCCGCAGAAATTCCTCGTCTTTGACCTGGCGATGGGGGGGGAACAATTGATAGGGGATATCAAAGACACCCTTGCGTCATTGTCAGGGGGAGGTAGAGTTCGTCTCATGACCTTCGATGCGGAGGGAACTCCTTCGGCGAAGGGGCTGATGCCCGGAGACTCTCTGAAGGAGGGATCAGTTAACGAAAAACTCCTGCATACCCATGTCTTTTCCGGTGGCGTCCCGCCGCTTCTCTTCATCGATACGCCGTTCTTCAGGGACCATATGAGATCGATCACCGGTGGCGACACGATTTTCCTGGTGTTGGGCAATCCTCCGTCCGAGGGAAAGATCCCCCTTCCACCGGATATGATATTTTCCGCGGTCTTCGCGACCGTTCGTTTCGGTGTCACCCGGCAGGAGGATATCCGGAGGATCAGCGATCTTGTCTCAGAAAGTTCCGGTGAAACGAAAGGTAAGAACGGGTATCTTTTCCTTGTATGAAGAACAACAGGTCCTTTTCTACCGACGCTGACGGGGCCATCCTACGTTTCAAGTATTACACCCTGCTTTTTTTCCTGTTCATGTCCCCGTTCGCTTTCTCTTCGTTCGTTAACAGGGTTTCTCCCGTTCTTCCGACCGCCACGCTACTCCTGCTTGCCACCACGTATGTGTTCGGTCTCTTCCTGTTGAGAACAAAAAAGTTATTTCTTGTGCCGTCGGAACGGGTCGTCCTGATAGGCCTTTTCCTGCCGTTCCTTTTCTCGATACCTCTGGTGGGGGCCAATTTCCTGTTCCATGCTGATTCTGCCTATGCGCTCTATGTTTCGATGAAACTCCCCGGAAGGCTCGCCAATGCCGTTTTCTTTTTCTCCCTTTTTGTCTTGGCGATGTCTTTCATAGGAGAGTATCGCTCCCGACCGCCGGAATCCTTTGCCCGTTGGTATTTCGCGGGAACAGCGGTGTTGGTTTTCTTTGGTATATGGCAATGGCTTCACAACTATTTGAATGTGCCCATGTTCGATCTGGACACGAGATCTTATATGTTCGGCCTGCGCCAGAACGGGTTTTCTTATCTGGTCGACCGGATACGCCTCACTTCTCTCCTTGATGAACCTAATTTCCTCGTGGCGTTCCTTATCGACGGGCTTTTGCTCGGACCTCTCCTGGTGACCTCTCGTCGTTATTATGCGTTCGGCGTAGTGGCACCGTTCCTTTTCGTGCTCCTTTTTTCTTTTTCGGCGGGGGGGTATCTTAACCTCTTACTTTTATGCGGTGTTGTTCTCCTTACGCCGGGCTTTTTGCCGGCTAAGATCAAAAAAAAGGCTGTTGCGATAACCATCGCGGCGCTTTTCCTGGCAGGAACCATCTTCTACCAACAGATATTCGAATTCCTTTTTCCGATCCTCGGTCGTCTTGATTCTCTTTTTAACCAGACCAGCACAAGGATATACATGATGGTCTCGACCCTGCGAGCGGCGTGGGATGATCCACTTCCCTTTATGATCTTCGGGCATGGGCCGGGATCGGTATTCTATCTTAATTTCAAAGGGTTGCCGATGGCGACATCCAACAGCATGTATCTCGACCTTTTTTACGAGACCGGCCTGTTTGGCCTGCTTGCCGCTCTGTGGATGTTTTCTCGCTTGTTGAAGGAGAACATTTCTTTCGGTTGGACCCGGGATCCCCGCGTCCGTTGGATATACCTCCTTATCTGTCATCTGGCGATAACATCGACCTATCGCGCCGATTTCTTCTCATCGAGATTCTGGAGCATTTTGATACTCGTGCTGGCCTTTCATCACAGTTTCAGAGAGGGAACATCTTCTTCGATCGCTACTTCGGAAGAGAGACGATCCCCAAAGCCATTGTAGAGCGACGCAATAACTAGACTGATGGATGGCTGGGAAGTGGGGGCGTTAACGAAGGGTGTTTTCTATGCTTATTGTGTTCTGGACGGCCCCCGTGGCCGACTCAAGCAGTTGGAAGGTCGGCAGAAGTTGCTGGATGATGCGGTTGTAACTGGCTAGGCCGGTGGGCGATACGATGAGGCGATCGCCCGGTTGAAGTCGCAGGTCGCTCTCGATGTCGCCGCCCAGTATCTTGTAGTAGTTCATCTGCGCATAGAGGAATTTGCCGCCGTACTGTCGGACCAGATAGATCTCCGATGTTTCGGCAGTGATGGGGTTGATGCCGCCCGCTTCGGCGATGAGATCGATGACGGTAAAGTCGGGCTTGGTTATCTGATAGGCGCCGGGGCGCGCTATTTCGCCGACGATATATACCCGCTCGGCCGATGCGGGGGGGACGAAAAAGGTGTCGCCGTTCAAGAGTCGGACTTTCGAATAGTCGGCCTGTGCCTTGCTGACCTCGGTCACCGAGAGGGGGATGACCTTGTCGGCCCGTTTGAGGTAAACGGTGTTTGAGATCGTCACGGTCGTGCCGCTCGAAACGGCAGAAACGCGAGCGATCGCGTCCATGATGGTGGTCGTGGGGGTGATGCTGTATTTGCCGTTATTGTTCGATGCGCCCGTTATGTAGTAGAACTTGCTCTGGAATTTAACGATCTCGACCGTCACATCGGGATCCTTAACGAACTCTTTAAGCCGTTCCTCTATCGCCTGCGCCGCCTCTTTTTTCGTGAGACCGCCCACCTTGATGCTCTTGATGATGGGGTAGAGGATCTCGCCGTTCTCGTCAACCACCTGACCGAAGAATTGGCTGATCGACATCGCCTTGGAACTGAGTTCCGGTATATTGTAGACATCTATCTTGAGCTCGTCGCCGGTCCCGATCCGGTATTCGTCACCTTCGGCGAAGAGTTCCTTCACTTCGTTCTCGGCCGCTAGAGGAGCGAAGGGAAGATCGCTGGCCGAGGTCCTTTTCCCGTAGTGTTCGGTATGGGAACAACCGAGGAACAAGAGAACGGCCAAAAGCATTGCGTCGATGATCCGATCCATCTTCGACCTGTTCAGATTATCCTAAAAAAACCAATCGATCATACCGACCCGTACCAAAAACACAAGAAAACATGATGGCATCAAAAGATCAAAGCGTCCCGCGAAGGGCGTCGGCGATCTGCTTCTGTTGTCCCGGGGTCACGAAGGCGCTCATCGGGAGCGAAAGCACCGTGCGGGCCGCCTCTTCGGCGACCGGGAGCGACCCGGGGCGGTAACCGAGCGGGGCGAAGACCTCCTGCAGGTGGAGTGGCAGGGGATAGTGGACCGCTGTCGCGACGCCGGCCTCCTTGAGTTTTTGAGCCACGGTGTCGCGGTCTTTGACGCGGACGGCGTATTGCGCCCAGACCGAGAGGCGTCCGGCGCGGACGGTCGGTCGGGTGAGCGGCAGGCCCGTGAGCAGTTCGTCATAGTGGCGGGCGACCTCCTGCCGGATCGCGATCTCGTCGTCGAAATGACGCAGTTTCACGAGCAGTACCGCCGCCTGCAGGGTGTCGAGCCGACTGTTCATACCGATGTCGCGGTGGTAGTACCGTTCCGATTGACCGTGGAGCCGTAGCGAGGAGAGCTTCTCCGCTATCGCCGCGTCGCCGGTGAAGACCGCGCCGCCGTCGCCGTAACAGCCGAGCGGTTTGGCGGGGAAGAAACTGGTCGTCGCTACCCGCGTGAGGGCACAACTTTTGCCGTTCCCAGTGCGCGCGCCGAAACTTTGCGCCGCGTCCTCGATGACGACGAGGCCGTGCTCTTTCGAGATAGCGTTCACCGCAGCCATGTCGGGACATTGGCCATAGAGACTGACCGGGATGATCGCGCGCGTCCGCTTCGTTATCTTTTCCTCTATCAGCGTCGCGTCGATGAGACAGGTGTCGGGCTCGATGTCAACGAAGACCGGCGTTGCGCCGAGGGTCGCTATCGCCTCGGCGGTGGCGATGAAGGAGAAGGTCGAGGTGATCACCTCGTCGCCGGGGCCGATGCCGAGCGCCCGGAGCGCGAGCACCAGCGCGTCGGTGCCGTTGGCGCAGGTCACGCAGTGCGCCGCGCCGCAGTGGGCGGTGAGCGCCCGTTCGAGTTCGGCCACCTCGGATCCCATGATGAACGAGGCGCGGGAGCAGACCGCACCGATGGCGGCGTCGAATTCGTCTTTGTAGGCGCGGTACTGAGCCGCGAGATCGATGAGTTCTATCTTTTTCACAGCGGCCTCGTGATGCCGTTCTTCAGTTCATAGCGGGCGCCGTCAGAAACATCGGTCGCGGTGCCGTCGGCCCCGAACACTATCTTGTTCCCCGACCGACCGACCCAGCCGTGCTGTTTCGCCGGCGAGCCGTAGACAAGCGCGTAGGCGGGGACATCCTTCGTGACCACCGCGCCTGCGCCGACGAAGGCGTACTCGCCGATGGTGACCCCGCAGACGATGGTGGCGTTCGCGCCGACCGAGCAGCCTTTTTTGAGCAGTGTCTTCCGGTATTCGTCCTTGCGCGGTATGAAACTGCGCGGGTTTATCACGTTGGTGAATACCATCGAAGGGCCGAGGAACACATCGTCCTCGATGACGACCCCCTCATAGATGCTGACGTTGTTCTGTACCCGGACGCCGTTGCCGATGAGGGCACGCGGCCCGATCATACAGTTCTGGCCGAACGAGCAGTCGCGGCCGATGCGCGAACCGGTCAGCACATGGCAGAAGAACCATATCTTGGTGCCTACGCCGATCTCCACAGCATCGTCTATATAACTGCTCGGATGGATGAATGTCTCGCTCATGGTCTTCTCCTAGAGTTGTTTCAGCCAGCCGTTCGCACGGTACCACGCGACGGTCTGCGCGACCGCTTCGGCAAGCGGCAGGCGCGGTCGCCAGTCGAGCGCCTCCTTGATCGCGCCGTTACTGCATATCCACGCATCCTGTTTCATCTCGATGACCTTCTGGCCGTTGACGGGCAGAGCGCGTCCCATGAGCCGCCCCGCGAGCCCCGCCGCGTGGCCGATGGGGGCGGCGACCCATTCCGGTATCGCGATGCGCAGGACATTTTTTTTCCCCATCGCGACGCGGATGGTCTCGCCCAGTTCGCGCCACGAGACCGGTACGTCGTTGGCGACGAAGAAGGTGCGTCCCGTCACGGTGCTTTCAGCCGCCGCGACGATGGCGTCGCAGAGATCGGCGACATGGATGATCGAGATTTTCTTCCCGCCGGTCCCCAGCAGGAGGAGTATGCCTTTGTCCATGAACTGGAAGTAGGTGTAGATGTCGCGCTCGTTGGGACCGAAGACCGAACAGGGACGCAGTATCAGGTACTTGTCGCCGTGTTCCGCTCCCCATTTCCTGACCGCCTCCTCGGCGGCGAGTTTGCTCTTGCCGTACCAGGTGAGGGGGCGGGGCGGATCGCTCTCGACCACCGGTCGGTCTCCGGTCGAAGGGCCGGCCGCCGCCTGCGAACTGACGAGGATGAAGCGTTGTCCGCCGGTCAGCGGCGCGAGGAGCGCCTCGGTGAAACGAAGGTTGCCGTCGAGATACTCCTGTTCGATCAATCTTTTGGTGGCGCCGGCGACATGGATGACCGTGTCGCAGCCGTCGGTCGCCTCGCGAAGGAGCGCGGTATCGCCCTGCTCGCCGACATATATGCTCGCGCCCTCCTTCTCGAATCGCGAAACATCGTCATTACGTCGTCTGGTGAGCAGGCGGGGCCGGATGCCTTTCGCAAGTAGCAGTTCGGTCAGATGGCCGCCGACAAAGCCGGTGGCGCCGGTGACGAGCACCTCCTTCATGTGGTCGGGCCGAGTGGCTTGGCCAGGATGAGGTACTGTTGGTAGAGGTGGGCACCCATATGGGCCGCCGCATTGTTCATCGGCTTGTTGGTGTCGAGTATCCACGACATCTCGACGGTAAGATATCCGGCGGCGTAGCCATCGTGGAACAGGCGGTGGTACATGAGCGCGTCGAAACCGAGCAGACGGTACTTCTTCAGGGTGCCCAGCAGCATCACCCGGAAACGGTCGATGTGCTTCTTCCGGTTGAGGATGAGTTTGAGGAAATGGCGGCTGAAGATCGAGCCGTCGCGGTTCTTGATGAGTATCCGGTTGATGTCGGGCATCGCGACCATGAAGGCGACCGCTTCGTCGTCGAGGAAGACGAGATAGGTGAGCGGCAGGTCCACGATGAGTTTGAGTTCATCGGCCATCGCCGCGATCTCGCGGTCGGTCATCGGCACATAGCCCCAGTTGTCGCACCACGCTTCGTTGAATATCTTCAGGATGATATCAACATCCTGCCGCAGGCGCTTGAGATCGATGTGGCGCACCTTCAGACGGTCGCCGTATTTCGCACACAGTTTCTCGTCGCGGTTCCGGAACTCTTGCGGCAAGGCCTTCGGTTCCTCCAGTATCCAACTGTTGAGCATTTGTTCGTCGACATATCCGGCGGTGCGGAACAGGTCGGGGTAGTAGGGCATGGTGTGGGGGTTCATCAGGAGCGGCGGCTGGTCGGCGCCGAAGGTGGAGAACCCGGGGGAATCGTGGTTGGTGGTGAAATTCATCGGGCCGATGATCCGTTCATATCTGCGGGCCTTGACCCAATTCTCGGCCGTCTCGATGAGCACGCGGGCCGCCTCGGGATCGTTCTCGCATTCAAAGAAACCGAAAAAACCGTGGCGGGTCTTGTGGTAGGCGTCGTAGTTGTGATCGATATGCGCGGTGATGCGTCCGACCGGGACGCCGTCGCGGTAGGCGACAAAATAGTCGGCCTCGCCGTGTTCGAAGAAGGGGTTCTTCTTCCGGTCGAAGAACATTTTCCTCTCGAAGCGGAGCGGCGGCACCCAGTTCGGGTCGTGACGGTAGAGCCGGTAAGGGAGATCGAGGAAGTGGCCGAGTGAGCGGCGGTCGGTGACGGCGCGTACCTCGATCATGGGATCAGACCTATCTCGCGACCGCACAGCGCCAGTTTTTCAAGGGCGAAAGCGATCTGTTCCTCGGTGTGGTTCGACATGAGGCTGAGCCGGATGAGCGCCTGATCCTTCGCGACGGCGGGGCTGATGACCGGATTGACGAATACGCCCTCCTCTTCGAGCCGCTTGCGCATGAAAAAGGCATTCATGTCGCTGCCGACGAAAAAGGGGATGACGGGGGTCTCGGAGAGGCCGGTGTTGAACCCGAGTTTCTGGAGTCCTTCGCGCAACATGGTCGTGTTGCGCCACAGTTTCTCGATGCGCCACGGCTCCCGTTCCATCACGCGGAGCGCCGCGAGCGCCGAGGCGGCCGAGGCGGGGGGCATCGAGGCGCTGAACATCAGTGCGCGGCTGTGATGCTTGAGGAACTCTATCGTCTGGGCGTCGCCGGCGATGAACCCGCCTATGGATGCAAGCGATTTGCTGAAGGTCCCCATGATGAGGTCGACCTTGTCGGTCAGCCCGAAATGGGCGGCGGTGCCGTCGCCTTTCGGCCCGAGCACGCCGAGCGCGTGGGCGTCATCGACCATCACGACCGCGTCGTACTTTTCGGCGAGTTCGACCAAGGCCGGAAGTTTCAGTATGTCGCCGTCCATCGAGAAGACGCCGTCGGCGACTATGAATTTGCCCTTTTCTCGGGGCGTCGATGCGAGCAGTTTTTCGAGGTCGGCCATGTCGTTGTGTTCATAGCGTTTGACCGTCGCGAACGACAGACGCGACCCCTCGATGATCGAGGCATGGTTGAGCGCGTCCATGAAGATGAGATCATGCCGTCCGGTGAGCGTGGAGATGACCCCCTGATTGACGCCGAAGCCGGTCGAGTAGAGGAGCACCGCCTCTTTGCCGACGAAGGCGGCCAGTGCGGCCGCCAGTTCCTCGTGGATGTCGAGCGTGCCGTTGAGGAACGGCGACCCTGCGCAGCCCGAACCGTATTTCTCTATCGCCTTCTTGGCCGCCGCCTTGACCTCGGGATGGTTGGTGAGGCCCATGTAGGAGTTCGAACCGAGCATGAGCACCTTCTGCCCGTTGGCGAGATAGACCTCGGTGTCCTGTTCGGATGTGATGGTCTTGAAGTAGGGGTAGTAGCCCTCGCGTTTGGCGATGAGGGTGCGGTCGTAGGCATCGCATTTGCCGAAGATGGCCTTGGTTCTCACGGGCATTTCTCCTTTGCCGGTGCGCGGACCCCGCCGACGCGGCGGAACTCCGGAGCGGACGCGGAACCTTATCACACAAGGCGCGACGAATCAATTTTTTAGCGGGTCTTCGCGCGGGGCGAGAGCCGCGGGTATTTGCTTTTTTCTTTTCTCCACGCTACCATGGGCGCGTTGAACGGAACTCTTTTACGAACGGAGGAACCCATGACATCATCGAAAGGAACGGTCGCCATTCTGTGCGCCGGCGGTCCGGCGCCCGGCATCAACACGGTGGTCGGTGCGCTATCCAAGTCGTTCTTGAACGATGGCTGGCGCGTGCTCGGCATCAACTATGGTTTCAAGACCATCTTCACCGACAAGCCCGATACGGTCGAGATGGATCATCTGCTCGCCGACCGGATATTCACCGTCGGAGGCTCCTTCCTCAAGATGAGCCGCCACAAACCGAAGGACGCCGAGTTCAAGCCCGATTTCTTCGTGCGCAACGATATCCGATTGCTCGTAACGGTCGGCGGCGATGACACCGCGTCCACGGCGAACCGGCTCACCAAATGGCTCGCCGACCAGAGGGTGCAGGTGCGTAACATACATGTCCCCAAGACGATAGACAACGATCTGCCGCTTCCCGGCCGCCTGCCGACCTTCGGGTACCGGAGCGCCCAGAACGAAGGGACCCGCATCGCGATGACGGTCTACGAGGACGCCCGCACGAGCGGCAACTGGTTCGTCGTCTCGATGATGGGGCGTGAGGCGGGGCATCTCGCATGGGGTATCGGGAATGCGTGCCACTACCCGGTCATCATCATCCCCGAGATGTTCACGAAGGTCGAGATAACCTTCGACCGGATGATCCGGATGATGGTCGGTGCGATAGTCAAGCGGAAACTGCTCGGCATGAACTATGGCGCGATCGCGGTCTCGGAGGGGGTGTTCCACTTCATGACCGACGACGAGATACGGTCCTGCGGTGTGCAGTTCACCTTCGATGATCACGGTCACCCCGAACTGGGCAATGTCAGCAAGGCCCACATATTCAACGCGCTTCTCGGCGCGAAACTCAAGGAGCTCGGCATCAGTGTCAAAAGCCGACCGGTCGAGATCGGGTACGAGATACGGTGCAACACGCCGATAGCGTTCGATCTCGAGTATTGCACCGCGCTGGGCGTCGGCGTGAAGCGTCTCTACGAACAGGGGGCCACCGGCTGTATCGTTGTGGTGGGGGAGGACGGCACCGTGAAGCCGCTGTACCTCAAGGACATCGCGGGGTCCGACGGCAAGGTGCGGACCCGTATGGTGGATATAACGACCGACGACTTCAGGATGCTCTTCGACGCGATGCATTCTCTCAAGCCCGCTGACCACGCGGCAGCGAAAAAATACCTGCCCGATCCCGAGAATTACGATCTTGCGAAGATACTCGGCTGGTGAATCCTTCCGGTCGAGATACCGATTGACTTCACTCCCCGCATCGGGTATCATTACCTTTAGCCGATCTCGGGGAAGTTCATTGTACGAGGAGTGGAGGTGACGCATGAAGGTCCAGGGCTGGGTGTTCGTCGTCTCCAATCCTTCCGCGCCTGAACTGAGCAGGATAAGTTTCTCGGTCAAACAGCCGGCGACCCGGGTGGAGGAACTGAACAGGACCAAGGATGGCCTGCCGTTCGTCCTCGAGTACGAGGTCATCGTCGATCATCCCCAACGATACAAGGAACTGGCGTGCCGGGAACTGACGGCGGCGGGAAAGCACGAGTGGAAGGAGTGGTTCCGGTGTTCGCCGGTCGAGGCGGCGATGGTCATCCGTAAGGTCATCGGCGAGCACGGGATCGTGGCCGAATCGCTCAAACGGCTCGAGAAGACGGGGCGCGATGAGGTGGCCTTCCCCGACCGCGAGACCATGGAGAGTGTCCGACCGGAAACGGTGGCGCCGGAGGAGGCGAGCAGGAAGGACGAGGACCGCGCGCGGAGCGAACGGGAAAAACTGCACGAGGAATTGGAAAAGGCGCGACAGGAACTGGCGGCGCAGGAGAAACGCCCCGACGAGGGACCGGCGGTAAAAGAGTTGAACATCGAAGTGTCGTCTGATATCCCCGAAAGAGGTTTTCCGTGGGATTATGTCGCGCTCCTCGTCGCCGACACCGGCTGCATATACATCGCGTTCTCGGCCACCGGGCTTTTCACCGCCGTGCTCGCCGCCCTGCTCGCCGTGGGTCTCAGCGCGTTGTTGGCGTATCTCATCTGGTCCTACCACGAAGAAACGAAGAAAAGGGACGCGACGAAGAAATGATCGCGCCGACTTTCTTGTGTCGCGCGTCCTTTCAGGGTATGGTAGGGCCAACGGTCACGATGACCGATGGAGGAAAGCCATGCCTGTAGATGCCGCGCTCATCACCCTCCGAAGGGAATTGCACGAGCACCCGGAACTTGCTTTTCAGGAGATCGCCACGCGCGATATACTTGAGCGGTTCGTCACTGCGACCGTCGCGGGCGACCGCCGGTTCCGCATCATCCGGTGTCTCGAGACGGCGCTGATCGTCGAGTACCGGGGCGCCGATACGCGGGAGCCGTTCCTCCTGTTCCGTGCCGATATGGATGCCCTGCCGCTCACCGAGGACCCGACGCATCCGGTCGTCTCGAAACGACCGGGTCTCATGCACGCCTGCGGCCACGATGTCCACATGACCGTACTCGCCGCGCTCGTCGCACGGGTTGTCGCACACGGGCCCGATCGCAATGTTTTGTTCGTCTTTCAGCCGGGCGAAGAGGGGGCGGGCGGCGCGAAACGGATGCTCGATGCGGGACTCTTCGACGGATACGCCGTCCGGGCGGCCTTCGCGCTCCATGTCACCGATGAACACCTGCTCGGCGAGGCAGCGACGCGGACGGGCGTCCTGTTCGCGATGCCGCGCGAGGTCGACATAGCCTTCACCGGCACGGCGGGGCACGCCGCATTCCCGCAAAAGGCGCACGATGCGCTGTTC
>JAKQHE010000100.1 GCA_029573155.1 bacterium
ACCAGTTCCGACACCCGCAGGCCCGACGAATAGAACAGTTCGAACATCGTCCGGTCGCGGAACCCCTGTTCGGTCGAGGTGTCGATGGCGTTCAGGAGCCCCTGCATCTCGTCGGGCGAGAGGAACACCGGCAGGGTGCGCGCCAGTTTGACCGGCTCCATCGCCTCGATAAGCGGGGTGACCGGCGCCCCCTCCCGTTCGAGCAGGAAGCGGAGGAACCCGCGGATCGCCGATATCTTGCGGGCGAGCGACCGGTCCTTGAGTCTCAGATCCTTCGATATCTCGATCAGATAGTCGGTGAGCGTCAGGTGATCGGTCGCGGCGAGGTCCTTCCCCGCGGTGTCGAGATGGGCGAAGAACTGGGAAAGATCGTTCTCGTAAGCGGCTACGCTGTTGCGGGACAGTCGTTTTTCTATCTTGACGAAATCGAGATACCTGCGGAGTCGCGAGGTGTCGTCGGGATGCATGGCTACCCGCCCCTCCGTTCCCAGATGCGGTCACCCGTCCGGACCTTTTCCCCCTCGGCGACGAGCGGTTCTCCCGCCAGCGCCACCGGGATGAGCGTCACGATGGTCGACCCCATGTCGAACCGGCCCGTTTCGGCCGACTGGGGCAGTTCCCGACCCACCGGATACCACGAGCCCGCCGTCGGGATGACGCCCGCGACCGTCGAGACGGCCCCGACGAAGGTCGCGCCCACCGCGACATAGTACCAGACCTCGCCCGCCGTCTCGCATTTGAGCGTCACCCGCTCGTTGCGGATGAAAAGGTCGGGGATATTGCTCACAGAGAGAAGATTGACCGGATAGAGCGATCCGCCATCGCGTCGCGCCGCGATGACCGTCGCCGCCATCGGCAGATGGAACCGGTGGTAATCGTGCGGCGAGAGGTAAAACACCGCGACCCGCCAGCCCCGCGAGAGATCAAAGGGCTCCCCCACCAGTCCGGTCAGACGGTACTGGCGTCCCTTCACCTGCGTCGCCCGGTCGTCACGAACCGTTTCACAGACGCTGAGCACGCTGTCGGCGGGAGCGAGGATGTGCCGGTCGTCGGCGGGCATCGGCCGTTTTGCCGGATCGAGCGGGCGGGTGAAGAAGGCGGAAAGACTCGCATAGTCGCCGAACTCCCCCGTGAAATCGTTCATTGATATGCGGTAACGGCGCGCGAAGAGCCGTATCACCCAGCGGACCAACCATCGGGGCCGCTCGATGCGGACGAGGCGACCATAGAAACGGCTCAAGCCGGGGAACGAAAGGAAGAACAGGCATGTCCGGATAAGCAGGGAGGACATCGTCAGAACGAGAGGCTCAGGGCGGCGTAGACGCCATTGCTGTCGAATGACGCAGTGAATTTCGCGGTATCATCCCTTTTCTCCTCGGTAAGGAGCATGAGCACCGAGCCGGTCAGCGCCAGTATACCGCCCGATATATAGAGTGCGGTGCGGGTCGCGGCATATTCCTTCCCCTCGTTGAGGTGATCGTTCACGCGGGTAAGGTAGGTCTCCTTCTTCTCGCCCGCGTTGATGGCGGCCGTGATACGCTCATCGGTCAACATGTCGCGGTAGGTGTCGTACTCTCGGTCGGCGAGCGCGTTGAAGGTGACGCCGAGTATCAGCAGGAGACCGCCCATGCCGGCGACCCCGGCGCCATGCCAGAGATACGGGTGGACCCGTTCGGCCCCTTTCAACACGATATCGTCCCTATTCTGTTCGGTGGTGTCCTCGGCCCGGGCGTAAAATGGCGACAGCAGGAATGCGGCCAGCAACGCCGGAACTATCAGAAAACGACCCATCTCTCTCCTCCATCCGTACAAGCCGGGGCGATTATAGTCGCTTTTCCCGTCGTGGCAAATATAAAAATCACGCGAGCCCCGCCGCCATCGAAAGGAACCCCAGCGCGATGTGCGCCGCGATGAGTCCCCAAAGATTCCGCACCCGCCAGTAGAGAGCCCCCCATACCAACCCTATCGCGAAGGTCAGCGGCACGATGAGCGGCTTGTGGAAAAGGATATGCATCGACGCGTAGGTCGCCGCCGTGAGCAGTATCAGGAGCGCCGGATGACGAAGGCCGGCCCGTTCCATGAGCCCGAACAGGAGTCCGCGGTACAGGAACTCCTGTGCCGGACACGAGAGAAAGATGTAAAAGAGCGGGAACCAGTGGGTGGCGCGGGGCATACGCGGGGCATCGAACAGCCGCGGACCGGCGATGAGGACTATGACCCCCGCCGCGATCGCCATGAGCAGCAGGTTGTACAGGAGCGAACGGGGCAAGCCCTGCGCGGTGAAGCCCATATCCTTCCACGAGAACCCGCGCCGGTGGGCATAATATCCCGCCGCCGCCGACCAACAGACGAAAAAGGCCATGATCTCCTTGAAATGGCGGGAGAACTCGCGTCCCGGGAACAACAGTTTGAGCGCGATGACCGGTAACAGGTAGATGAGCGTCAGTTCCAACGCGAAACGGAGGAGGCCCTCTCTGAAATGTTCTCTCTTCAGTTCCATGCGCACATCTTATTTACATTTTTTTCTATTGCAACCTGTCCCGTTTGCCGGTACTATGGTGCGGTCATTCTACCGGAGGTACCCCATGCGTTCTTTTTTTCCGTTGCTCCCGATACTTTTTCTTATGGTCATCGCCTGCGACGGCGGCAAAAGCGCGCCTCAGGACAACGCTTCGTGGCCCGACTGGGATCTCGCAGGAGAGGAGCCGGACGACGATGAAACGGGGGAAAAGGATGAAAGCGACATAAAAGACGAAAGCGACGAACTGACCGACGGGGACGATCCGCTACCCGACATGTCCGACCTGCCGGACGATCTTTTGGACGATGCAGATGCCCCTATTCCCGATGATGACACCGATATCGACGAGATAGTCACCACCGCCTCGATATCGTGGAACGGCATCACCGCGTGGGTCACCGCCACCGTCGACACCTACCGTACCTATGAACTTTCGACCGACAACACGCTCCGCGACAACTATCCGCCCGACAAGAAGGTGACCATCGTCGAGGAACCGGGACAGATGCGCCTGCGGAGCGGCCACCTCATGTTCGACGCCCTCTTCGCTCTCGCGCTACAGGAGGCCCGGCAGAACAGCGTTTCGGAGATAACCGACGGCTCGTTCAACGGCGGTCAGCCGATGGCGTGCGACTGCTTTGTCACCGGCGAGAAATGGCCCTATGTCTGGACCCGCGACACCGCCTACGCCGCCTATCTCGGGCTCGCCCTCGTCGATCCGGTGCGGACGATGAACTCCCTGCTCTTCAAACTGTCCGACAAAAAGGCGACGCTGGGCGGCGGCGCGCCGCAGATAGTGCAGGACACCGGCTCCGGCGGCTCGTGGCCGGTATCGACCGACCGCGTGGTCTGGGCGCTCGGCGCCTACGAAACGCTCAAATACCTGAGCGACGCCGACCGAGCCGCTTTCCTCACCGACGCCTACGCGGCGCTCAAGAACACCGTCGAGACCGACCGATCGGTGGCGTACGACCCGCACGACGGCCTGTACCGCGGCGAGACCTCGTTCCTCGACTGGCGCGAACAGACCTACCCCGCATGGACCGCGAACGACACGGTCCATATCGGCATGTCGAAGTCGCTTTCGACCAACCAACTCCATTACCGCGCCCTCCGGATAGCGGCCGAACTCGCCTTCATGGCCGGGGAAAGCGCCGATCAGACACGCTACACCGCATGGACCGACGACCTGCGGGCCGCCATCGCCGCTCGCTTCGCGCCCGGAACGACGCAGACGCTCATGAGCGCAATGAAACTGACCGAACTCAACGATGCGCCGCTTCCGCGTCACGACCTGCTCGCCACGGCCCTCCTCGCGCAGTGGAGCGACACGATCTTCGATACGGGGACCACCGTCGGGCAGATAGCGTTCTGGCCCCACACCGACGCCGGAGCGCCGGTGATCTGGCCGCAGCAACCGTGGACCCCCATCTACCACAACCGCGCCATCTGGCCCTTCGTGACGGCGCTCTATGCACAGGCGGCGCGGAACACCGCCAACGCCGATGCGCTTTGGCGCGCTGTCCGGACACTCATGTTCGGCGCCGCGTTCAATCTCTCGAACATGGAGAACTTCGAGTTCACGACGCTTGCCAACGATTACGAGGATGGCGACTATTCGGGTCCCGTGGTCAACTCACGACGGCAACTGTGGTCGGTCGCCGGGTTCGTGTCGCTCGTCGTGCGGACGCTCGCCGGTTTTGACGCCGAGATGTACGGCATAGCGGTGACCCCCTCCCTGCCGCGCGCGGCCCGTAACGACTTTTTCGTGAAAGGCGACCGGTTCATCCTCTACGATATCCCCTATCGCGGTAAAAAGGTCACCATCGACATCACGCTTCCCCCCATCGGTGACGCGAATGACGGCTATTACACCGCCGAGACCGTGAAACTCAACGGGACGCTCCTGAACGACCCTTCGGCGGCCGAAGGCGATCTCGATGACGAGAACCTTTTCGAGATAGATATCAGCCGCCACCATGCCGGCGTGAACACCGCGACGGTACTGCCCGACACCGAGCCGCGTACCCTTTTCGCGCCGAGAGAACCGCTCGTCACCGGCATATCGTCGGTCGGCGGCCATATAACGCTCACCCTTTCGCGCAATGGCGAACCGGAGACCGACACCGCCTTCACCGTCTACCGCAACGGCGAGATGGTCGCCGAGAATGTCACCGCGACCTCGTGGAGCGACGCCGATACCTTGTGTCTTTCAGCCAAGACCTGCTGTTACAGCGTCTCGCAACGCTATCTCCCCGCCGGGCACCATTCGTTCCCCTCGAACCCGCAATGCTTCTGGGGCGACTCCTACGAGCGGATAACGACGATCGCCGCCGCCGCCCTCACCGGGTCGTCGGGAGAAGTGCTGGCCACCGATCACGGGAAGACCCACTTCAGCGACTGGGGGACGCCGACACAGACGCTCACCACTACCTCCCCGTTCGCCCCGACCTACACCGGGCAGTACTATCTGCAGGTGGAGTACGGCAACGGCCGTCCGATAGACACCGGCATCACCGCGTGCCAGAAGTTCATCGATGTGTACGATACTGACGGCCTCGTCCTCGTCACGAGCGGCCCGGTCGTGATGCCCCACCTCGGCGCGAACGACTGGGAGCGCTGGGGGAACTCGTCGTTCCTGCCGGTCTTTCTCGAAAGCGGCAAGAGTTACTCCTTCGTGATGCGCGACGGGATGAATATGTCCTACTTCGCCCACTTCGAGCCCTACGGCGGCGCCGGCGGCGGCACGGACGGACTCAACCGCGTCAATCTCTCAGCGCTGAAGGTGTTGCGGATGACGAGCGAGTAAGGATCACTCCACCGGCATCTTCTTCCCTTCCCGGACCGCCTTTTTGAGTTTGTCCCAGTAGGTCTTGAGTTTCCCTTCGTAGCCGATGTCGGTGGGGTCGTAGAATCTTTGCGGATCGGCGCCTTCCGGGAAATAGCGGACATCGACCCAGTGGCCGGGGAAGTCGTGGGGATATTTGTAGTCGCCCTCTTCCTCTTCCGGTGCGAGCGAGGTCGAATTGACGAGGTATTGCGGCGGCTTCAGGTCGGGATGGTCGCGGACGAAGTCCTTCGCTTTTTTGATGGCCATGTAGGATGCGTTCGATTTCGGCGCGGTGGCGAGGTAGGTCACGCACTGCGCGAGGGTGAGTTCCCCTTCCGGCAGACCGATATGGCGGAAGGCGTGAAGCGCCGCGACGGCGAGTTCCAGCGCGCGCGGATCGGCGTTCCCGATGTCTTCCGAGGCGAAAATGATCATCCGGCGCAGGAGGAAGAGCGGGTCGTCGCCCGCGTCGAGCATCCGGACGAGGTAATAGAGCGCCGCGTCGGGGTCTGAGCCGCGCAGACTCTTAATGAAGGCCGATATGATGCGGTAGTGGTAATCGCCTTTTTTATCGTACTTGTCGGGGTTCAGCAGCACCTTGCGTGCCGTTTCCCACGCGATCTCCTTCGACTCGGAAAGGTAGAAGGCCGATTCGAGGATGGAGAGCGCTATCCGCAGGTCGCCCTGCGATTCATCGGCGATGGCGGCAAGCGTCTTGTCGTCGGCCGTCGTCTTGAGTTGCGCGAGTCCCCGCTTGAGTACCGCGACGGTGTCGGGCACCCCGATCGGCTCGAAGCGCATCGAGCGGGTCCGCGATAGGAGCGCGTTGTTGACATAGAACGACGGGTTCTCGGTCGTCGCGCCGATGAAGATGACGCCCCCCTCCTCTATCATCGGGAGGAATATGTCCTGCTGCGCCTTGTTGAACCGGTGCAACTCGTCGACGAACACCATCTGTCGCTGGGCGAAGAGCGTCCCCTTCTCGGTGTAGACCCGCTTCTTTATCTCGACGGTCGAATCCTTGACCCCCGAAAAGTAATAGATCTTCGCCTTGAACAGTTCGGCGGCGATCCGGGCGACCGTCGTCTTGCCGGTCCCCGGCGGCCCGTAAAATATCATCGAGGGGAGGAACCCCTGCGCGAGGAACGAGGAGATGAGTTTGGTGATATGCCCCTGCCCCACCACTTCGTCGAGGTCTTTCGGGCGCAGGCTGGTCGCGAGCGGTTGGCTCATGGTCGCGGCTGGTCGTCGTCGGGGCGCTCTTTCGCCCACTTCTTGAACGGGTCGCTGTCGGCGGCGCGCTGGCGCTGTTTAACGCGCGCTTTTTCGATGTCCTCTTTGCTCACGAAACGGTCCTTGGTGACCGGCGGCACGAACAGTTCGGCGGTCCGCTCGACATAGGGTATCGTCACTTTGACCTTCGGGGCATCGGCGGGCGGCTTGTGCTTCCGTCCGAAGCGATCGACGGCGGTCAGTATCTCGGGCATCGTCATCGGAGCGCCCGTCTTGAGTAGTTTCGTCAGGTATTCGGCGACCGGTCGGGGATATTCGGCCTCCCGTGTCACCGGCGTATCGCGGCGGGCCGTGACCACATAGGGGACCTGCGGGAATGCCGCGTCGAAGGCGGAGCGATCATCCGGCCCTGCGATGAACAGGCCGTAGGCGAGCATCCGGGCGGTGACCGCCGAGCGATCGATGACGAGGACGGCGAGGTTCGTGTCCGGCGATCGACCGGTGCGCCAATCGACCGGCAGTGAATAGGAACGGTCGTCCTGCACGATGACGCTCTCGTTGACCAGCGCTATCGCCCACGCCCCCTCCTCCTCCATGAGCCGCACCGCGCCGAGCGACTTATCGCCAAG